>NZ_CP066171.1:905487-1207316 GCF_028867705.1 Thermoleophilum album | reverse complement strand
CAAACCAGGCGACGGGCAGCTCGTCGGGTACCGCCACGCCCGCCGCCACGGCCGCCCGGTGAAGCGATGAAGAGCGAAGCGATCAAGGAGCAACTAACCGATATCTGGTACGAGCTGCGCGAGCGTCGGCTGCTTCCGGTCGCGCTCGGGTTGGTGGTGCTCCTCGTCGCCCTGCCGGTGTTGCTGCTCGGCAGCGGCGGGGGTGGGGGCACGGCGACGAGCGTCGCGCCTGTCCAGCCGCCCACGCAGAGCGAGCTCGCGAAGCTCGCGCTCGAGCCGGCCGAGAACGACGCGCGCGGATCGCGGCTCGACACCTTCCGGGCACGGGATCCTTTCCGGCCACCGCGCGGCGTCGACTTCCAGACCAACAGCGGCAGCAGCGCCAGCGGCAGCGGCTCGCTGCCGACCCTCGGCGGCAGCTCGTCGGGCGGTTCTAGCGCCGGCGGAGCTGGCGACAGCGGCGGCACGGGTGCAAGCGGCGGCACCGGTGCGAGCAGCGGTGGCGGTGCGAGCGGCGGGGGCAGCGGCACCACCAAGGTGCAGCGCACCACCGCGAGCTACCGCTACGTCGTCGACCTCACCTTCGGTAAGGTCGACAACACACGGCGCTACCGCGGTCTCGACAAGCTCGCGATGCTGCCGAGCGAGAGCCGCCCGCAGCTGATCTTGCTGGGCGTCGAAGGGGCCGGCGACAACGCTGTCTTCCTGGTCGACGCGAGCCTCAAGAAGACGTCCGGCGAGGGCAGCTGCAAGCCGGCCAAGGACGACTGCGCGATCCTCACCATCGGCCCTGGTAACGAGCACCGGCTGCGCGACGACCAGGGCAACGAGTACCTGTTGCGGATCGACCAGATCAGGCGCGTGAAGATCGAGCCGAAGTCCGCCAAGTCCGCTCGAGCTGACGAGCAGTCGACCACCGCTCGCTCGGCGCGCGCCGGCGCCGATGCGGAAAGCGAGGAGGCGGGTGCGGGCGAGATGTTCCGCCGTTTCGAGCTTCCCGTCCTCACCGATCTTGTCACGGTCGTAACCAGCGAAACCCGCGCCGAGCGCGCGGCCAACCGAGGAGAGTGATGCCAATGCGAGCACGGATCGCTCTCGGCGTTCTCGTGGCCTTTGCCGGCGCCACCGCGCTCGGCGCACCGGCGCTGGCGGCGAGTGCAACGCCGGTCGTCACGAGCGTCTCGCCAATGCGCGCCAAGGTCGGTGCGACGATCACGATCAAGGGGCGCAACTTCAGCAGCCGCGCGAGCCGCAACACGGTGATCTTCCGCGGCGCGAGCGGACGCAGCGCGTTCGTCAAGCCGAAGCGCGCCAGCTCGCGCAAGCTGGTGGTGACGTTGACTCGCACGGTCGCGAAGATCCTCAAGGTCAGCGGCGGCCAGCCGCGCGCAACGCGCCTGTCCTTGCGCGTCGCAGTGGGCCGCAAGTTCTCGAAGTGGACGCCGCGACGCCTCTCGCCAGTCGTCACGCCACTCGCTAGCGCGGGCGGTGGCAGCGGTGGCAGCGGCGGCAGCGGCGGTGGTACCACCCAGCCCGTGTGCTCGGGCGACGTCGACGGCGACCTGCTCGATGCCGCTCTCGAGGCGCAGCTCAAGACCGACCCCTGCGTCGCCGACACCGACCGCGACGGCATCAGCGACGGGTACGAGTACAAGTCGGCGGTCGACCTCAACAACGACGACTACCAGTCGCCGAACGCGTCGCTGCCGTATCCCGGCAAGCGCCCGTACCCGAACCCGCTCGACCCGAGCGACGCAGCGACCGACTACGACGGCGATGGCCTCACCCAGGCCGAGGAGTACCGCGCCTGGAACTACACGGTCGCGCACGGTGCCGCGCGGACGCTGTTCCCGCTCACCTACTCGGACGGCGAGCAGTACTCGATCTTGTCGTCGCGCGACCCGCGCACGCCCGGGCTAGCGGCGGCCGGCTACTTGAAGTGGTCGGAGTTCCTGTCCTGGGCCTCGTCGGCCGGGTACCGGAACGTCGCTATCCCCGGCTACGGCACCTTCGGGCTCGTCGACGTCAACCACAACGGCACCGAAGAGCCGTCGGAACTGCGGCTCTACGACCTCGACGGGAACGGCTGGTTGTCGGACGCCGAGCGCGACGAGGACGCCGACGGCCTCACCAACTACGACGAGGCTCGCGGTCGGATGCAGCCGGGGTACTGGGAGGGCTGCTACTCCCAGGAGAAGTCCTACTACCTCGCCTACCAGGGCACTGACTTCCTCAACCCCGACAGTGACGGTGACGGTGTGCGCGACGGCGCCGACGACCAGGACCGCGACGACATCCCGAACATCCAGGAGCTAAGCCGGATCGCTGCCTCGGGGCTCGACGATCGCGACGCTGGCACGGACTGCAAGCCGGCGTCGGGCTTGCCGGCCCCGCCAGCGACGCACCACGCGAGCACTTACGGTCGCGTGAATCCCTTCAACCCCTGCCTGCCGTCGACGGGAGCGCGGACCTGCAACCGCTTCGTCCCATTCGACAGTCCGTGGGCGCCGTTCGACGGCTCGCCCAACTGGTACTCGCTCCAGTAGGAGGCGAGCACACCTTGACCAGCGGGCCGGTGCCCGTCCGGGTTGCCGGCCCGCCCCCCTTTCTCGGAGTCCTGTGGCGCGCGAGCCGGGGTAGGGTTCCCCGCAATGACGATCCGCTTCGTCACCGCTGGTGAATCCCACGGCCCCGGGCTGACGGCGATCCTCGAGGGGATCCCCGCCGGCCTCGCGTTGCCGCGCGAGGAGATAGATCGCGATCTGGCTCGCCGCCAGCTCGGGCACGGGCGCGGGGGGCGGATGAAGATCGAGCGCGATCGTGTGCGCGTGAGCGCTGGTTTGCGCCACGGCCGCACGCTCGGCAGCCCGCTCGCCCTGCACGTCGACAACCTCGACTACCGCAATTGGGAAGAGCGCATGAACCCTTGGCCGGTCGAGGCGGAGATCGAAGAGGTCCACCTGCCGCGCCCCGGCCACGCCGACCTCCCAGGACTGCTCAAGTACGGTCACAGCGACGTTCGCAACGTGCTCGAGCGCGCGAGCGCACGCGAAACCACCGCCCGCGTCGCCGTCGGCGCTGTGTGCAAGGTGTTGTTGCGCGAACTCGGTGTCGAGATCCGCAGCCACGTGGTGCAGATCGGCACCGTGCGGGCGCCGGAGCGAGACGACCTAGCGGTCGCCGATTTCGATGCTGTCGACGAGTCGCCAGTGCGCTGCCTCGACGCCGACGCCAGCGCCGCGATGGTCGCCGAGATCGACCGCGCGCGCAAAGCGAACGAGTCGCTGGGCGGCGTCTTCGAGGTGCGCGCCTTCGGGCTCGTTCCAGGTCTCGGCTCGCACGTCTCCTGGGACCGCCGGCTCGACGGACGGATCGCCCAGGCGATCATGTCGATCCAGGCGATGAAGGGCGTCGCGATCGGCGACGCCTTCGACGTCGCCGGGCGTGTCGGCTCGCAGGCGCACGACGAGATCTTCTGGTCCGAGGAGCGCGGCTACTGGCGCCCGACGAACCGCGCGGGCGGACTCGAAGGCGGCATGACGAACGGCGAGCCGCTCGTCGTGCGCGGTGCGATGAAACCGCTGCCGACGCTCACGAAACCGCTGCGCTCGGTCGACGTTGCGACGAAAGAGCCGGCGCAAGCGCTGCGCGAACGCACCGACTCGTGCACCGTTCCCGCGGCGGCGGTGGTTGCCGAGGCGATGCTCGCGATCGTCCTCGCCGGTGCCTACCTCGAGAAGTTCGGCGGCGACCACGTCGACGACGTCAAAGCCGCGCTCTATCACTACCGTACGCGGATCGACTGGAGGCGCTGAGCGGTGGTCGCTAGGGGTGAGCGGCCCGCGCACGCCGTGGCGCCGACCGCTGCGCGCTCCGCGCAGCCAAGACCCGCAGAGCGTTCCGCCTTCGTCTTCGTCGGTTTCATGGGTGCCGGCAAGACGACGGCCGCACGCACTGTCGCCGCCGCGCTCGGCGAACGCTGGGTCGACACCGACCGCGAGATCGAACGAGAGCTCGGCGAGTCGATCGCGAGCTTCTTCGACCGCGAAGGCGAGGCGGCGTTCCGCGCCGTCGAGGAGCGCGTCGTGCTGCGCACGCTTGCCGATCCCGCAGCGCGCGTGATCGCGCTCGGCGGCGGGGCCGTTACCTCGGAGCGGGTGCGCGAAGAGCTTGCCCGGCACACCGTCGTCTACATCGAGGTCGACCCCGCCGAGGCGTGGCGGCGGGCCTCGGGAGGCACACGGCCGCTGGCGCGCGACCGCCACCGTTTCGAACAACTCGAGCGCGAGCGCCGTCCCCTCTACGAGAGCGTCGCCGACGCGATCTTTCCCGCCTACTGCCGCCGGGAATCGCTGCGCCGTGCGCTCACCGCGCTCGAGAAGTTGGCGGCGGCGCCGCGCGGCACGCGCATGGTCTGGGCCGAGGCGGCGTCCGGGTACCACCCCGTGTTCTTCGCGCGCGGACTGGTCGCAAGCGGCTTCTTCTACCCCGTCGACGGACGCCGTTTCCTGGTCGCCGACACCGCCCTAGTGGAACACCACCGGCCGCCCGCCGCCGCTGCCACGGTCGCCGTGAGCGGCGGGGAAGAGTCGAAAACGCTGGCGCAGGCCGAGCAGGTGCTGCGCGAGCTCGCTCGCACCGGGTGCGAGCGTGGCGACATCGTCGTCGCTTTCGGTGGGGGAGTGGTCGGCGACCTCGCCGGTTTCTGCGCCGCCGTGTACCAGCGCGGGACGCGCTGGGTTGGGATCCCCTCCACGCTCGTCGCCCAGGTCGACTCGGCTTACGGCGGAAAGACAGGTGTCGATCTCCCCGAAGGGAAGAACTACGTCGGTGCCTATCACCTGCCAGCCGCCGTGATCTGCGATCCCGATCTGCTCGCGACGCTACCTGCACCAGAGCTCGCGGCCGGTTACGCCGAGGTCGTGAAAACAGCTTTGATCGCCGGCGGGCGGCTGTGGGCGCGCGTGCGCAGCGGCGCCGATCCGAGCGACGACGAGGTGATCCTCGGCTGCCTGCGCACCAAGCTCGCGGTCGTAGCCGCCGACGAGCGCGACGCCGGCCGCCGACAGGTTTTGAACCTGGGGCACACGGTCGGTCACGCGATCGAGGCCGCGACCGGGTATCGCCGCTACCGTCACGGCGAGGCGGTGGCGGTGGGCCTTTTGTGCGCGCTGCGTCTGTCGGGACGCGATCACCTGCGGCGCGAGGTCGCCGACCTCTTGGCGGCACGGGGCCTGCCGACCACCTACAGCGGCGCCGCTCCCGAGCAGGTGCTCGAGCTAGTTCGACGCGACAAGAAACGGCGGCAAGGGCGAGTGCCGTTCGTGCTCGTCGAGGAGCCCGGGCGTGTCACGCCCGGGCACGAGCTGTCCGACGACGAGATGCTCGCTGCGATCAAGGAGGTGTACCGGCCGTGACGCCATCGCGTGCGCGAGTCGCGGTTATGCACGGTGTCAACTTCGACGTCCTCGAGCGTCGATCGCCCGAGCACTACGGCGGTATGACGCTGACCGACCTCGAGGTGCGCATCAAGCTCTACGCACGCGACCTGGGGTTCGAGACGATTTTCTCCCAGACCAACCACGAGGGCGAGTTCTGCGAACAGCTCCACCGCGTGGCCGACAACGCGGACGCGCTGATCCTCAACCCCGGCGCTTGGACGCACTACTCGTACGCGATCCGTGACGCGCTCGAGGTCGCAGGGATACCGGCGGTCGAGGTGCACCTCTCGGCGATCGACGAGCGCGAGGAGTGGCGGCGGCGGTCCGTGATCCGCGATCTCTGTATCGCCACCGTCCAGGGCAAGGGTGTCGAGGGCTACCGCGAGGCGCTCGAGATCATCGCCCGCGAGCTCAGGCTCGGGCGGTGAGCACGGCGGTGGGCGCGACCACGGTGGACGCGAACGAGCGCTTCGCACGCCGTGTCGAGCGGCTAATAGCGGCGCTGCGCGACAAGCAGCTCGACGCGCTGCTCGTCACGGACCGCGCCGACGTTCGCTACCTGTCGAACTTCTCGGGCAGCAACGGGACGCTTGTCGTCGGCCCCGAACGCCGCGTGCTCGTCACCGATTTCCGCTACACCGAGCAGGCGCGCGCCGAAGTGCGTGGCGGCTTCGAGGTCGTCGAAGAGAGTCAGGACATGGCGCGCGCGCTGGCGCGCTTCGTGTCGGGACGAGTCGCCTTCGACGAGGCTCAGGTGACGGTGCGCTCGCACCGCCGGTTGTGCGAAGCGGTCGGCGAGGGGGTCGAGCTGGTGCCGGTCACGGGTCTCGTGGCGGCGCTTCGCAAGCGCAAGGACGAAGGCGAGGTGGTGGCGATCGCGGCCGCCGCCGAGCTCGCTGACACGGCGCTACGGCGCGTGCTCGAGCAAGGGGTCGGCGGGCGCAGCGAGAGCGAGCTGGCGTGGGAGCTCGAGCGGGCGATGCGCGAGCTCGGTGCTGAGGGGTTGGCGTTCCCACCGATCGTCGCGTTCGCCGCCCACGCGGCGCTGCCCCACGCCCAGCCGCGCCGGGACGCGCGCGTCGAGGGAAGGGGGTTGCTGCTCTTCGATTGGGGAGCGAAGCTCGACGGCTACTGCTCGGACTGCACGCGCACGTTCGCGGTCGGAGCGATCGGTAGCGACGAGCGCAGCGTCTACGAGCTCGTGCTCGAGGCGCAGCGTGCGGCGCTCGCCGAGGTCCGTGCCGGCAAGGGCTGTGCCGAGCTCGACCGTATAGCGCGGACGGTGATCGAGGAGGCGGGTTACGGCGATAGTTTCGGGCACGGGCTCGGGCACGGGGTCGGTCTCGAGGTGCACGAAGAACCCCGTCTCTCGCGAGCGGGAGAGGGCGAGCTCGAGGGCGGGGAGGTGGTGACGATCGAACCTGGTGTTTACCTGCCGGGGCGTTTCGGTGTGCGCATCGAGGATCTGGTGGTGGTCGAGGGCGACTCGCCGAGGGTCCTCAGCGGTATCGACAAGGAGCTCACCGAGATCGACTAGTTCCTCCAGCGCTCGGCGCGCGGGGGCGGGCGCAGCTTTCCGTCCGACCGCATGGCGAACATATGTTCGCCATGGAGGGGGCTGGCCGCAGCAACGTGGGCGACAAGACGGTCGTCTGCGCGTTCGTCTCCGATTTCGAGCTCGCCGTTCTGGCCGGCGGTCGCCAGCGGCTGCTCGCCGAGCCGCTGGCAGTAGCGCCTACCGATCCCGGCCGTGAAGGGGTGGGGGAGGTCTCGCCTCCCGCTCGCGCACGCGGCGTGACCCCGGGAACGAAGCTTTCGGAGGCGCTTGCACGCTGCCCCGATCTGCGCCTTGTCGATCCCGATCCCGAGCTCGTCGCGGCGCGCTGGGAGCAGCAGCTCGACGCCCTCGAGCAGCTCGGTGCCGAGCCGGAGTCCGACCAGCCAGGACTCGCGTTCTTTCTCGCCGACGGGCTGATCGCGCTGCACGGCGGCCAGCTGGCGGGGTTGCTCACGAGGGCGCGCGCGGCGCTCGGTGCGGTCCGGCTGGGGGTCGCACCGGCGCGTTTCTGCGCGCACGTCGCGGCGCTCGTGGCTCCGGCTCGCCGCGACCTCGGCCAGCGGTTGCGGATCGTCGAGGAGATGCTCGGCGCCCGCTCCTTGTTGAACGATCCCGACAGGTCGCCGCTGCCGGCGTCGCTTGTCGTGCAGCGTGCGGAGGCCGCGGCTTTTCTCGCTCGTCAGCCTGTGCGCACGCTCGCGTTGCGACCGGAGCTCGCGACTTTGGCGACGGTGCTAGGCGAGCTCGGTGTGGCGACGCTCGGCGAGCTCGCCGCGCTGCCCCGTGCGGCAGTGGCCGAACGGTTCGGCCCCGAGGGGATGCTCGCCCACGAGCTCGCCCTCGGTCGCGACACACCGCTCTGCCCCCGCCGACCGCGTCGGCAGTTGAGTGTCGCGATCGATCTTCCCGATCCAGGGTGTGGGCTGCAGCTGGAGCGGGCAGCAACAGTGCTCGTCGAACGCTTGCTGGCACGCCGCGAGCGGCTCGGTCGCAGCGTGCGTGTGGTGGTGCTGACCGCTGTGCTCGAGCAGGGAGGCAGCTGGCGGGTACGGATCGTCCCGCGTCGTCCCACCGCCGACCCTGCTCTTCTCGCTTCGATAGTCGCGCGCCGCCTGAGCGATCTTCCCGCACCGGCCACCCAGCTCCGACTGGTCGTTGAAGAGTTCGGTCCCCCTGCCGTCGAACAGCTGCCCCTCGCCGGGCTCGATACGCCCTCGCAACGCCGTCGCGAACGGCTGCGTGAAGCGGTGCGGCAAGTGCACAGCGCGCTCGGGGCCGACGCGCTCTTGCGCGTGCTCGAGGTCGATCCCGAGGCGCGCGTTCCCGAACGGCGTGCGCTGCTCGTTCCCTTCGCCGAGCGGTGACGGCGATGGCGAGAATCCGGCGTCTAGCACAACCGAAACCGCTCGGCCCCGTCCGCGTGGGTGCTGACGGCAGGCCGCGCGCGATCGCGGGCGCTGCGGTCGTTGCGGTACGCGAAGAGTGGCTCGTCGAAGACCGCTGGTGGACTGCGCGTCCGCTGCGGCGGCGCTACTTCGAGCTCGTGCTCGCCGGCGGGCGCAATGTCGTTTGTTTCGAGGAGGAGGGGCGTTGGTTCGCGCAACGGGCATGAACGCACGCCAGCGCCGGCCCGCCTATGCGGAGCTGCACTGCCACAGCGCGTACTCCTTTCGCGACGGTGCCTCGCTGCCCGGCGAGCTAGCGGCAAGGGCTGCCGAGCTCGGCTACGAAGCGCTGGCAGTTTGCGACCACGACGGTGTCTACGGAGTTCTCGAGGGTGCGATCGCGCTGCGCGGTGTCGGTCTTCGGCCGGTAGCGGGGGCCGAGCTCACGCTCGCCGACGGCCACCATCTGACGCTGCTCTGCCAGAACCGTCGCGGCTGGTCGAACCTCTGTCGGCTCGTGACGCTCGCTCACCGGCGCACGCGCCGCTGGGCGAGCGGGGGCGAGCGGCGGTGGCGTTCCCGTCTCGGCCGCGCACGTCCACCGCTCGACCCTCTCTCCGACAGCCCGGCGGTAACGCTCGAAGAGCTCGAACGTCATGCGGAGGGTTTGATCTGCCTGAGCGGCTGCGCTCGGTCGGGAGCGCTGGCGGCACGCGTCGAGCGGGGTGATCTGGCGGCGGCGCGCGCCGTCGCTGTCCGGTTGCTGCGGGCGTTCGGCCGCGAGCGTTTCCTGGTCGAGTTGCAACGACCGCTCTGGCGTCGTGACCGCCAGCGCAACCGCCTGCTCGCCGCGTTGGCGGACGATCTCGGCGTGGGCGTGGTCGCTACCGGCAACGTTCACGCTCACATCGCGCGGCGAGCGCGTCTTCAGGATGCGCTGGTGGCAGCGCGACTGCGGCGCTCGCTCGACGACTGCGAACCCGAGAGGCGCGGCAACCACGCTCACGTGCTGGCCACATTGGAGGATCTCGCCGAGCGCTTCGCCGACCATCCCCGCGCTCTGGCTGCGACGCTCGAACTTGTCGAGCGGATCGAGTTCGATCCCGCCCAGAACCTCGGTTACACCTACCCCGGTAGCGAAGATCCCACAGCCGGGCGCCGCCTCGCCGAGCTCTGTCGCTGCGAGCTGGAGCGCCGCTATCCGACCGGCCACCGTCACCGTCGCGCTGCCGAGCGACGGTTGGAGGAAGAGCTCGCGGTTATCGCCAAGCTCGGCCTGTGCGGGTTCTTTCTCTTGCACAACGAGTTGCTCGAGCTCGCTCGCGAGGTGGCGCGCGAGGTGCGCGGCGACGAGAGTGCCCGGGCGCTGCTCGCTCCGGGGCGCGGTCGCGGATCGAGCGTTTCTTCGATCGTCTGTTACCTGACCGGTCTGTCGCACATCGATCCGATCGCCAACGGTCTCGTGCTCGGTCGCTTCCTGAACGAGCGGCTGACGCGTCTGCCCGACATCGACCTCGACTTTCCCCGCGACATCCGCGACCGGCTGATCGAGCGTGTCCACGACCGCTACGGCCCCGACCGCTCGGCGCTGGTCTGCTCCTTCGCCACCTACCAGGTGCGCTCGGCGGTGCGCGACATGGGGCTCGCGCTCGGCCTGCCGCGCGCCGAGATCGAGCGGTTGGCGCGCTCTCTCGAACCTTGGCGAGAGGGCAACGAGATCGCTTCCGACGTTGCCGAGCTGGTGGGGGAGCGCGCTCGCGAACCACGCTGGCGGGCGCTCGTGGAGCTCGTCGCCGAGGCTCACGGCCTGCCCCGCCACGTGACCCAACACCCGGGCGGCATGATCGTCTCTACCCGTCCCTTGACCGACTTCTGCGCTCTGCAACCGGCGTCGATGCAAGGGCGCTGGATGCTCCAGTGGGACAAGGACTCTTGTGCCGACGCCGGTTTTCTGAAGATCGACCTGCTCGGGCTGGGGATGCTGTCGGCGGTCGAACGCTGCGTCGTCGAGATCGAGCGAGCGCGCGGCGAGCGCATCGACCTCTCGCGCATTCCCTACGACGATCCCGCCACCTGGCGCTCGATCCAACGTGCCGAGACCCTCGGCGTGTTCCAGATCGAGAGCCGCGCGCAGATGCAGATGCTCAAGCGCACACAACCCGAGTCGCTAGCCGACCTGACGGTGCAGGTGGCGCTCGTGCGTCCGGGGCCTATCCAAGGTGGCGCCGTCCATCCCTACCTCGAGCGTCGCGAGCGGCTGCGTAGCGATCGCTCCTACCGGCCTGTTTACGAGCACCCTGCACTCGAGCGCGCTCTCGCCGACACGCTGGGGGCGATCGTCTTTCAAGACCAGGTGCTCGAGGTGGCGCGTTTGCTGGCTGGCTTCACCCACGCCGAGGCCGAGGGGCTGCGGCGAGCGATGAGCCGGCGCCGCGTGCACGACGAGCTGGCGGTCTACCGCCGCCGCTTCATCGCCGGTGCTTGTCGACGCGGTGCCGGTCGTCAGCTCGCCGAGCGGGTTTGGCAACAGATCGTCGGTTTCTCGGGCTACGGCTTCCCGAAAGCGCACGCGGCGGCCTTCGCGCTGCTCGCCTACCAGTCGGCATGGCTGCGCGAGCACTACGCACCGGAGTTTCTTTGTGCACTACTCAACGAGCAACCGATGGGGTTCTACCCGCCGGACTCGCTCGTGCGCGAGGCACGCCGGCGGGGGGTGAGAGTCGAACCGCCATGCGTTGTTCGCAGCAGTCTCGAGTGTCGCGTCGAGCGGATCGGCGCGAGCGAGGACCTTGCTGGCGAGAGTGGGGAGGTGCTCGCCGTGCGGATCGGTCTCGGCTACGTGGGCGGCGTGGCGCTCGCGGAGCTCGAACAAGTGGTGGCCGAACGCGACCGCAACGGCCCTTACCGCTCGCTTGCCGATCTTGCCGCGCGCACGGGCTGCTCGGCGCAGACGCTCGAACGCCTAGCCGCAGCCGGCGCGTGCGACGCTTTGTTCGGCGACTTGCCGGCGAACGAACGCCGGCGGCGGGCTATGTGGGAAGCGGGCGTGGTCGCTGGGCGAAAGAGCGGCAGGCGGCTTCCCTTGGAGTGGCCAGACGCGCCTTCGCTGCCGCCGCTCGACGAGTGGCAGCGGATGGTCGCCGACTATCGCACGCTGGGATTCTCGCTCGGCGAGCACCCCCTGGCACTGATCAGGCCGAGTCTGCCCAGCGACGTGCTTTCCAGTGCCGATCTCGACAGCGCTCCCGAGGGCGAGCGCGTGCGCTGCGCCGGACTCGTGATCGTGCGCCAGCGTCCGGTGACGGCGCGCGGGGTCACCTTCTTGCTGTTGGAAGACGAGCACGGGGCGATCAACCTTGTCGTTCCACCCCCGCTCTACGAGCGGCAGCGGTTGGTGGTGCGCTGCGAGCCGCTGCTGCTCGCCGTCGGTCGGGTAGAGCGGCGCAGCGGAACGACCCATGTGGTGTGCGAACACCTCGAGCGGCTCGCGTTCGAACCGCCCACGGTTCGCCGCGCCCGCCTGTTGGAACCAGCGCGCGCCTGGTCGGGCGCACCGCCGCGTGCCGACACCGTCCCCGCCGCCGCCAGCCGCCACGCCGCCCGCGCCAGCTGGCGCTAGCGTCGGGGGCGTGGCAACCGACACCTCGCCGCAGGGAACGATCCTCGTCGGCACCTCTAGCTGGGCCGACCCAGGCTTCGTCGCCGAGTGGTACCCGCCCGATCTGCCAGCGCGCGACCGCTTGCGCTGGTACGCCGAGCGCTTCGCCGCCGTCGAGGTCAACTCGACCTTCTACGCGCTCCCGAGCCGCGCCGTCGTCCGCCGCTGGGCCGAGGAAACGCCGCCCGGGTTCGTCTTCGACGTCAAGGCGCACCGCGTGTTGTCGCGCCACGCAGCGCCGCCCGCCTCGCTGCCGCGCGACCTTCGCGGCATCGCGAAAACCAACGCCCGCGGCCGTGTGCTCTTGACGCCGGAACTCGAGGCGCGTCTCGCCGAACGCCTTGCCGACGTGGTCCGGCCCCTGGCCGAGCAAGGCAAGCTCGGCGCGATCCTGGTCCAGCTGACGCCGGCGTTCGATCCCGACCGTTTCGCGCTCGACGAGCTCGACCGCTTGCTGTACGCCCTCGCCCCGCACCACGTCGCGATCGAGCTGCGCAATCGCAAATGGGTCGGGGAAGAACGCTTGGGCGACACGCTCGCCTGGTTCCGCGAGCGCAGAGCGACGTTCGTCTGCGTCGACGCACCGCCGGGCGACCACGTCACGATCATGCCGCCGCTCGACGCCGTCACTTGCGCAGACCTCGCCTACATGCGCTTGCACGGCCGCAACACCGACGGCTATCTGCGCGGCCGCACGGTCGCCGAGCGTTTCGGTTGGCGCTACAGCGACGACGAGCTCGCCGAGATCGCCGCCCGCGCCCGCCGCCTGGCGCGAGAGGCGCGCGCGGTGCACGTGATGTTCAACAACAACCGCGGTGACGACGCGCCGACGGCTGCGGCGCGGTTGCGTGCTCTGCTCGGGCAGATCGAAAGCGCTCCACCTGCCGCCGGCGCGTCAACGAGCGGCGCTACCCCAACCGCTGCGCGCCCGGTCTCCCGCCTTCCGAGCGACGAGCCGCCGCGACTGTGGCAGGAAAGAGTCGACGATCCCACTGCCGGAGCGCGCTAACGGTCGCGGAGCGCGCCGAGCGCCGTCGGATCCTGCCTAGCGCGGCGCCTCTATGCGCGCACGAGCGCGAAACGCCGCGCGCCACCTTCCCCGCCGCCGAGTTCGACGAGGCGCACGCGACGCGCGCGCAGACCGCTCTGGCGTCCACGCGACCCGGTCGTGGCGGTCCGCACCCGCCCGGCTTCCTGCCGGGCCTCGGCATCCGGCACGGGCGAAGGACGCCGCCCGAAGCCGGCATCCCGGCCCGGCCCAGCATCGCTACCCGCGAGCGCCGCTTCGGCAGCCCGCGCCGGGCCGGCTCCTGCGCGCCGCGACCCCGTCAGCAGAAACGTGAACAACCTGTGCCCTGCCATTGCCCTGAACCTCGCTCCTGGTCGCTGTCCCTAGCGTCGGACCCGAGGATCGCGTGCGCAGCCGCCCGGGCGCTTGTACGGCGCACAAAAAAGAGCCTGGCCGTGCTTCGACAACGGGCCGAACTCGCTTCGCGCCGGTCGGTTGTCGAGCGCGCCTGCCGCGCCGCTTCCAAGCGCTCGCGCTAGGCGCGCTTCAGCTCGAACCAAACGCGGGTGCGACCGCCTTCGCGCGTGACACCCCAGCGATCGGCGAGACGGTCGACCAAGAAAAGGCCCCAACCCGACGCACGGTCGTCGTCGGCGCCCGCCGGCACGTGCTCGAAGCCGGGACCGTCGTCGGCGATCTCGATCAGCACTTTGCGCCGCCCGACCGCGGCCTTCATCTCGATCGTCGCCGAACGGGCGTGTTTGACCGCGTTCGCGATCAGCTCCGTCACGAGCAGCCGGGCCGTTTCGAGCAGGGGCGGGTCGAGATCGCCGCGCAGCCTCCACAGCGCTCGGCGCGCCTGCGCAGCCGCCTGCGGGCCGCCTGGCAGTTGGATCGAGAGAACGTCCTCGACGCGTCCACGACGGCCCCTGACCATGGAACCAACGGGGCTGGGGGACGAGGAACTCGCCACGCGGGGCGTGTCTGCGTGCGCTGCCGTCGCCTGCTTTGCCATTTGATCTGGTCCGCCTCTCCCTCGAACTCCGATCCGCTACAGGAGAGCCGCCGACCCGCAGTGGGGGCGTGGGGCTCTCGAAGCGCTACATAATCAGTACCCGTAACGCCAGAGGAAGGCAACATTTTGCACGAACTCCTGCAGCGCGGCCGATCGTGGGGGCGAGTGTGACACGGGCGAGGGGGATACAGCGGCGTAGCCCCGCCGGGGCAACTTGGCCGCCGCCGGTGCGGTGTGTCGTAGCGCCTAATCCGTCGCCTCTCACGCTCGAGGGAACGAACACGTTCATCGTCGAGGGTTGGGTGGTCGACCCCGGGCCCGCCGATGAGGGACATCTGCGCCGGGTTTTGGCAGCTGCGGACGGCACGGTGGCGGGGATCGTCGTCACCCACTCACATCCCGATCACTGCGAGGGCGCCGAAGCGCTCGCCGAACTTGCCGGCGGGGTCGCCGTGGTCGTGCCCGGCGCCGGGGGCGCCGACGGCCCGCGCCAGGTCGGACCGTTCACGGTCGAGTGGACTCCTGGGCACGCGCGCGACCACGTCTGTCTCTTCTTGGGCGACATCTGCCTGTGCGGCGACCTCGTCGCAGGACGTGGCTCGGTGATCGTGCCCCCGGAACCGGGCGCGCTCGCCGCCTACATCCGCTCGCTGGAAACGGTGCGGCGACGCGCGCCGCGAGTTCTCTGCCCAGGCCATGGCCCGCCGGTTTGGGACCCGATCGCGAAGATCGACGAGTACCTGAACCATCGACGCGAGCGCGAGCGGCTCCTGCTCGCTGCGCTCGATGCTGGGGTGCGGGACAAGCAGGGTTTGCTCGATCGCGCCTGGTTCGACGTGCCGCCACCGTTGCGCGGACTGGCCGCAGTGAACCTCGCTTCGCATCTCGACAAGCTCGCCGGCGAGGGGCGCCTTCCCGCCGATCTCGACCCGACGACCCTAGGTATCGCCTGGCACGACGCAAGCGGCGGCGTCGGTGGTTAGCCTTCGACCGCCTCGGAGGCCATGCAGGTCAGCACCAACAACTTCCGCAACGGAATGCACATCGAGGTCGACGGAACAGTGTTCCGGATCCTCGAGTTCCAGCACGTGAAACCCGGGAAGGGCGGGGCGTTCGTGCGCACGAAGCTGCGCCGGCTCGACGACGGCGCGGTGCTCGAACGCACCTTCCGTGCCGGTGAGCGCTTCCGGCAGGTCCATACCGAGACGCGGCGCATGCAGTTCCTCTATGCCGATGGCAGCGACGCGCACTTCATGGACAGCGAAACGTTCGACCAGATCTCTATCCCCGAACAGCAGGTCGCCGAGGCGCTGCGCTGGATAGCGCCGAACCAAGAGGTCGACGTGCTGTCGGTCGACGGCGAGCCGGTGGACGTCGTGCTGCCCAGTGCGGTCGAGTTGACCGTCACCGAGACGGAACCCGGCGTGCGCGGCGACACCGTGTCTGGCGGGGGCGAGAAACCCGCGACGCTCGAGTCGGGCGCCACGGTGCGGGTGCCGCTGTTCGTCAACGTCGGCGACCGCGTGCGCGTCGACCCCCGCACCGGCACCTACATCTCGCGCGCTTAGTCGATGCGGCGCAGCGACCAGCGGCGCGCGGCGGTCGTTGCGCTGTACCAGCACGATGTCACCGGCCGGCCGCTCGACGAGCTCGTCGACGCGCGCGCCCCCACCTTCACGCGCGAGCTGATCTACGGCGTGATCCGCCACCGCCGGGAGATCGACGCGCTGATCGGCGAGCACGCCGAAGGTTGGACGCTCGAGCGGATCGCGCCGCTCGAACGCAACATCCTTCGGGTCGCCGTATACGAGCTCCTCTACCGCGACGATGTGCCACTGGAGGTGGCGATCGACGAGGCCGTCGAGCAGGCGACCCGGTACTGCTCGGCCGAGGCGCCCGCTTTCGTGAACGGCGTGCTGGCCGGCATCGCCCGTGCGCGCGGCCTGGTGCCTGGCGGGTCGCAGTGAGTCGTGCCGCGACGCGTCGGCGGACGCCGCAGATGCGCGCTGCGCCGCCGGTGGGCCGCAACGACGTGTGCGGCGCGCCCGCGGCAACGCGGCTCGGCGCTGCGCCGCCGTCGCCGCTACCTTGAGGGCGATGGTGGCTGACGGCGACGTGTTCGAGCGGACGCTCGCGGCGGTAGACGCCCTCGCTGCAGCGCTCGCGCGGGACTGCGGCGAGGTCCCGCGGGGCGGCGATGCCGCGCACGGGGGCAAGGCCGAGACGCGAGACAACGCTGCGCCCGACAGCGACGGCTCGTCCGGGCGCGACGCTGCGCCTGGCGGTTCAGCCTCCGCGAGCGTCGACCCCGAGTTCGATCCCGCCACGCTGGCGCTCGCTCGCGAGCGCGCCGCGACAGCGCGCGAGCTCGCCGACCGGCTCGCAGCGAGCGTCGAGGCCCTGGCTCGTGGGGGGCCGCGCGGGCAGGAGAGCCTCCTCTAGGCGTTCGCCACTGCGGCTCCACTACTCTCGCTTCGTGCCCGTCGCCGAAGAAGTCGAGAGCGTCTACCCGGTCGCCCTGCAGCGACGCGTCGAGAGCTACCTCGCAGCGCTACCGCTCGACGCGGTCGCCGGCACCGAGCGGCTGGTCGAGGCGATGCGCTACTCGCTGCTTGCGCCCGGCAAGCGGGTGCGCCCTGTTCTCGCCCTCGCCACGGCGCGGGCACTCGGCCGCGACCCCGAGTGGGTGCTGCCGCTGGCGGCGGCGATCGAGATGATCCACACCTACTCGCTGATCCACGACGATCTGCCGGCGATGGACGACGACGACCTGCGGCGCGGGCGGCCGACTTGCCACGTCGCCTTCGGCGAGGACGTCGCGATCCTCGCCGGCGACGGGCTGTTCGCTGAGGCTGTCGCTCACGTTGTGAGCCACCAACAGGGACCGGCCGAGCGTGTGCTAGCCGCGGTGCGTGAACTGATCGCCGCCACCGGCGTGCGGGGGATGGTAGGGGGACAGTTTCTCGACGTCTCGGCCGGCGCACACGAAGTCGACGCCGAGCGCTTGCAGCGCATCCACCGGCTCAAGACCGGCGCCCTGATCGCTGCGTCGGTGGGGTCCGTACTCACCCTGGCAGGAAGCGACGGACCTGCCACAATCCCGTATCGCGCCTTCGCTGCCGAGCTCGGGCTGCTCTTTCAGATCGTGGACGACATTCTCGACGTGAGCGGGAACGAACAGGAGCTGGGAAAACGGCGCGGGTCCGACGAGCGCTTGCACAAGGTCACATACGTGAGCGTGTTCGGGTTGGACCGCGCGCGCGAGCTGGCTCGCGAGGCGCACACGCGGGCGCGTGCGCATCTCGCGCAAGCGGACGGCGACACGAGCGACCTTGCCCGTGTGGCGGACTACGTTCTTGCGCGGCAACGGTGACGTGAGCGCGAGCGGTGACAAGCGTCGGCAAAGCGACGGGGCGGGTGCGCGCAGCACCCGTCTACTCGACGCGATCAGCGGGCCGGCCGATCTCAAGCGGCTGTCGGAATCCGAGCTGCAGCAGGTGGCCCAGGAGATCCGCGAGCTGATCATCGACACGATCGGCGAGATCGGCGGGCACTTCGGCGCCAACCTCGGCACCTGCGAGATCGCTGTCGCGCTGCATAGCCTCCTCGACTCGCCGCGCGACAAGATCCTCTGGGACGTCGGTCACCAGGCGTACCCGCACAAGATCCTGACCGGGCGGCGCGACCGCTTCCACACGATCCGCCAGTACGGCGGGCTAGCGCCCTTCTGCTCGATCTTCGAATCCGAGCACGACATAATGGGCGCCGGCCACGCCTCGACCGCCATCTCGTACGCCGTCGGCCTGAAAGAGGCGATGCGAAAGGGCCACTGTCCGAACGGCCACGTCGTGGCCGTCGTCGGCGACGGTGCGTTGACCGGCGGGGTGGCCTTCGAGGCGCTCCACAACGCCGGTGGAATGGAGCTCCCGATCGTCATCCTGCTCAACGACAACGGGATGTCGATCGCGCCCAACGTCGGCGCGCTAGCGCGGCTTTTCAACCGTCTGCGGCTTAACCCCAAGCTCCACCACGCGCGCGAAGACATCGAGGAAGCGCTGACGCGCCTGCCGCTCGGGATCGGCGAGCGGATCGAGCGGCTCGGCCCGATCCTCAAGGAGTCGCTCAAGGCCTACTGGGCGCCCGGCCTCTTCTTTGAGGAGCTCAACCTCGCTTACGTCGGCGTCATCGACGGGCACGACGTCGCCGCGGTACGCGAGGCCGTGCGCGAGGCGCTCGCAGCCGAGAGGCCGGTCGTCGTGCACTGCAAGACCGTCAAGGGCAAGGGCTTCGCGCCGGCCGAAGAGGGCGGCCTCGAAGGGATGGAGAAGTGGCACGCCGCCAAGGCGGGGTCGATCCTCAACCGCGCGCCGGCGCCGAAGAAGCCGCCGCCGCCCTCGGCGAAACCCACCTACACCGAAGTGTTCGGGCGCGCGCTCCTCGCCGAGTGCCGACGCGACCCACGCGTGGTCGGCATCACCGCGGCGATGAACTCGGGGACGGGACTGAACATCCTCCAGCGCGAGCTTCCCGACCGCTACTACGACGTCGGGATCGCCGAGCAGCACGCCGTGCTGTTCGCTGCTGGCCTCGCTCTCGCCGGTGCGAAACCGGTGGCGGCGATCTACTCGACGTTCCTCCAGCGCGCCTACGACCAGATCGTCCACGACGTCTGCCTGCAGCGGCTGAACGTCGTCTTCGCGATGGACCGCGCCGGCCTCGTGGGCGACGACGGGCCGACCCACCACGGCGCTTTCGATATCTCCTACCTGCGTTGTTTGCCGCACATCGTGCTGATGGCACCGCGCGACGAGGCGATGCTCGTCCGCATGCTGCGGACCGCGCTCACCTACGACGACGGCCCGGTCGCGCTGCGCTACCCGCGTGGCGAGGCGCTCGGCGTACCGCTCCCCGACGATCCGCAGCCGATCGAGATCGGACGTGGCGAGGTGCTCGCACCCGGCGAGCGCGTGGCGCTTGTCGGCTACGGCTACGGGGTGGAGGTGGCGCGTGCGGCCCGCGAGCTGCTCAGCGAGGTGCACGGGCTCGAAGCCGAGCTGGTGGACGCGCGCTTCGCCAAACCTCTCGACGAGGAGCTCTTCCTGCGGCTCGCCGCCGAGCACGAGGTGATCGTCACGGTTGAGGAGAACCAGCTAGCCGGCGGCTTCGGCGCGGCGGTGCTCGAGCTTCTGTCGGACCGCGGCGCGCTGGGCGACGTGCGGGTTGTGCGCTTCGGGCTTCCCGACCGCTTCGTGACCCACGGGGCACCGCGCTTGCTGCGCGAGGAGGTGGGCCTCACCGGCGAGCACGTGGCGGCTCGCGTCGCGCAGCTCGTGCTCGCTCACAGCGAAGCGCTTGCCTGAAGTCGCGCTCGTTACGTCCAGGGTCGGATATCCGGACGCCGAGTCTCCACGCGGCTGCGGTTGCCTGCCGTGGAGGGGCTGCGTCGACCGGGAAAAAAACGGGCTCGAAAACGGCGACGACCCCGCGTTAGCGGGGCCGTGGCCTGAGGGAGGAGTGATGCGGTTTTTCGAGCGGTTGGAGGAAGCTTTTCTTTTTCGGGCGGCGATTACCGTCAGCCGCTCGGCGCAGCGCTGTAGCGAGTGCGCCAGTGGACGATCGCGGCGACGATCGCGGCCACCGCAAACAGCGCGGCCGGACCGAGCGCGCCGCTCGTAGCGAAGGCGAGCGCAGCGGCCGCGAGCCCGAGCGCAAGACCGCGGTCGTAGGCAGCCTGAGCCCGCAGCGAGAGGCCACCGCGGCCCGCTTCGGCGCCGCTGCCGCCGAGCGCGACAGCGATCGCGCCCGCCACGGCGCCGGTCACCGCAGCGGCGGCGCCAAGACCGAGCACGAGCGGCAGTACCACAAGCGCGGTACCGCTCACGAACAACGCTGCGGCGCGGAAACCTAGGCTGTTGCTCGCTGCGCTCGTCATCGCTACCGGGAAGGTAGGTGAGACACGAGAGGCGATGTGTGAACTTGCTCACACTTGGTGAGCGGGTGCCACACCGGTGCGGGGTGGCGCCGGCTCGGCTTTGGCCGGCTCAGACTCGGCGCGAGCTCCGCTCGAGGCACGGATAGGCTGGCGCCGTGCCGCGCACCAAGCGAAAGGTGAGGCTCGACGTGCTGCTGTGCGAACGCGGACTTTTTCCCTCGCGATCGCGCGCTGCGGCAGCCGTGATGGCCGGCGAGGTGCTTGTGGGCCGCGAACGTGCGCGCGCCGAGAAACCCGGTCAGCAGGTAGCGGTCGACACGCCCGTCGACGTCGTCGCCCGCCGTCGCTTCGTTTCTCGCGGGGGAGAGAAGCTCGAGCACGCGCTCGCCGCCAGCGCTACCGAGGTGGCTGGGCGCCGCGCGCTCGACGTGGGGTCGGCTACCGGCGGCTTCACCGACTGTCTTCTGCAGCGCGGCGCCGCGCACGTCGTCGCGGTCGACGTCGGCCGCGGTCTGCTCGACCAGCGGCTGCGCCGTGACCCGCGCGTCACCCTGCTCGAGCGCACGAACGCGCGTGAGCTTGCGCCGGGACTGCTTCCCTACCGCCCGGACCTCGTGGCTGTCGACGTGTCGTTCATCTCGCTGCGCAAGGTCCTGCCTGCGGTCATCGCGTGCACAGCCGACCGATTCGACTGCTTCGCGCTCGTGAAACCGCAGTTCGAGCTCGGGCCGGGCGAGGCGCCGGGCGGCGTCGTGCGCGAGCGTGCGGCGCGTTTGCGCGCGCTCGCCGCTGTCGCGCGCTTCGCCCGCGACGAGCTCGGGCTCGCTGTGCTCGGCTTCTATCCGAGCGGTCTGCCCGGACCGTCGGGGAACCGCGAAACCTTCGTGCACCTTGCCGAGGGAGGGCGTCACGCGGCCCTCGACGACGGCGCCAGCGAGCGTGCGGCAGCGGCGGCCGAGGACCTCTGGGAGGCGCTCCTCGTGGAGGTGCGACGACGGTGAGCCCCGCTGGTGGCGCCGCGCCCAGCCGCCCACGGACGCTGACCGTGTTCACGCGCCGCAACCCCGAGCGCACCTCGGCCGCTTTGCGGCGCCTCATCGCGGCTGCGCACGAGCGCGGCGTAGTGGTACAGCTGCCGGCCGAGGAGCTACGCAAACACGGCCTCGAGCCGGGTTGCGACGGGGTCAGAGAAGCTGCGCCGGACGCCGATTGCGACGTCGCCGTGGCACTGGGCGGCGACGGGACGATCCTGCACGCGCTCCGCACGTTCGCAGGTCGCGGCGTGCCTGTGTTTGCGATCAACTTTGGCGCGATCGGCTTTCTAGCCACGATCGAAGGCGACGACCTCGACGAGGGTCTGGACCGCCTGCTCGCCGGCCGCTTCGATGTCCTCGCGCTCCCCGCTCTGCGCCTCGCCGGGCCGGGCAATCTGCTCGCTGTCAACGACGTCGCGGTGCATCGCAAGCCGGGCGGCCGCGTCGCCGAGCTCGCCTATTTCGTCGCCGGCGAGGAGCTCGGCGAAGTGCGTTGCGACGGGCTCGTCGTCGCGACGCCGGCGGGCTCCACGGGGTACAACCTCGCCAACGGCGGACCCGTTCTCGCCTGGGGCGTCGAGGGTTTCGTGGTGTCGTTCATCGCGCCGCATACCCTCACTGCGCGCGCTCTGGTCGTCGCTCCGCAAGACGAGCTCGAGATCGTCAACCGCTCGGGCGAGGAAGCGGTCGACGTCGTTCTCGACGGGCGCACCGTCCGCACCCTCGAGCCGAACGAGCGGCTGCCGCTGCGCTACGAGCGCGCCCAAGCGCTGCTTGCGCAGCTCCCCGGGGCGTCGTTCTATGCCCGCCTGCGTGGCAAGTTCGGGCTGCTGGCGAGCTGAGCCTGATCCTCGGCGGCGATTCCTGCCGCGGGTTTTTCGCGTCCGCAAGGGGGCGGATTCGTCCGGCCGGGCTGCTACGAGAGGGGGACGTGATCACGCTCCTGCGGATCGAGAACCTGATGCTCGTCGAGCGCGCCGAACTCGAGCTCGCTCCCGGGCTGAACGTCGTGACGGGCGAGAGCGGCGCCGGCAAGTCGATCCTCCTGCACGGGCTCGAACTGGTGTTGGGCGTGCGCCCGCGGCGCGACTGCGTCCGCAGCGGTGCCCGGGAAGCATGGGTGGAGGCCGCTTTCGCGGTGCCCGACGAGGTGCTCGCGGACGGCGACGAAGTGCTCGAGCGCGCCCGTGCTGCGCTCGCCGACCAGGGCGAGCTGATCCTCGCCCGCCGCGTCGGCGATGACGGTCGCACGCGCGCGTACCTGAATGGTCGGCTGGTGCCGGTGTCCGAGCTGCGCGCGGTGGGCGAGCGGCTGATCGCCTTCGTCGCCCAGCACGAGCACCGCCGTTTGGCCGCGCCGCGAGCACAGCTTGATCTGCTCGACCGCTACGCGGGCCGTGACCATCTGGCGCTGCGCCGGCGGGCGAGCGAGCTGTACGCGGAGCTGCGTGCCGCGCGCGAGCGTCTCGCCGAGCTCGCCGCAAGCGCCGCCACACGCGCGCGCGAGATCGACCTGTTGCGCTTCGAGCTCGACGAGATCGAACAGTTGGCGCCGAGCGCGGAAGAGGAGCGTCAGCTGCGCACCGAGCGCGAGCGCCTGCGCCGCGCCGGCGAGCTGCAAGCGGCGGCCGTGGCGTGCGCAAGTGCGCTCGCCAGTGAAGACGCTGACAACGTCGGGTTGCGCGAGCTCGCTGGCGCCGCCGAGCACCTCGCGGCCGCCGTGCGTGGCAGCGACCCCGAGCTCGACGCTTTGCTAGAGCGCTTCACGGCGCTCGCGATCGAAGCGCAGGACCTGGCGGGCGAGCTGCGTCGCTATGCGTCGGCGATCGAGAGCGATCCTGCTCGCCTCGAGCAGATTGAGAGCCGCCTCGCCGATTACGAACGCGTGCTGCGCAAACACGGTGGCTCGGTAGAGGCCGCGCTAGCGCACGCCGAGCACTGCCGTCGGCGCCTCGAGGAGCTCGAATCCCTAGACGAGTCCCTAGGGGCGGCCGAACGTGCACTCGCCGATCGCGAGCGTCGCTTCGAAGAGCTCTGCGCGCAGCTGTCGGCGCGGCGTGCCGCCTGTGCCGCCGAGCTCGCGGCGGCGGTCGAGAGCGAGCTCCACGCACTCGCTCTGCCCGAGGCGCGCTTCGTCGTCGGGGTCGGCGCCGCGCGCGAACCTGGTCCCACCGGAAGCGACGAGGTCGAGTTCGCGCTCGCCGCCAACCCCGGCATGCCGCCCGCGGCACTGCGTGACGCCGCTTCCGGAGGCGAGCTGGCGCGCGTGACATTGGCGTTGGCGGCGGTCGCCGGCGTCGGTTCGATACCGACGGTCGTCTTCGACGAGATCGACGCTGGCGTCGGCGGTCACACAGCCCACGCGGTCGGCGAGCGCCTGGCGCGCGTCGCCACGCAGGCGCAGGTGCTCTGCGTCACGCACCTACCCCAGGTCGCCGCACGCGCCGACGCGCACTTCCGCGTCAGCAAGCAGGTGACAGCCGGGCGTGCGGTCAGTCACGTCGAGACGCTCGCGGACGAAGAGGTGGTCGGCGAGCTGTGCCGGATGCTCGGTGCCGAGGCCGGCGACCGCGGCGCGCGCGACCACGCCCAGGCGCTGCGCCGCGCCGCCTAACTGGCAGCCCGGCGAACCGCCGGGGCCGGCTCTAGACTCGGCGACGTGAGCCGAGCCGACAGCCCGCACGAAACGCGCTTCGTCTTCGTCACAGGCGGTGTCGTGTCGGCGCTCGGCAAGGGAATCGCGGCAGCGTCGATCGGGCGCTTGCTCGTCGCGCGGGGGCTGAGCGTCGCGCTGCTCAAGTTCGACCCCTACATAAACGTCGACCCGGGCACCATGAGCCCGTTCCAGCACGGCGAGGTCTTCGTGACCGAGGACGGCGCCGAAACGGACCTCGACCTCGGCCACTACGAGCGCTTCACCGACGTCAACACGACGCGCGCCTCCAACGCCACTGCCGGTGCGATCTACGACGCGGTCATCCGCCGCGAGCGCCGCGGCGACTATCTGGGCGGCACCGTACAGGTGATCCCGCACATCACCGACGAGATCAAAAACCGCATCCGTCTCGTCGCGGAAGCGCAAGCGGCCGA
This sequence comes from Thermoleophilum album, assembly GCF_028867705.1. Taxonomy (GTDB): domain Bacteria; phylum Actinomycetota; class Thermoleophilia; order Solirubrobacterales; family Thermoleophilaceae; genus Thermoleophilum. The sequence continues at coordinate 1,183,194 of NZ_CP066171.1, read as the reverse complement.
CTTCGTGATCTGCGAGGTGGGCGGGACCGTCGGCGACATCGAGTCGCTGCCCTTCCTCGAGGCGCTACGACAGTTCCACGTCGATCTCGGCCGCGAGCGCTGCATGTTCGTGCACGTCACGCTCGTGCCGTTCCTCGGGCACGCCGGCGAGCTCAAGACGAAGCCGACACAGCACTCGGTTCAGGAGCTGCGACGGATCGGCATCCAGCCGGACATGATCATGTGCCGCAGCGAGGAGCGGCTCGGCAGCGACATCCGCGAGAAGATCGCGCTGTTCGCGAACGTGCCCGTGCGCTTCGTCGTGTCGGCGCCCGACGTTGACTTGATCTACAAGGTGCCGCTCGAGTTCCGGAGCGAAGGAGTCGACGAACGCATCCTCGAGCACTTCGGCATCGCCGCACCGGACCCCGACCTGTCGGAGTGGGAAGCGCTCGTTCACCGCTACGACAGCGCTGCTGAACGGGTGCGTATCGGCCTTGTCGGTAAGTACACCAAGCTCGCCGACGCCTACCTGTCGGTGACCGAAGCGCTCGGACACGCCGGCGCCCACCACTCGGCCAAGGTCGACGTCGAGTTCATCGATAGCGAGCGCCTCGCCGACGGCGAGGTCGAGCAAGCGCTCGCCGAATGCGACGGCGTGTTGATTCCGGGCGGGTTCGGACAGCGCGGCATCGAGGGCAAGATCGCGGCCGCGCGTTTCGCGCGCGAGAGCGACGTTCCGTTCCTCGGCATCTGTCTCGGCATGCAGATCGCTGTCTGCGAGTTCGCGCGTACGGTCGCCGGTATGGAGGGAGCGAACTCCACCGAGTTCGATCCCGAAACGCCGTTCCCCGTGATCGATCTACTGCCCGAACAGAAAGAGGTGCGCGATCTCGGCGGGACGATGCGGCTCGGTGCCGACCCCGTGAAGATCCATCCCGCCACCCGGGCACGCGCGATCTACGGGGAGGCCGTGGTGTACGAACGCCACCGCCACCGCTACGAGGTCAACAACCACCTGCGCAAGCGTCTCGAGCGGGCGGGGCTGGTGTGCTCCGGCACCTCGCCCGACGAGCGACTCGTCGAGATCGTCGAGCTGCCCGACCACCCGTTTTTCGTCGCTTCGCAGTTCCACCCGGAGTTCAAGTCGCGCCCGACGCGCCCGCACCCGCTGTTCAGAGAGTTCGTCCGCGCCGCGCTCGAACGCGCTCGTCAGCGCCGTGGAGCAGGCGCGCGTACGGCGGCGACGCCCGCGCGCTCCGGAGGTGGTACAGCGCCCGCGGTCGCGGCACCGGCGGAGACATAGTCGGTGGCATTCGAGCGCGTCGCCTCCGAGGTCGTCTGGCGCGGGCGGATAGCCACCGTCCGCATCGACCGCTTCCGGCACGACGACACCGGCGAGGTCGTCGAGCGCGAAGTCGTCGCCCATCCCGGCGCGGTGGCGGTGCTCGCGGTCGACGGCGGCACGATCTATCTGGTCCGGCAGCCGCGCGAAGCGGTCGGCGCCCAGTCGCTACTCGAGCTGCCAGCGGGCAAGCTCGATGGGCCCGACCGCGACCCGCTGCGCACCGCCCAGCGCGAGCTCGCGGAGGAGATCGGCAAAGGCGCACGCCGCTGGAAGCGGCTCGCGAGCTTCTACACGTCGCCCGGGTTCGCCGACGAGGAGGTCCACCTCTTCTACGCCAGCGAGCTCTTCGACGCCGAAGCCGAGAGCGACGAAGAGGAGCGCATCGAAGTCGTTCCCTGGCCGCTCGACGACCTCGACGCCGCGATTGCCCAGTGCGTCGACGCCAAGAGCCTCGTCGGGCTGTTGTGGCTGCGCCGTGAGCAGCTCCTCGCTGGCAGCTGAACGCAGGGAGCGGGGCGGTGGCGACGCGCCCGCGGGCGAACGGCCCCGGCACGAGTCGCTGGTCCTCGACTTCCTCGCGCACCTCGAGTTCGACCGCGGTCTCGCACACAACACGTTGGCGTCGTACCGCGTCGACCTGCTGCAGTGGGGGGCCTTCCTGGCCCGGCGCCGTCGCCACGCGTTCGATGCGCGGCCGGGCGACTTGCAGGACTTTCTTGCCGAGCTCGGGGCGCAACCCGCGACGCTGCGCCGAAAGGCGGCGGCGCTGCGTGCCTTCTACCGTTTCCTGCGTGCCGAGGACCTGATCACCGACGATCCGACCGCGGCGCTGCGCGCCCCCCGGCGCCCGCGCCGTTTGCCGACAGCGCTTCGTCGCGACGAGGTCGAGCGGCTGCTCGCCGCCCCCCGCGGGCGCGACCCGCTCGCGTTGCGCGACCGTGCGCTCCTCGAGCTCTTGTACGCGTCCGGGTTGCGCGCCTCCGAGGCCTCGGCGCTCGACATCGGCGACGTCGACTTCGACGAGGCGCTCGTTCGCGTGCGCGGAAAAGGGGGCAAAGAGCGGCTCGTGCCGGTCGGGCGCGCAGCGCAGACCGCTCTCGCCGCGTGGCTGCGCGACGGCCGCCCGCCGCTGGTCGCCAAGCGCGCAGGGGAGCAGGCGCTTTTCGTGAACGCCCGTGGCCGGCGCCTCGGCCGCCAGGGCGTGTGGACCGTGGTGCGCCGCCACGCCCGGGCCGCCGGGCTCGAGCGGCGCTTCGGTCCCCACACGCTCCGCCACACTTTCGCCACGCACCTGCTCGCGGGCGGGTGCGATCTGCGAACCGTCCAGGAGCTTCTCGGCCACGCCGACGTCACCACGACGCAGGTCTACACCCACCTCGCGGCCGATCGTCTGCGCGACGACTACTTCCGCGCGCACCCCCGCGCCACGTTCCCTGCGGGGGGCGCTGGGAGCGCCGCTACGGAAGAAGACGAAGAGACGAGGTGAGCTAGCAGGGTGCCCGAGCTACCCGAAGTCGAGACGCTACGCAGGCAGCTGCGGCCGCACCTCGAGGGGCGCTCACTCGCGGCGGTCACGGTGTCCGACCCGCGGCTGTGCGCCCCGGTGCCGACCGCCACGCTCGCCGCGCGGCTGCGCGGCCGCACCGTCACCTCCGTCGAGCGGCGCGGCAAGTACATGCTGTGGGCGCTCGACGACGGCGCCTGGCTCGCCCTGCACCTGCGCATGACCGGCAATCTCTTTCTGACGACCGCGCCGCGCGCACCTTACGAGCGCGCGCGCTTCGCGATCGATCGCGACCTAGCGGTCGCTTTCTGCGATCCCCGGCGCTTCGGCACCGCGCGTCTCTTCGCCGACGGCGAAGAGCTCGCCGCCCAGCTGCTCGACCGCCTCGGTCCGGAACCGCTCTCCAATGCCTTCGACGCGACGGTGCTCGCACGGGCGTTCGCGCGACGGCGGGCGCCGGTAAAGGCCCTACTGCTCGACCAGCGCACGGTCGCGGGGATCGGGAACATCTATGCCGACGAGGCGCTGTTCCGGGCCGGCATCCATCCCGCGCGACCGGCCGGCCGCCTGCTGCGCCGCGACCTGGAGCGGCTGGTGGCGGGGATTCGCGATGCGCTCCGCGCCGGGATCGAGCACGGCGGTGCCTCGATCGACGACTTCCGCCACCCCGACGGGAGGCGCGGCAACTTCCAGAACGAGTTCCTCGTGCACCGCCGTGCAGGGTTGCCGTGCCCGCGCTGCGGAACGGCCGTGCGCAAAGAACGGATCGCCGGTCGCGGAACCTACTTTTGTGGCCGCTGTCAGGCGGCGAGCAGGTCGCGCAAACGCCCGGCGCGGTCGGCTGCGAGCAGCTCGCTGAAACCGCCTACCGACCGTCCACCGACGACGACTTGAGGGAACGTATAGCGGCCTGTCAGGGCGACGAGCTCGGCGCGACCGGACGGATCGCGGGCGAGGTTCACCTCGGTGTAGGGAATGCCACGCGCGTCGAGCAGGCGCTTCGCCTGGACGCAGTACGCGCACGGCTCGGTGGTGTACACGACGACCTGCGCGGTCTGCCCGCGGGCGGTCGCACCGCTACTGGTTTCGTCCGCCATCGCCGCCACAGTGTAGGGGCGTGGCGCGACGACCCTGCCAGTGCGAAGCGATCGTCGTGCGGTCGATCCGCTACGGCGAGGCCGACCGCGTCCTGCACCTTTACTCGCGCGAGCTCGGGCGGATCGCGGCGATCGCCAAAGGCGTGCGCCGAGCGCGCTCACGGCGCGCCGGTCGGCTCGAGCTTTTGGTGCGCGCCCAGCTCGTGTTGCGCCCGGGCAACAGCGATCTCTACACGCTCTCGAGCGTCGACACGGTGTGCGCCCACGCACGCTTGCGCGAGCACCGCGAAGCCCTGCGCTGCGCGCTCGAGAGTGCCGAAGCGACAGCGCGGCTGCTCGATGCCGCAGACCCGAACCGCTCCGCCTACAACCTGCTCGCGAACGCGCTGGCGCTGCTCGACTGCGAGCCGCAGCGTGCCAGCCGCAGCTTCGCTCTCGCCTTTCGGCTCAAGCTGATGCTCGCCGCCGGTTTCGCACCCGAGCTTGCGCACTGCGCAAGCTGCGGGCGCGCGCTGCGCGACGGCCCGGGAACATTTCCGCTCGCTGGTTTTTCGCCGGGCGACGGTGGAATCGTCTGCGAGCGCTGCGCCCGTCACGGTCTCGCCTTTGGGGTTGCCGAGCACACCTTCGCCGTGCAAGCGCTGGCCCGCCCGTTGCGCGAAGCTCCCGAGGCGCCACCCGACGTGCTCGCCCGTGTTGACCGTGCCCTAGGGGCGATGGTCGAACACCACGCCCACGTCCAGCTGCGGAGGGTCGCCTAGCGTCGGAGAGGAGGGCGCACCGCGCGAGCAGCGCGAGGATGCCGGCCCGACCAGCTGCGATCATCTGGCAGTGGCACAGGTGCCAGTGAACTTGCAGAAGCACCCTCCAACAGCGGCTAGCGGCGAGATCTCGATTCGCGGCGAACGCTTCCGCGAGCGCATCGAACGTGCCGAGGATCTCTTGCTCTCGCCCCTTGCGCAGCGTTCGTACCCGGCTCGCCGCTTGCGCCCCGAGCCCGACTCCACCCACCGCACACCGTTCCAGCGCGATCGCGACCGCATCGTCCACTCGAAAGCGTTCCGTCGCCTGAAACACAAAACGCAGGTCTTCATCGCTCCCGAGGGCGACCACTACCGCACGCGCCTCACGCACACGCTCGAGACGTGCGGTATCGCCCGCAACGTCGCGCGCGCGCTCGGTCTAAACGAGGATCTCACCGAGGCGATCTGCCTTGGCCACGATCTCGGGCACGCCCCGTTCGGCCACATCGGCGAGGCGGTACTCGACGAGTGCGCCCGCCAGCACTTCGGCCGCCGCTTCCGCCACAACGAGCACTCGCTGCGCGTTGTCGACGTTCTCGAGCGCGACGGGCAGGGGCTCAACCTCACAGCCCAGGTGCGCGACGGCATCCTGCACCACACCGGGCCTGAAGAGCCGAGCACGTTGGAGGGCAAGATCGTGCGGCTCGTCGACCGCATCGCCTACATCAACCACGACATCGACGACGCTTTGCGCGCGGGCGTGCTGCGCCGCGAGGAGCTGCCGGCGGAAGAGATCGCGCTGCTCGGCGAGACCGGCTCCGAGCGCATCGAGACGCTCGTGCGCGACCTCATCGACCATTCGGCACGGGCCGGCGACATCGTGCAGGGCGAGGAGGTCGGCGCGGCGATGGCGCGCTTGCGCGCCTTCATGTTCGAGCGCGTCTACCTGGACGACGAGGCGCAACGGGAACAGCCGCGCATCGAGCGCATGCTGCGAGCCTTGTTCGACTACTACGTCGAGAACCCGCCGCCGGCGCTGGCGCCCGGTGCCGACCTGGCCGACCGGGTGATCGACTGGCTCGCCGGTATGACCGATCGCTTCGCCATCCGCGCGTTCGAGGAGTTGGCCGTGCCCAAGGGGTTCTAGCGGGCGCGGCCCGGCGTCGATGCCTTTCACGCGCGCATCGCTCGACCGGTTGCGCGACGCGATCGACATGGTCGCGCTGGTCGGCGAGCGCACAGAGCTCAAGCGCGTCGGGAGCCGCTGGGTGGGGCTCTGCCCCTTCCACGACGAGCGCACGCCGTCGTTCTCGGTCAATGCCGAGGAGAAGCTCTACCACTGCTTCGGTTGCGGCGCGAGCGGCGACGCGATCCGTTTCGTCGAGGAGACCGAAGCGCTCGACTTCGTCGCGGCCGTGGAACACCTCGCCGCGCGCTTCGGTGTCGAACTCGAGCGCGAGCGGGGCGCGGGGGCGAGCGACCGCGGCGAGCGGCGGCGCCAGCGCCTGTTCGAGCTGCTCGAACGGGCCGCGTCCTATTACCAGCGGGCGCTGTGGGAGTCGGCCGAGGCGGAGCGAGCGCGGCGCTATCTGCTGGGCGAGCGGCGTCTCGACGAGCGCGTGTTGCGGGAGTTTCGTGTCGGCTTCGCACCCGGCGCGTGGGATCGTCTCGTCACGGCTGCGCGCGGCCAGGGTTTCAGCGACGACGAGCTCACCGCAGCCGGTCTCGCCTCGCAGGGTAAGCGCGGTCTCTACGACCGCTTCCGTGCGCGTGTCACCTTCCCGATCTGTGACCGCCGCGGGCGCGTCCTCGGTTTCGGCGCGCGAACCCTCGACGGCGCTGACAGCGCGGGGACGGGCGCCGGCAGCGGTGACCGCGCGCCGCAGCGGGCGGGGGAACCAGCCGGGCCGTTCGTGAGCCGCAGCCCCGCCGGCCCGAAGTATCTGAACAGTCCCGAGACCGAGCTCTTTCGCAAGCGCCGCGCGTTGTTCGGACTCGACCGGGCGCGTGCGGCCGCGTCGCGTGGGGGGCGCGTGATCGTCGTCGAAGGTTACGTTGACGCGCTCGCTCTCCACCAGGCCGGGCTGCCGGAGACGGTCGCCGCGATGGGCACTGCGCTGACCGGCGAGCAGCTCGCAGAGATTGCCCGTCTCGCGCCCCGCGCCGTGCTCGCCTTCGATCCCGACCCGGCCGGGCTAGCGGCGATGAGCCGCGCCGGAGAGATCGCCGGTGCCGAGAGTCTCGAGCTGCGCATCGCCGTCCTTCCCGCTGGCAAGGATCCTGCCGACCTCGTAGCGGAGGGCGCCACCGAGGTCGTGCAAAACGCTGTCGCGAGCGCGAAACCGCTGCTCGAGTATCAAGTGTCGCGCCTCCTTGCCGATGCCGACGCAGAGGACCCGGACGCGCGAGACCGCGCAGCAGAGGAGGCGCTCCGCTTGATCGCTAGCACGGACGCAGGGCGACACCGCACTCGCCGGCTCGTCGACGAATTGTGCGACCAGCTCGAGCTTCCGCCAGCCTGGGTTTGGGCGCGCTTACGCGAAACGCAGCATGCGCTGGCGGCGCCCCGCCCAACCGCCGATGGCAGTACCAGTAGCGGGCGCGCGGGAAGGGCGGCGCGAAGCGCCGGTGCCGGCGCCGATCGAGCAGGCGCGGGTGCGAGCACGCGTGGCGGGGCCCACCTCGGCCCGACCCCGCCAGCGCCCGATCCTCACGCAGCCGAGCGCGAGTTTCTTGTCGCCGCTCTTGCCGCTGGCGATGGCGGGCGCGCTGCCCTCGAGCGGGCGTCGCGCGACCTGTTCGCCTCGCCGCTGTGGCGCCGCCTGTTCGACCTCCTGCGGAGCGGGTTCGACGATCCGATCGCTAAAGCCGAGCGCGATGGGGCGGCGATCGCCAAAGCGATGACCGAAGTCGTCCATGCAGCGCAGGCCCGCGGCCGCAGCGACGAAGCTCTGCTCGAAACGCAGCTCTTGCAACTCCAACTGCGTGCCGTCGAACGGCGGCTCACGTCGGCGCCAGCGCGGCTGGCGCCCGAGGAGCGCGCGCAGCTCGTGCGCGAGCGTCAGGAACTGCTCGCCGCGCTCGACCGCATGCTCGGGAGTCGCACGCGATGAAGGTCAAGCGCAACCAGCGCGCCGCCCGTTCGACCGCAACACCGCGCCGTCGAGCTCAGCAACAGCCAGCGCGCGAGCGCCTCGCCAACGGTCGCGGACCCGCCGAGGAACAGCTACCTGAGGAGCTGGCCCGAACCGACGTCGGCGACGAGTGGGACAGCGAGGAAGCGATCGGCGAGCCGCACGAGGAGCGACTTGAGGCGACCGAGGGGGTGCCGGACCTCTTCGAAGAGGGCGGCGTGGTCACCTCCGGTCTTGTCGAACCTGCGACGGAAGAGGCATCCGAGGACGCCGTTCGCCTCTATCTGCGAGCGATCGGGCGCGTGCCGCTCCTGACCAAGGAGGACGAGGTGCGGCTCGCCAAGCGCGTCGAGCGCAACGACATGGCGGCCAAGAACGCCCTGATCGAGGCCAACCTGCGTCTCGTCGTGTCGATCGCGAAGCGCTACACGGGGCGCGGGCTCACGCTCCTTGACCTGATCCAGGAGGGCAACGTCGGTCTGATCCGCGCGGTCGAGAAGTTCGACTGGCGACGCGGTTACAAGTTCTCGACCTACGCCACGTGGTGGATCCGGCAGGCGATAACGCGTGCGCTCGCCGACCAGTCGCGCACGATCCGGATCCCGGTACACATGGTGGAGCGGTTGAACAAGGTGCTGCGGGCGCGGCGTGACCTAGCGCAGAAACTGAACCGCGATCCCACCACCGAGGAAGTGGCGGAAGCGGTCGAGATGCCGGCGGAGAAAGTCGAGGAGCTGCTCAAGCTCGGGCAGGAGCCGGTGTCGCTCGAGACACCGGTCGGCTCCGACGACGGCGACCCTGCCGAGCTCGGCGATTTCATCGAGGACGACTCGGATCCGCCGCTCGAGGTCGTGGCGCGGCGCATCCGAGACGAGGATCTGCAGCGCGTGCTGGCGATGCTTCCCTGGCGGGAGCGGCGTGTGTTGGAGCTGCGCTACGGGCTCGTGCCGGAGGGGCCCATGACGCTCGAGGAGATCGGCAAGCACGTGGGTGTCACGCGCGAGCGCGTGCGCCAGATCGAGGCGAAGACGCTGATACTGCTCAAGAACCTCGAGGAGGCGCGCCGACTGGCGGGCACGACGGAGGAGGTCCGCTAGCGCGGGGTCGGGTGGCTCGCGCGTGGCTAGAGGTAGCATTGGGTTCGCTCGTGCGCCTGCGCGGTTCGCTGCGCGGGCGGGGCACTCGGTCCGGGGTAGCTCAACTGGCAGAGCGGCTGGCTGTTAACCAGTAGGTTGCGGGTTCGAGTCCCGCCCCCGGAGCTCTTCCACGACCCTTTCCACCTCGCGAGCCGCGCCCGCGCCACCGGGATTGGCGCGAGCCCACGCTGCGAACTCGCTCGCACGGCGCTGGGTGGAGCGATCGGCGAGCGCGCGCAGCACCGCTGCCCGCAGGTTGCGCGGCGACAGCAGGCGCGAGGGCAGCGCGAAACCCGCGCCCGCCCATGCCACGCGCAGAGCGTTCTCGGCCATGTCGCCCGCTGCCGGCACGCACAGGACGGGGGTGCCGCTCGCGAGCGAACGAACCACCGTACCGTGGCCGCCGTGGCAGACCACCAGGTCGGCCCGTGGCATCGTCTGCGAGTAGGACACCCAGTCGACAAGGACCGTGTTCCGCCCGATCTCGACCTGCTCGCGCAGCGGCCGCCGATTGGTCGTCGCCAGCACCCTCACTGGCGCGTCGCGCAGACCGGCAAGCGCGCAGCGCAACAGCCGGTGGTCGGGATCCTGGGAGGTGCTCGGTGCCACCAGCACCAGCGGCTCGCTGCCTGCCGGAAGCTCGACGGGGGGATAGGGCTGCTCCCATTCGAGCGGGCCGGTTATGCGAGCGAATGCGGGCAGCTCGGAGCGCGCCTCCTCGAGTTGCGGGAAGGTCGCGACCAACGCACGCAGCCGCGAGATTCCGCCGTGCGGGTAGGCGAGAGGCGCGAGGCCGAGACGGCGGCGCGCTTCGTTCAGCTCGCGCCGCCCACGCTCCTCGCCGAGGCGCAACAACGGCCGAAAGAGCCGCCAGAACGCGCGCCCCACCGCTGTCCGCGGCGGCAACGCACCGATCGCGTAGGGCGGCAGTGCACGGTCCGGCAACGGCAACAGATGGGGGACGAGCGTGATCCAGGGCAGTCCCTCGCGCTCGGCCGCCAGTGCGGCAGCCACCGTCAGGATGTCGACAACGACGACATCAGGCGCGAACGAGCGCACGAGCGGCTGCGTCTCGCGCGCTGCCCGCACCGCCGCCTGGTAAGGGGAGAGCGGTCGCTCGCGGGTCGGGAACACCTGGTATTCGGGTGCGGCGGCGAAGCGCATCCCCTCCCGTTCGACGTGCTCCCGCCAAGCCCGCCAGGTCTGCAAACAGACGTGGTGGCCGCGCCGCACCAGCTCGCGACCGAGAGCGATCTGCGGGAAGGCGTGGCCCGGGTCGCCGAACGAGGCGAGCAGCACGCGCAGCGGGCGGGTGGTAGGCCCGCGGTCTCGGTTTTCGACGCTTGCCTTCAGACCTCGGCTGCGAGCTCGGCGAGCTCGCGCACCATACGCAGCCGCGCCTGCGGTTCGAACGACATCGGCGTGACCATCAGCGTGCCGACGCCCGCCTCTTTGTAGACGGCGAGCCGTTCGCGGATGCGCTCGCGCGGGCCGCAGAGCGTGACGGTGTCGATCAGCTCGGGCGGGAGGGCAGCGGCTGCCTCTTCCTTCTTGCCCTCCAGGTAGAGAGTTTGGACCTTCTCGGCCGCCTCCTCGAAGCCGTAGCGGCGCACGAGCTGGTTGTAGAAGTTGCGCTCGCGCGACCCCATCCCGCCGACGTAGAGCGCCACGTACGGCCGCATCACGTCGCGGGCACGCTCGAGGTCGTCGTCGATCGCGACGTTCACCGACGGGGCGATGTCGAACCCGTCAAGGTTGCGACCCGCGCGGCGCGCGCCCTCCTCGAGCAGCTCGCGTGCTTGTGCCACGTGCTCGGGCGAAAACAGCGTCGGAATCCAGCCGTCGGCGATCTCGCCGGCGAGCTGCGTGTTCTTCGGGCCGAGCGCCGCCAGGTAGATCGGGATTCGCTCCTGGACGGTCGAGATCGTGAGCTTCAACGCTTTCCCCGGACCATCAGGCAGCGGCAGCTTGTAGATCTCGCCGTCGTAGACGACGCGCTCGCGGGCCAGCGCCATGCGCACGATCTCGATGTACTCGCGTGTGCGCTGCAGCTGCCGGGCGAAGCGCTGACCGTGCCAGCCCTCGGCGACCTGCGGACCGGAGGCGCCGATGCCCAGGATCATGCGCCCGTTCGACAGGTGGTCGAGCGTGGCTGCCGTCATCGCGCACATCGCTGGCGAGCGCGCAGGAATCTGGAAGATCGCCGAGCCGATGCGGATGCGCTCGGTCTGGGCGGCTATCCACGCGAGCACCGTCGCCGCGTCGGACCCGTACGCCTCCGCCGACCACACGGAGTCGAACCCGACGCGCTCGGCCTCGCGCACGAGCTCGAGCTGATCCTGAGCCGAAAGACCGAGCCCCCAGTAACCGATGTGCAGTCCGAGCTTCACTCTGCCACCCCTTGTCTCGCTTGCCGATCCCGCTTGCCGGTGCGCTCGCTATGCCGTTGCCGCGCTCACGGCATGTCGCCGGGCCGTACGAACTGGATCTCGGGCACGATGCAGTTGGGCGAGCACGCCAGCACGAAGCGCACCGCCGCGACGATGTCGGCCGTCTGGATCATCTCCGATGGCGGAACGTGCTCCTTGATCCAGTCGGTCATCGGCGTCGCCACGAAGCCGGGGCAGAGCGCGGTGGCGCGCACACCGTCGGCCGACAGCTCGCGAATCGTCGCCTGCGTGAGCGCGACGACACCGGCTTTTGCGGCCGAGTAGGCGGCGAGACCGGGCTGCGGGATCTTGCCGGCGATCGAAGCAGTGTTGATGATGTGCGCGCGGCGATGCTCGGCGCCGGCCCGCTTGAGAAGCGGAATGCACTCGCGCGTCATCAAGTAGACGGAGCGCAGGTTGACGTCGAGCTGGATGTCGAGGCGTTTGGTCTCCGTCTGTTCGATCGGTCCGGCGATACCGACACCGGCGTTGTTGACGAGCACGTCGAGACGCCCGTACTGCTCCGTGTGCTCGCGTACGACGCGCTTGATGTCCTCTTCTTCAGCCATGTTGGCAGCGACCGCGTGAACCGTGGCGCCACCGGCGCGCAGCTGTTCGGCCGCCTGCTCGAGCTTGTCGGGACGCCGCGCCGAGACGGTGAGCGCGTAGCCGTCCTCGGCTAGCGCGCGCGCAATGTCGAAACCGATTCCGCTCGATCCTCCGGTGACGATCGCTGCGCGTTCGGGCATCGCTCCTCCTGGTCGGTGTCGGAATGCGGTGGCGAACCGGCGCTCTGCCTTCGCTGGCCGGCGCGCGCCGTTGCGCCGCTGGCGACGCGGAAGGCTAACCCCCTACGCTTCGACGCGATGCCTCCCCCGTCGATCGATCGCTCGCCCCGCACTGTCCACCCCGTCGCCCCTACAAGGTCGCGGCAAAGACGACTCTCGGCACGCTCCGCGCGACAGCGTGTCGGAGCGTGGGCGGCGCTCGCATGGCTCGCCGCCGTCGCCCTGGCCGGGTGCGGTTCGGGCGGCGAGCGAGCGGCCACCACCACGGCCGCCCGCGCCGACTTTCCCGCTGCAGAAGGGCGCTCGATCGACCAGATCGCTGCTCTTGGGCGCCCCTCGCAGCTCGAGCTGGCGCCCGCTGGGGTCGAACTCGAGCGGGGGCGACAGCGGTTCGGTTTCGCGTTGATCGACCCGCAGCGCGGCCCGCGCTTCGGGATCCCGGCCGCGCTCTACGTGGCTCGCGGCGACGAGCCGGCGCTCGGGCCGTTTGCCGCACGCGAGGAGTCGCTCACCGTCAAACCGGCCTTTCGCAGCGAGGAAACCGCGCGCGACCAGGACATCGCCCGCTCTGTGCACGTAGCTTTCCCGACCTTCCCGCGCCCCGGTCGCTACACCGCGGTGGCGCTGGCGATCGTCGACGGTCGCCTGGTTTCGACTCGTCCGACCGTGCTCACGGTGAAGCGCGACAGCCCGGTGCCCGACGTCGGCGAGCGGGCGATCTCCGTGCACACACCGACCGTCGACGACGTGCGTGGCGACATCCGCTCGATCGAAACGCGTACCCCTCCCGACGGGATGCACCGTGACGATCTCGCCGACGTGCTCGGCAAGCGCCCGGTCCTCTTGGTGTTTGCCACCCCCGCGCTTTGCCAGAGCCGTGTCTGCGGGCCGGTCGTCGATCTTGCCGAGCAGCTACGCGCCCGCCGCGGCGAGGGGGCGGCGTTCATTCACATGGAGATCTACCGCGACAACGATCCCAACAAGGGGTTGCGGCCCCAGGTCGAAGCGTGGCGCCTGCGCAGCGAACCGTGGGTTTTCGCGATCGACCGCAATGGGCGGATAGCGGCGCGGATCGAGGGTGCGGCCAGCTACGACGAGCTCGAGCGCGCGCTCGACGCGGCTGTGAGGGGAGCGGGCAGGGTCTCGAGGTAGAGAGCGGGTGGTTCGCGAGTGAGTGGGCCGGGCAGGATTCGAACCTGCGACCATCGGGTTATGAGCCCGCTGCTCTGACCGCTGAGCTACCGGCCCGCGGGACGCCAGTCTATGCCGCTCTGGGGCGCGCTCTTTCGGAACGCAAGCGGGTGCGTTAGCCTCGCCCGTAGATGCAGTCGAGCTCGCTCGAGGGAGGAGGCAGCGAGTCGCCCGACCTGCGCGATCGCGACGGGCGGCCGCTGCGCGTGGTGATTGCGCACGACTTCGCCCAGGTTTTGGGCGGGGCCGAACGCGTGCTCGGCGAGATCGCTGCCACCTTTCCCGACGCCCCGGTCTTTTCGCTGCTCGGCAGCCGTCGCGTCGCGATCGAACTGGGCATCGACGACCGTTTCCACTCGATCCTGCCGCCGCGCCAGCGGCTCGCGCGCTCCTACCGGCTGCTTGCGCCGGTGCTCCCGCTCGTCGTGGAACGAACCACCTTGCCCGAAGCCGACGTGCTCGTCAGCTCCTCCTATGCCTTCGCGCTCGGCTTCAGCACCGCCAACCGCGCGCCCCACGTCTGCTACTGCCACTCGCCGCTGCGTTTCGCCTGGACGATGACGCGCGATTACCGCCGCCACTGGTCGTGGGGAGGAGCGAGCGGTCTGGCCTTCGACATCTTCGCCGCCGCCATGCGGATCGCCGACCGTCGTGCAGCCCAGCGGGTCAACCACTTCCTCACCCAAAGCGACTTCATCGCCGGTCAGATCAAGACCTTCTACGGGCGCGACGCCGAGGTTATCGGTGCCCCGGTCGACTGCGATCTCTTCCGTCCCGGTACCGGCGACCCCGAGGACTACTTCCTGCTCGTCGGCCGCCTCGTCGAGCCGTATCTGCGCGCTAGCGTCGCGATCGAGGCTTTCCGGCAGCTGCCGCACGAACGGCTCATCGTTGTCGGCGACGGTCCTGCCGCGCGCGAGCTGCACGCCGCCGCACCGCCGAACGTCACCTTCCTCGGGCGCGTTCCCGACGGTGCGCTCGTCGAGCTGATGCAGCGCTGCAAAGCTCTCGTGTCGCCGACGTTGCACGACTTCGGTCTCGTGCCGATCGAGGCGATGGCTTGCGGGCGCCCGGTCATCGCTTACGGTCGGGGCGGTGCGCGCCGGACCGTGGTGCACGGGCACACGGGCGTTCTTTTCGACGAGCAGACTCCGGAGGCGATCGCTGCAGCGATCCGCAGCTTCGACCCGGACCGTTTCGATCGCGACGCGATCCGCCGCCACGCGCTGCGTTGGGACAAACACCGTTTCCGCGAGCGCCTGCGGCGCACGGTCGAGCTGGTCGCGCGCAGCGCAAACGCCGCGCAGCGCGCCGACCGGCGTCCGGTTGCAGGAAGCGCGTCCCTGGCTGCCACCCCGGCCTGACTGCCCGAGCAGCGGGTCTCGCGCGCAGAGGGCGTGCGGGTGTGTCCGTCGTCGCGACTGCGGCCATGCCTGCTCGCGGTCGGGCCGTGGCCCCGCTGCGGCGACGCCGATAATGCGCCGCCGTGACAGCGAAGCGGCAACAGCGACCGGTCGCGATCCTCTGTGGGGGGCGCGGAACGAGGCTCAACGGCAGCGGCCCGGCGACCCCCAAGGCGCTCGTCGAGGTCGGTGGCAAGCCGATCGTCTGGCATGTGGTGCAGATTTACGCCCGCCAGGGTTTCCGCGAGTTCCTTCTCCTCACCGGCTTCCTGGGTGATCTCGTCGAGCGCTACGCGCGCGGCGAGAGCTGGCCGGAGGGCGTCAGCGTGCGCTGTCACCGCTCCGGCGACGACACTCCCACCGGTGGGCGCGTCTGGGCGGCGCGGGAGCTCCTCGCCGGTCGTGGTTTCTGCCTCACCTACGCCGACGGGGTCGCCGACATCGACCTCGCCCGCACGCTCGTCGAGCACGAGCGTGCGGGCGTACTCGCGACCGTCACCGCTGTGCGCCCGCGCCTGCAGTTCGGGGTGCTCGACCTCGACGAGCGCGGTCGCGTGCGCGGCTTCGAGGAAAAGCCGCGCTCGCCGCGCTACGTCAACGGCGGTTTCATGGTCTTCGAGAGCGGCGCGCTCGAGCTGTTCGCAGCGGACGCGGTGCTCGAGCGCGACGTCCTCCCGCGTCTCGCTGCCGCCGGCCAGCTCCACGCCTCCCGCCACGAGGGGTTTTGGGCGTGCCTCGACACCTACAAGGACCGCAACCAGCTCGACGAGCTGTGCGCGCGCGGTAGCCCGCCTTGGCTCGATATGCGCCGCTAGCGGTCGACCGTCGCGCACGCATGGCGTCTCCGTGACCCTCGCCGAGGGCGCGCGCCGACCCGGGCTCGGCAGGAAGTCGCTGCTCGCGCACGAAACAGTGCGCCGTGACTCGCACGGCAGCGCTAACCCTCTCCGAGGAGATCAAGCAAAGGTTCGACGAGCTTTCGCCTTCCCAGAAGGACGTCGGTCGCTACATCATCGACCACCTCGAGGAAGCCGCCTTCCACACGGCCGAGCAGCTGGCGCGGCGCGCCAACACCTCCAGCTCGACTGTCGTTCGCTTCGCCCAGGCGCTCGGTTTCGAGGGCTTCCCCGAGTTGCAGCACGCCGCGCGCGAGGAGTACCGCCGCCGGCGCGAGAGCGAGGAGCTGGCGGGTCTAGCCGCACCGCCGCTCTTTCCGATCGACCAGACCGAGTTCGAGGCCGCGCTCCAGGCTGACCACCGCAACCTGGAGGCGACCGCGCGTCGGGTCGATCGCGGCGCGGTGGCGCGGTGCGTCGACATGATCTCGCGCGCCGACCGCATCGTCCTCTGTGGCACCGACCAGATGGCGTTTTTCGCCAGCTACCTGCGCCATCTACTGATGCTGCTCGATCTCCGTGCCGACGTGGTGGCGAGCCCGAGCCAGGAGGGGCTCGCGCGCCTGGCGCGCGTCGACAGGCGCAGCTTGCTGATCGGTTTCAGCGCTGGCCGCCCGCACGCGCTGGTCGTGCGGGCGCTCAAGCTCGCCCGCAACCGCGGCGCCGGCACGATCGCGATCTGCGACTCGACGCTCTCGGAGGCGGCACGAGTCGCTGACGAAGCCCTCTTCTACTCCTCCGACAGCCCGGCCTACGTGCGCTCGCACGTTGCGCTGCTTTCGCTTGTGCAGGCGCTCGCGTACGGCGTGTACGCCCTCGATGAGTCTGCTTACGCCGACCGCATCAAAGCGTTCAAGCTCAAATAAGTCGCTCGTGCCCGCCGGGTGACGGGGCCGGGCGGCCCGCCGCGCGCGCGAAGTATCCTGCCGAACGATGGAGACCGGCACGCTGCGCGTCAAGACGGGCCTCGCCGAAATGCTCAAAGGCGGTGTGATCATGGACGTGGTCACCGCCGAGCAGGCGCGAATCGCCGAGGCCGCTGGAGCCTGCGCGGTGATGGCGCTCGAGCGCGTGCCCGCCGACATCCGCGCCGCCGGCGGCGTCGCGCGGATGGCCGATCCCACCAAGATCGAGGAGATCAAGCAAGCGGTGACGATCCCGGTGATGGCCAAGGTGCGGATCGGTCACTTCGTCGAGGCGCAGGTTCTCGAGGCGCTCGAGGTCGACTACATCGACGAGTCCGAGGTACTGACCCCGGCCGACGAGCAGCACCACATCGACAAGTGGCAGTTCAAGGTTCCTTTCGTCTGTGGGGCGACGAACCTCGGCGAGGCGCTGCGGAGGATCGCCGAAGGTGCGGCGATGATCCGCTCGAAGGGCGAGGCTGGCACCGGCAACGTTGTCGAGGCCGTGCGCCACATGCGCATGATCACGAGCGAAATCCGCCGCCTGACGACGCTCGACGAGGCCGAACTGCCGGCGGCAGCGAAAGAGCTCGGCGCCCCGCTCGAGCTCGTTCGCTGGGTGGCGCAGCACGGTCGTCTCCCTGTGGTGCTGTTCAGCGCCGGCGGCATCGCCACCCCCGCGGACGCGGCACTGATGATGCAACTGGGTGCGGAAGGCGTTTTCGTCGGTTCGGGCATCTTCAAGTCCGAGGATCCCGAGCGGCGGGCGCGGGCGATTGTCGAGGCCACCACTCACTACGACGACCCCGAGCGGATCGCCGCTGTGTCGCGCGGTCTCGGCGAGGCGATGACTGGGATCGAGATCGGCGAGCTGGCGGCTTCCGGCAACCTGCTCCAGCAGCGCGGGTGGTAGTGGGGGAGGCTGCTTCGGAGCGGCGGCCGCTCGTCGGCGTACTGGCGATCCAAGGCGACTTCGAGGCGCATCAGCGAATGCTCGCGCGCGCCGGTGCGGACACGCGGCGTGTCCGCACCCCGCGCGACCTCGAAGGTGTCGACGCGCTGGTGCTGCCGGGGGGCGAGTCGACCACGATCACGATGGGCATCGAGCGCGAGCGGCTAGCCGATCCGTTGCGCGAACTGCTCGCCGCCGGACTGCCTTGCCTTGCGACCTGCGCGGGGATGATCGTGCTCGACCGTGACCACCTCGGCGTCCTCGACATCCGCTGCCGCCGCAACGCTTTCGGCCGCCAGGTGGCGTCCTTCGAGTGCGAGCTGCCTGTGCGCGGGCTAGCGGGGGGTCCCCTGCGCGCGGTGTTCATCCGCGCCCCGTGGGTCGAGGAGGTCGGCACCGGCGTCGAGGTGCTGGCGAGTGTCAAGGGCCACCCCGTCGCGGTGCGCCAGGGAGCGGCCGTGGCAATCGCCTTCCACCCCGAGCTCACAGATGACGTCCGTCTGCACCGCCAGCTCGTGGCCGCCGCGCGGAAGGGTGCCGAGACGGGCGAAACGTCTGCGCTCGAGGGAGAGCCGCGCCGGCTCGCGGATGGGTCGCAGGCGGAGCGGACCGCGGCAGTGGCAACCGACGAGGAGGTACGGGGAAGGTGAGGGACCAACGTGTCGAAGCGCTGGCGCGCGTGCTCGTGCGCTACTCGACCGAGGTGAAACCGGGTGACGTGTGCGTCATCCAGGCGTCGACGGCCGCCGAGCCGCTGGTTTTGGCGATCTTCGAGGAAGTTCTGCGCGCCGGTGGGCATCCCGTCGTCCAGCTGTCGCCCGAGGAGGCGCCAGCGCTCTTCTACGAGCTTGCGAACGACGAGCAGCTCGACTTCGTGCCGCCGCCGGCGCGGTGGGCGGCCGAGGAAGCCGACGTGCGCTTCGCGATCCTCGCCGAGCACAACACGCGCGCGCTGACCCAGGTCGATCCCGCGCGCCAGGCGCGCGCGCAGAAGGCCCGCCGCGCTCTCCTCGATACGCAGATGCGGCGCTCGGCAGCCGGCGAGCTGCGTTGGGTCTTGACGCTCTTTCCGACCCACGCCTACGCAGCCGAGGCGGGGATGTCGCTCGATCAGTACGAGCGCTTCTACTACGGTGCGTGCCTTGTCGACGGCGGCGACGCGATCGCCGCCTGGCGCGAGCGCGCCGCCGAGACGCGCCGGCTCGCCGAGTGGGTCGAGGGGCGCAGCGAGGTGCGCATAACCGCTCCCGGCACCGATCTGCGCCTGGCGGTCGAGGGGCGGCGCTGGATCCCCTGTGTGGGCGAACGCAACATGCCCGATGGCGAGTTTTTCACCGCTCCCATCGAGGACTCGGTCGATGGCGAAGTGACCTTCACCTTCCCGGCGGTCTACGGCGGGCGCGAGGTGGCGGGCGTGCGCTTGCGGTTCGAGGGCGGGCGTGTCGTCGACGCCGACGCCGAGCGGGGCGCCGACTATCTCTTCCAGATGCTCGACACCGACGAGGGGGCGCGTCGCTTGGGCGAGCTCGGTATCGGCACGAACTACGGGATCGCCACCGCTACGAAGGAGATCCTCCTCGACGAGAAGATCGGCGGTACGGTCCACCTTGCGCTCGGCGCCAGCTACCCAGAGACGGGCGGTCGCAACGAGTCGGCGATCCACTGGGACATGGTGCTCGACCTCCGCAACGGGGGCGAGATCACCGTCGACGGCGAAACCTTGCAGCGCGACGGTCGCTTCGCGATCTGAGCTCGGTGACTGCCTGAGCGGACCTAAACTGCTGCGCGATGGCAGGCCACTCCAAGTGGGCGCAGATCAAGCACAAGAAGAAGGCTGTAGACGCCAAGCGCGGGCAGCTCTTCACCAAGCTGGCGCGCGCGATCCAGGTCGCCGCGCGCGAGGGCGGTGGTGACCCCGACGGCAATCCCGCGCTCGCCCACGCCATCCAGAAGGCGAAAGAGGCGCGCATGCCGAAGGAGAACATCGAGCGTGCGATCGCCCGTGGCGTGGGGGCCGAGGCCGGGGCAGAGGCGATCGAAAAGGTCGTCTACGAGGGTTACGGGCCGGGCGGTGTCGCGATCCTGGTCGAAGCGCTGACCGACAACCGCAACCGCACCGGCGGCGAGATCCGCCACCTCTTCACCCGCCACGGGGGGAGCATGGGCGAACCGGGCTCGGTCGCGTGGGTGTTCGAGAAGAAGGGCGAGATCGTCGTCGACGCGCGCCGCTACGACGAGGACGCGCTGTTCGCGGCGATCGACGCCGGCGCCGAGGACATCTCGCGCGACGGCGACCTGTGGGAGATCGTCACCGATCCCGCCGACTTTGCAGCGGTGCGCGACGCGCTCGCGGCGAGCGGCGTGGAGGTCGAGTCGGCCGAGATCGTGATGCGCCCGACCTCGAGAACGCCGGTCGCGCGCGAAGATGCCGGTCGCCTGCTGAAGCTGCTCGAAGCGCTCGAGGACCACGACGACGTCGAGGCGGTCCACGCCAACTTCGACATGGACGCCGAGCTCCTCGAGCAGGCCGCGGGCGTTTAGCGCGCGCGGCCGACGGTGGCGGCAGCGGGCTAGCTCTCGCCGTCGTACACGAACGGCAGCGTGTCGGCTACGTCGGCGAGCGTGGGCGCGTTGCGGTCGCGCTCCGAGGGCACGAGCTCGTCGACGGGAAGCGGCCACTCGATCCCGATCTCGGGATCGCGGAAATGGATCCCGCGTTCGAGCTCGGGGTCGTAGTAGTGCGAGCACTTGTAAACAACGTCCGCCACCTCGCTCAACACGCAGAAGCCGTGGGCGAACCCCACTGGCACGAAAAGCTGGCGGAGGTTCTCGTCGTCGAGCTCGAACGCCTCCCACTGGCCGTAGGTCGGCGAGCCGCGACGGATGTCGACGACGATGTCGACGATCTTGCCGCGCGCGCACCGCACCAGCTTGGCTTGGCCGGGCGGCAGCGCGAAGTGCATTCCGCGCACGACGCCTCGGCGTGAGCGCGAGTGGTTGTCCTGGACGAACTCGCAGTCGATCCCCGCTGCCGCGTAGGCGTCGCGACGGTAAGTCTCGTGGAAGAAGCCGCGCTCGTCGCCGAACACGCGCGGCTGGATCAGCTTGAGTCCGGGCAGACGGGTGGGCAGGATCTCGATCACGGCCGCTAACGCTAACCGAGCAGGCGACCGCTACGTAAGAGGCGGATGCCGGGCGAAGGCGTCCGGTCGCGCCCGCAGAATCCATCGGCAGTGGTCGTGATCGGTGTCGATCCTGGCTCGCAGCACTGCGGCTACGGCGTGGTCGTCGCACGCGGCGGACGGCTCGGTGCGCTCGACGGTGGCGTTTTCACGCTGCCCCGCGCCGCCGCGCTCGAGCGGCGCCTCGCTGCGCTCCACGCTGGCGTCGACGAGCTCCTCGCCCGCTACCAGCCGACGGCGCTCGCGGTCGAGGATCTCTACTTCGGGCGCAACGTGCAGACGGCGATGGCGGTGGGTCAGGCGCGGGGCGTCGTGCTCGCGGCCGCTGGCGCACGCTCCGTGCCCTGTTTCTCCTACACCCCCCAGCAGGTGAAGCAGGCCGTTTGCGGCACCGGAGCGGCCGACAAGGGCCAGGTGCAGCGGATGGTCGCGGCGCTCTTGTCGCTGCCCGCACCGCCGGAGCCCGACCATGCCGCCGACGCCTTGGCCGTCGCGATCTGCCATCTCCACCGGCTGCCGACAGGGGTCGCGATCGCCAGCGCCGCGGCGTCTGCACGCGCGACCGGTGCCGCTCGCAAGACGCGCTCGGCGACACGGGAGGTGGCGCTGTGATCCACCATCTGCGCGGCACCTTGGTCGCCAAAGCGCCCGGCACGGTGGTGCTCGAGTGCGCCGGAGGTGTCGGCTTTGCGCTCGCCGTGTCGGGATGGACGCTCGCCCGGCTGCCGGCGGTCGGTGAGGAGGCGGAGCTTTTCTGCCATCTCGTGCTACGCGACGACCAGGCGCAGCTCTACGGTTTCGCGAGCGCCAGCGAGCGCCAGCTGTTTCTTCTCTTGCAGGGGGTGCAGGGGGTCGGTCCGCGACTCGCGCTGGCGGTTCTCTCGGCGGGCGGGCCCGACGAGCTTGCGCGCGCCATCGCGAGCGGTGCGCGCGAGCGTTTCCTGGCTGTGCCCGGGGTGGGCAAACGCACCGCCGAGCGGATCATCGTCGAGCTGCGCGAGCGCGCCGCCAGCGAGCTCGCGCACGCTCCGACATCCAAGCAAAGCACCCGCGGCGTTGCGCACGACGAGACGGTCGCGCTCGTGCGCGACGGGCTCGCCGCGCTCGGTTTCGAGGGCAGCGAACTCGAACGCTTGGTCGACGCGGCACTGAGCACGTGCGGCAGCGACGCGTCGGTCGAGGAGCTCGTGGCGTCGGCACTGCGAGCTGCGAGGGCGGCGGCGTGAGCGCGAAAGCCTCCGCAGCGATCCGAACCCCGGGCGTCGAGCGGCTGCAGGCTCCGCACGCGCAGACGCGCGAAGAGGAGCTCGAGGTGACGCTGCGACCGCGCACGCTCGACGACTTCGTCGGTCAGGAGCGCGTAAAACGCCAGCTCGCCGTCTTCGTCGAAGCGGCGCGGGCGCGCGGCGAGCCGCTCGACCATCTGCTGCTCGCCGGACCGCCCGGACTCGGCAAAACATCGCTGGCCGAGATCGTGGCGCGCGAGCTTGGCGTCGCCTTCGTCCAGACGGCCGGGCCCGCGCTCGAGCGCAAGGGCGACGTCGCCTCCTACCTCACGGCGCTCGAGCCGCGCTCGGTCTTCTTCGTCGACGAGATCCACCGGCTTCCCCGCGCCGTCGAAGAGACCTTCTATCCGGCGATGGAAGATCGCCGCTTGCCGATCACGGTCGGCCAGGGGGCGGGGGCGCGGGTCATAACCCTCGACCTGCCGCCGTTCACGCTCGTCGGCGCGACGACGCGCACCGGCCTTTTGACAACGCCGCTGCGCGACCGCTTTGGTGTGACGATCCGCCTCGAGCTGTATCCCGAGGAAGAGCTTGCCCGGATCGTTCACCGTTCCGCTCGCATCCTCGGCGTGGCGATCGCCGACCAGGCGGCGGCCGAGATTGCGCGCCGCTCGCGTGGCACCCCCCGGGTCGCAAACCGTCTGCTCCGCAGGGTGCGCGACTACGCCGAGGTGGTCGGGGGAGGGGAGATCGATCTCGCCGTCGCCCGCGCCGCCCTTGAGCTGCTCGAGATCGACGAGGTCGGTCTCGACCGCACCGACCGGGCGATCCTCGCCGCTATTTGCCGCGACTTCGGGGGAGGTCCGGTCGGGCTATCGACGTTGGCAGCGGCGGTGGGCGAGGAGCCCGACACGATCGAGGACGTCTACGAGCCTTACCTGTTGCAGCGCGGCTTGCTCGCGCGCACGCCGCGCGGTCGCGTCGCGACCGAGCGAGCCTTCCGCCACCTCGGAGCTACGCCGCCCGCGCGCGCCAGGGCGCTTTTCTGAGCGGTCGCTGCTGTGCGGGCGGATGCCGACAGAATGTGCGGGGCGGCGACCGTCACAGGGCGCAGCTTTCTCCCTACTCTGTTGGCCGTGCCGATCTTCATCTGTCCGAGCTGCGGGCGCCGTTCCGCTGCCGCCGAGCGCACCGCCGGCTTTAGCGACCGTCCACGCGGCTGTCCGCATTGCGGTTTCGCGTTCGTGTTCGAGCTACTCGACGACTACTACCCAGCCCCGAACGCGGCCTTTTTCATCCTCGATCGCCAGGGGCGGCTGCTCGGCACGGGCAAGGGGGCGCGCGAGCTAACCGGGCTCGGCGATCTAGACGTCATCGGGCGGCCTGCCCGCGAGGTGCTCGGACTGCGCTTCGCCGATGGCGACGACCCGATCGCCACCGCACTCGAGTGGGGAGTGCGCGTGCTCGGTCGCAACGTGCGCGTCCACGCCGAGGGCGACCAAGAGGAGTCGGCGGTCTGCGACGTCCTGCCCGCCTACGATGACGACGGCGGCGCCCTGCTGATCCTTACCCCGAAAGTGGAGACCTCGTGACCTCCCGACGGCGCAACAGCGCGATCCTCGCGCTCGTCGCCGCGCTGCTCGTGTTGTCGGCGCTGGTGATCGTGCCCGGCTCGCCGCTGCACAAACCGACGCGTCTCGGTCTCGACCTGCGCGGCGGCGTCGAGCTGATCTACCAAGGTCAGCCGACCCCGCAGGTGCCCAAGGTCACCCCCGAGGCGATCGACGATGCGATCGAGACCATCCGCAAGCGCACCGACGCGCTCGGTGTCGCCGAGCCCGAGATCCAGCGCTCCGGTGCCGATCAGATTTCCGTCGGGCTGCCCGACGTCCAGAACGCCGAGCGGGCGATCCAACAGGTCGGAACCACCGCTCAACTCCAGTTCTACGACTGGGAGGCGAACGTGCTGGGCGGCCGCGGTCCGGACCAACCGTACGCCGGCAGCCGCGCACTGTGGGAGGCGGTACGCGTCGCGTCGCGACAGAAGCCACGCGCCGAGCCGACCGATGTGCCGCCCGAAGGCGTCTCACCCGCCGTGCGCCGACGTTTCGGCGGCGACCGCCGCAAGATCCTCGAGTACTACGACCGGCGCAACGACAGCGCCAACGCTCGCTACTACCTGTTCGGTCCCGATCGCCGGCTCATTCAGGGGCCCGACACGAGCTGCAACGAGCTGCTTTCGGACTACGAGCCGCGGCCCGGCGCTGCCAAGCGCTACACGCCGGGCACGCAGTGCGCGCGGGAGCTGCGCGCCCTGGGCGCAGGCGGCCCGCCGGCAGGCAGCGTCGTCGTTCGGGTTCCGCAGGGGATCCTCGTCGTCGAGGCCGAGCGCGCACCGAACCAGCCCGAGCAGATCAAGCGCTACTTCGTGATCGAAGACGACGTCGAGCTTTCGGGCAGCGACATCCGTGACCCCCGCCAAGAGTTCGACCCCCGCACCGGCGAGCCGGTCGTCACGATGCGCTTCAGCGACCGTGGGCGCCGCGCCTTCGAGCGCGTCACGCGCCGGCTAGCCGAGCGGGGCGCCCAGCAGATCCTGCCGCCGGGAGCGCCGCGCCAGACCGCGTTCCAGCGTTTCGCGATCGTCCTCGACGGGCGCATCATCTCGCGCGCGACGATCGATTTCGTTCAGAACCCCGAGGGGATCGACGGGCGCACCGGCGCGCAGATCGAGGGGATCGGTTCGCTCCAGGAGGCGCAGGATCTGGCCCGCAACCTGCGCATCGGCGCGTTGCCGATCAACCTCAAGTTGATCTCGCAAACCCAGGTCTCGGCGACGCTCGGTAAACAAGCGCTGCAGCAGGGTCTTGTCGCCGGGCTCGCCGGGCTCGGTCTGACGATCCTTTTCCTCGTCTCCTTCTACCGCGTGCTCGGTGTGATCGCGACGCTCGCGCTGTTTGTCTACGCGGTGCTGTTGTTCGCGGTCGTCAAGCTGATCCCGGTAACGCTGACGCTGCCAGGGATCGCCGGGCTGATCCTCACCCTCGGGGTCGCGGCTGACGCCAACATCGTCATCTACGAGCGCATCAAGGAGGAGGTGCGCGCGGGGCGGTCGATACCGGCCGCGATATCGGCCGGATATTCGAAGGCGCTGCGCACGATCGTCGACGCCAACGTCG
This sequence comes from Thermoleophilum album, assembly GCF_028867705.1. Lineage (GTDB taxonomy): Bacteria > Actinomycetota > Thermoleophilia > Solirubrobacterales > Thermoleophilaceae > Thermoleophilum. Next base: position 1,158,102 of record NZ_CP066171.1, on the reverse strand, counting down.
TCACGCTCGGTGTCGCCTTCATCCTCTTCATGCTCGCCACGGCGGGCGTCAAAGGCTTCGCCTTCACCCTGCTGCTGGGCACGCTGACCTCGCTGTTCACCGCGGTGCTGGCCACCTCGGCGGTGCTCGGCACGCTTGCGCGCTCGCGGCTGCTCGCGCGCCCGTCAGCGCTCGGGATCGGGCGGCGTCACGTCGCCTGGCGGTTCGACTTCATGGGCCGCTCGAAGCTCTTCTTCTCGATGTCGGGCGTGATCATCGCTGCCGGTGCGATCGCTATCTCAACTCTCGGCATCAACTTCGGTATCGACTTCGAGGCGGGTACGCGCATCACGACCCCGCTCGAGCGGCCGGCTTCGGTGCAGCAGGTGCGCGACACGCTCGCCCCGCTCGGCTACGCCGACGCGAAGATCCAGCAGGTCCGCGACCCCGAGCTCGGCGCCAACGTCGTGCAGATATCGACACCACGGCTGGCACCGGACGCGGTCGAGCGGGTGCGCGAGCGCCTCGACCAGCGGTTCGGCGTGCGTCGCGCCGACTTTTCGGTTAACTCGATCGGCCCGACGTTCGGCAAACAGGTGGCCGAAACGGCGCTGATCGCGATCCTCGCTTCGCTGGCGTTGATCTCGGTCTATATCGCCGCCCGCTTCCAGCCCAAGTTTGCGGTCCCGGTCTTGATCGCGCTTGTGCACGACATTCTCATCACCGCCGGCGTCTACGCCATCACCGACCGCGAGGTGACGACGGCGACGGTGGCGGCGCTCCTCACGATCCTCGGCTACTCGCTCTACGACACGATCATCGTGTTCGATCGCATCCGCGAGAACATGCCGCGGATGCCGCGCGCCACTTTCGCCCAGATCGCCAACCGCTCGATGTCCGAGGTGCTGACACGTTCGCTCGCTACGAGCTTGTCTACGCTGCTGCCGATCACCGCGCTGTACTTCTTCGGCGGCGAGACGCTCAAGGACTTCGCCTTCGCCCTCATGGTCGGTGTCGTCTCGGGCACCTACTCGTCGATCTTCATCGCTACCCCGGTTTTGGTCGAGTGGAAGGAGCGCGAGTCGCTGTTCCGGCGGCGGCGCGAGCTGTGGCTCGCCGAGTACGGCCGGGTGCCCGCATTCTTCGACGCCGACCTGGCGCCGGCCGCCACGCAGACAGCCGCTAGCGGCGCGCCCAGCACCGCGCGCCGGCGCGGCGGTCCCGCGCCCGCCGGCGCTGCGGCGGCGGGCGGTGCCGAGCGCAGCCCGGGTGCCGTCGCCACCGCGACGGCGGCCGAGCCCGAGGCGTCGCGACCGCAGCCGGCGGACCCGCCGCTCGTGTCTCCGGCCGCCGATGCTGAGCGCGAGAAGCGTGCTCGGCGTCGGAGCGAACGCAAGCGCAAGCACGGGAGGCCGCGCTGATGGGGCTCGTGGTCTGGACGATGATGGCGATCGCCGTCTGGCACTTCACGGTCTTCGTGCCCGACCGCTTTCTGGGTGGGATCGTCGGCGCGTTCGTGGCGAGCATCGCCGGTGCGCTTCTCCTCGCCCTCGTCGCGAACGGGTTCGCGGTGCCGGGCCGCAGCGAGACCGATCTCGCACAAGCGCTGCTTGCGCTGCCCGGGTCACTCGTGGGTCTCGCCGTGTGCTGGTTGTGGGGCGATCGCCGCGAGCGACGCGCAGCGAGCGCCTAGCTAGCTGAAGCCGCTTCGCCCGAACCTTGCTCGCACGGTGGTCGGGAGCGTCGCTAGTGCACCGGCGCGAGCTGCCCTGTGCGCAATTCCGAGGTCTCCGAGCGGAAAATGTTAGGCTGCCCTAAGTAAAGCGATCGCACGGGCGGTACCCCGGGTCCGCCACGTGCACGGGGCTCGGCTGTCGGCCCCGCGATGTTGCGAAGTCGAAAACACAGGAGCAGTCAGATGGCAAGAGCGACGTTTTCCCTGAGATCGGCCGCCGTCGCTGGCGTGGCCGTCGCTGCCGCGGTGGCGCTCGCCGCCTGCGGTGGCGAGGACCGTGGCAGCGTCACGGTCGAGGGCACGGGCACAGGCACCGCCGGCACGTCGACGAGCACTGGCACCACGACCCACTCCGGCACCGGCACTACGGCTGCGGGCGCCGTGCCGGCCGGTGTCGTTGCCGAGCAGCAGAAGCTCGCCGAAGAGCTCGAGCACGAGGGCGGCGTGCGCGAGGTCGGCGAGTGGAAGATCGGTTACATCGTCGAGGGCGCCGAGGGCTGGTGGGTACCGACCGGCAACGGCAGCTACCGCTGGCGCCGTCCCGCGCGGGGCGAGACGCACCACGTCGAGATCATCCCGATCGAGCGCTCCACCGGCCGCGTCGTGCCCGACGTCCGGATCGATCTCGAAATCCTCGACAGCTCGGGCAACGTCGTGGTGCGCACCCGGCCGCGCTTCTACTACGCCGAGTTTTTCCACTACGCCGACAACGTGAGGATTCCGCGTCCGGGCACCTACACGCTGAGAGTGCGGATCACGCCGCCGCCCTTCACCCGCCACGGCGAGGAGTCGCAACAGCCTGCCCTCGCCAAGGGTGCGGAGGTGACCTTCCGCGGCGTGCGCTTCGAGAAGTCCTGAGCGTGAGGCGCTAGGAAGCCTCGCGACGTCGCGGGCCGCGGTCGGTGCCGGAGCCGGCCGCGGCCCGCACTGCTTTCTGTCTGCCGGCGCCGTGAGAATCAGCCTCCGTGCGTGCGCACAACTGGCTGATCGAGCGGGTCGACCCCGACACGGTGCGCGGCCTCGCTGCCGAACTCAGGGTCTCCCTCGAGCTGGCGGCGGTACTAGCGCGCCGTGGTTTCGCCGACGTCGCGAGCGCTCGTCGCTTCTTGGCCGCCGACGAGTGCCACGACCCCGAACTTCTGCCTGGCGCTCGCGCCGCAGCCGAGCTGATCGGGCGCCACGTGGCGTCGGCGGAGCGGATCGTCGTTCACGGCGACTACGACGTCGACGGGGTCGCTGCCACCGCTGTTGCCGTGCGCGCCTTGCGCGCCCTCGGTTGCGAGGCTGCCTGGCACCTTCCCGCACGCGACGAGGGTTACGGGCTGTCGCTAGCGACGGTCGAACGGCTGGCGGCTCGCGGCTGTCGTCTGCTCGTCGCCGTCGACTGCGGTATCACCGCGACAGCCGAGATCGCCCGTGCGCGCGAGCTCGGTATCGAGGTGGTGGTGGTCGATCATCACCGCCCCGGCGCCGCGCTTCCCGACGCCGTGATCGTCCACCCGGCGCTCGGCAGCGAACGCTATCCGACCGAGTCGCTGTGCGCCACCGCTGTCACCGCCAAGCTTTTCGCGCTCGTAGCCCGCGTTTGCGGTGCCGACGAGGACGAGGTGCTCACGCACGCGCGCGAACTCGCGGCGCTCGCGACCGTCTGCGACGTTGTGCCGCTCGTCGGCGAGAACCGCACGATCGTGCGCGATGGTCTGCGCGCCTTCGCGGCGACACGGTCGGTGGGGTTGCGCGCGCTCTGCGAGTCGGCAGGCACCGAGCCGGCCGCTGTCGGCGAGCGCGAGCTCGCCTTTCTGCTCGGACCGCGCCTGAACGCCGCCGGGCGTATCGAGCGCGCCGACGCGGCACTCGACCTCTTGCTATGCGACGACGCCGAGCGGGCGCGCGAGATCGCGGCCGAGCTCGACGCCCTCAACCGCCGCCGCCAGGAGGAGGAGGCGCGAACGCTGTTCGCGGCCGAAGCCCAGTGCGCTCGTCAGGCGGCGGAGGCGGCGCTGGTCGTCGCCGGCGAGGGCTGGCATCCCGGCGTCGTCGGGATCGTCGCGTCCCGGCTCGTCGAGCGCTGGCGACGGCCGGCGCTGGTGCTGGCGATCGAGGGTGAGCGCGCCCGCGGATCGGGACGGTCGCTGCCGGTGTTCGATCTGCACGCCGCGCTCGTCGCCTGTGCAGATCACCTGTCGCGCTACGGCGGCCACCGCCTGGCGGCCGGCCTCGAACTGCCGACAGCTGCGCTCGACGACTTCACACACGCCTTCCAGCGCTTCGCGGCCAGCACCCTCTCGCCCGAGGATCTGCGGCTGCGGCCCCGTGTCGACGCCGTCGTCACGCTGTCGCGCCTGACCCTCGGTCTCGCCGACGAGTTCGAGCGTCTGCGTCCGTTCGGCGAAGGCAACCCGCCGCCGCTTCTGCTCGTCCGCGGTGTGCGTGCCGAGCGGGTCGCTGCGCTCGGGCGCAACGGCACGCACACCCGCTTGACGCTTGCCGACACCAGCGGTCGCGCCGACGCGGTCGCTTTCGGGGTGCGACCCGGTGAGCTGCAACCGCTTGCGCGCGAGGGCTGCGAGGTCGCCTTGCGCCTCGAGCGCAACGCACGCGGCGGGTTCTTGGAGGCGCGTGCGCGCGTCGTCGCTTTCCGTAGCTATGCGTCCGCAGGACCGGCGATCGTGCGTGCGCGCGGCGGATCTGTAATCAGCACTGCAGCGCGGTCAGCGCGCGAGGCCACGAGCGCTGACGTCAAGGTCGTTGACCTACGCGGCACCGACCCGGTGATGGGACTCAATTGGCTGGTCGACGGCTCGGCGTCCGCTCTCGTGGCAGTCGCCGACAGCGCGCGCCGCCGCGACGGCCTCGCGCGCCTCGGTTTGGGCACGGACACGGCGGTAGCGGAGTGGGACGAGCTTCTAGCCGACCCCGCGCTTGCCGACGGTTACGAGCGCATCGTGGCGCTCGACCCACCGCCGCTTCCCGAAGCGTTGGTAGCCCCCGACGCTCTCGCGCCGCTCGCCTGCGGCCGGCGGGCCTACGCGCTGTGGGGGGAGCGCGAGCTGCGCTTCGCGCTCAGCGTGTGGCGCTGGCGGCTCGATCTGCGGCCGCACTTGCGTGAGCTTTGGCAGGCGCTCGCCGCCGCCAGGGGAACTCTCGCCGGGGATGAGCTCGCGCGTGCGCTGCACGGTCGCTACCGGCACGGCCGCCCGCCGTCGCTCGTCCACGCCTTGCTCGCCACGCTCGGCGAGCTCGGCCTCGTCGTGATCGAGGGGCCCGCGCCGATCCCGCACCGTGTTGTCCTGGTCGCCACAGCACCTGGCCGCATCGAGCTCGAGCGCTCGCCCACCTTCGTGCGCTGTCGGCGCCACCTCGACGCTCTCGAGCGCGCGGCCGCCAGGGCGACCGGGGCCGGGGGTAGAGAACTGGCGGCTTCAAGCCGACTCTAGACTCGGAGCGATGGCGGAACGCGCGGTCGAGAAGCCAACACGGCCGGACGGGCCCGTCGCCGACGAGCGGCACGCGGCGCACGCTGGCGGCGCTGCGAGCTCGACCTTCGACCGGCTACCGGTCGACGTCGCGCGCGATCACGCGCCGGCCGGGCCGGTCGACCGTCTCACCGCCGAGCAACGCACCTTGCTCGGCGACCTCCTCGCCGTCGTCGAGGAGCACGCCGAGGAGGCTGCGCGTCCGGTCGATCAAGAGCTCGTCGAGCGCGCGTTCGTGTTTGCCTGCGAACGTCACGCCGGCCAGCGGCGCGCGTCGGGCGAGGAGTTCATCGTCCATCCCGTGGGTGTGGCGAAGATCTGCGCCGGTATGCGTCTCGACACCGAGACGCTCTGCGCCGCACTGCTCCACGACACCGTCGAGGACACCAGCGCCTCGCTGGAAGAGATCGAGGCGCTCTTCGGCGGTGAGATCGCGACTCTCGTCGACGGTGTCACCAAACTCAGCGGTGTCACTTTCCAGAGCCGCGACGAGCGTCAGGCCGAGAACTACCGCAAGATGCTCGTGGCGATGGCGGCGGACATCAGGGTGATCCTGATCAAGCTCGCCGACCGTCTCCACAACATGCGCACGATCCAGTCGCTGCCGCGCCACAAGCAGCAAGAAAAGGCGCGCGAAACGCTCCACATTTTCGCTCCGCTCGCGCACCGGCTCGGTATCCACGCAATCAAGTGGGAGCTCGAAGATCTCGCCTTCCAGACGCTCCACCCGCGCAAATACAACGAAATCAAGGAGCTTGTAAGCCAACAGCGTGCGGAGCGCGAGGCTTACGTCGAACGCGCCGGCGAGATCCTCAAGCGCGAGCTAGCCGCGGTCGGTATTCCCGCCGAGATTTCGGGCCGCGCCAAGCACTTCTACTCCATCTACACGAAGATGACGCGCAAAGGCCGTGAGTTCAACGAGATCTACGACCTCACGGCGATGCGCGTGCTCGTCGACTCGGTGAAGGATTGTTACGGAGCGATCGGTGTCATCCACGCCCTCTGGAAGCCGATGCCGGGCCGCTTCAAGGACTACGTGGCGATGCCCAAGTTCAACATGTACCAGTCGCTGCACACGACGGTGATCGGTCCAGAGGGCAAGCCGCTCGAGATCCAGGTTCGCACCCACGAGATGCACCGCACCGCCGAGTTCGGTGTGGCGGCGCACTGGCTTTACAAAGAAGCGGGCGGGCAAGCGCCCGAGGACAAGATGGAGTGGTTGCGGCACCTGCTCGACTGGCAGCAGGAACTGTCGGACCCTCGCGAGTTCACCGAAACGCTGAAGCGCGACCTCTTTGAGGACGAGGTTTTCGTTTTCACGCCCAAGGGCGAGGTCAAGTCGCTGCCGGCCGGGTCGACGCCGCTCGACTTCGCTTACGCCGTGCACACCGACGTCGGTCACCGCTGTGTTGGCGCCAAGGTGAACGGCAAGGTCGTGCCCCTGCACTACCAGCTGCGCTCGGGCGACATCTGCGAGATCCTGACCTCGAAGAAGGAACGCGGGCCGTCGCGCGACTGGCTGTCGCTCGTCAAGTCGACACGTGCCCAGTCGAAGATCCGCGCCTGGTTCAAGCGCGAGCGCCGCGAGGACGCCGAACGCCACGGGCGCGAGGTGCTGCACGAGCATCTGCGTCGCCACAGCCTGCCGCCACAGAAGCTCGTCGGTTCGTCGCTACTCGCGGACGTAATCCGCGAGATGGGGTTCCGCAAGGCCGACGACTTCTACGTCGCTCTCGGCGAGGAGAAGATCTCGCCGCGCGTCGTTGTCAACAAGCTGATGCAGCGGCTCAAGCGCGGCGAGAGCCTCGGCGACAGCGAGGGTGCCTCGGCGGAGCTGCTTTCGCGTCGCGAGAAGCGCCCGCGGCGTACGGCTGCGGCGTCGGCTTACGGGATTCGTGTCGAGGGCATCGACGACGTGCCGGTGCGGATCGCCAAGTGCTGTCGTCCCGTGCCGGGCGACCCGATCTGCGGTTACATCTCGCTCGGGCGCGGCATCACGGTCCACCACGAGCAGTGCGCGAACGCTCGCGCTTTGCGGCGCAGCTCGGCCGAGCGCTTCACGCCGGTGGCCTGGGACGGCGACGCCGAGACGTCGTTCCGGGCCGAGATCGAGATCGCCGCTTGGGACCGGACCGGTCTGCTCGAGGACCTCTCGCGAACTTTCTCAGAGTCGGGCCTCAACATCGTCGAGGCGCGCTGCACCGTCAACCATCCGATGGTCAAGAACCGCTTCGTCGTCGAGGTCGGCGATACGAAGGTGTTGAAGGGCGTGATCCAGAAGCTGCGCAACGTCGAGTCGGTGTTCGACGCCTACCGGGTCACGCCGACCGGTTGAGGACGGTCTGCCGCGGCCGGTCGCCGGCGAGGCGGCGCGCTCAGGCCACGCAGCGCAGCGCCGCTGGCTGTGCGCGCAGCTCGACGCGCTCGCAGCGCCCGAGGTAGTCGCCGTCGACCTGCAGCGGCAGCGGCCGCCCGTCGAGGCTCTCGACGACGGCGCACGTGGCGGCGCCGAGGTCGGTTATCCGTCGGTGGCGGGAGACGGCGCGAGCGCTGCCGGTAAGGAGGCGCGCCGCGAGCGACGGAACCTCGAGGGGACCGATGCGGTCGAGTGCGGCGAAAGCGAGCGTGCCGCTGTCAAGCGCCGCGTCGGCGCACACGCGCACCGGGCGCCGCGCGAAGAACGTGTAGGGGTCGGAGTTCTGGGCGATGCACGTGATCGCCTCTTGCTGTCGCCCGTCGGCGAGGGCGATGCGCATGCGCGGTGGGCGCCCGAGCAGGTAACGGCGTGTGAAGAGGTCGACAGCGACAGTTGCGTAGTACCACGGTCCGAACCGCGCCTTCCAGCGCGGGTGGGCGTCGACGCGCTCGGTCACCTCGGCGTCGAGACCGACACCAGCGGTGAAGACGAAGTAGCGGCCGTTCGCTTGCCCTAGGTCGACCGTTCGCACCGGCAGCGTGTCGGCGAGGCGCAAGAGGTGCTCGGTGGCGTCGACGACGTCGCCGGGAACGCCGAGGCTGCGGCAGAAAACGTTTGCCGATCCACCCGGGAGGACCGCCAGTGGCGTCGAAGTGCCGGCCAGGCCGTTCGCCGCCTCGTTGACGGTGCCGTCGCCGCCGAAAGCGCACACGACGTCGTAGCCCTCGGCGGCAGCGTCGCGGCAGATTGCGGTGGCGTGGCCTTGCGCCTCGGTGTCGACCGCGGTCACGTCGTAGCGCGACTCGAGAGCGTGAACCACAAGGTTGCGCAGGCGCGCCGAGACGGTTGTCGCGAAGGGGTTGACGATCACGAGCATCCGGCGCTTGCGCGTCGGACGCTCGAGAACCGAAAGAGAGATCGCCGCGTCTTGGCGAGTGCTGGTCACGTTTCCGCCGCTTCGAAACGCACGACGCCGTCCGCCTCGATCTCTCTGGCGCGCCCCTCGGCGAGCAGCAGATCGAGGTGGCCGAGCACCTCCGACAACGTCAAATACGCCTGTGTCACCGCCACGTTTCCCCACAGCTCCTGGGCGATCTCGTAGGCGGTGCGTGGCTGCTGGGCGATCAAGCGGCGGATCTTTTCGCCGCGGCGCCGGTGGAGCGCGAAGCGCTCGTCGATCAACGCACGGTGGTCGGCGATCGTCTCGCCGTGGCCCGGCAAGCCGAGCGCGAAATCGAGCTCGCGCGTGCGCGAGAGCGACTCGAGGTAGCGCAGGAGGACGCGCGGGCGTTCGCGCTCGCCCTCGCGGGGACGGGCCAGCAGCGGGTTGGACGAGATGTGGGCGAGAAGGTGATCGCCGAGGATCGCGACGCCCCGCTGCTCGTCGAGAAAGACGGTGTCCGAGAGGCTGTGCCCGGGACGGTGCAGCACGCGCAGCCGGCGCTGCGTGAGTTCGACGATGTCGCCGTCGCGCAGCACGCGGTGTACGGGCCCGCTTGCGCCCCAACCGCGGAACGAGCGCGAGACCGACTGCAGCGCGGTGGCCACGTCGCTCGGGATGCCGTGGCGCAACATCATCGCGTGCGCGAACGCGTCCTCCGCCTCGGCCTCTTCTCGGTAACGCTCGATGAACGGAGCGGTCGCGTCGAGCGCCGCCACCTCGGCGCCCGATCGCTCCGCGACGATCCGCACGAGGCCGGTGTGGTCGATGTGCTGGTGGGTGACGAGGACGAGCTCGATGTCCTCGATCCGCCGTCCCAGCGCGGCGAGACCACGCTCGAGCGCGTTCAACGACGTGCCCGAGTTGGGGCCGGTGTCGACAAGCGTGAGTGGCTCGTCGTCGATCAACAGCACGTTGACGCGGCCAACGGCGAACGGCGTGGGGATCGCGAGCCGGTGGATGCCGAGACGCTCGGCGGTGGCCCACCCCTCGGCGTGAGCGATGTCAGTGTCGGCGGTGCGCGGTGCCGACCCTTGCGCCCCGGCGCCGGCTCTCGCGCTCGCGCGCTCCCCACGCTCGCTTTTCGCTTCGGGCATGACGGGCGGGGAAACTACCGCCGTTCCGCCGGCGAGGTGCTGGCGGTGTCCGACGGCTGACCGTCGCGCATCCGCGCCGCGGCCTCGGCCGCCACGAGGTGGGTGGTTCGCGGCTCGCGCGCCGCAAGGGCGCGGGCTCGGCGCTCGAAACGCAAGTCGGCGAGCGTGGCGCGTCGCCTTAGCTGCAGGTACTCCTCCCAGGACGGGACGAGGAACGTCTCGACGTACCGCTCGCGATCGGCGAGGTCGCGGAAGAGCTGCCAGCGTCGCGCGCCGGCGCGAAGCCGCGCGCGGCCAACCGGCTGCATCGCCGCTTCGAACGCTGGCTGCGCCGCTTGCGGCACGATGTATTCGACGGTGACGAGCACCGGCCCGACGGCCGGCTCCGGTTCGAACGCAAGCTGCGGCTCCGACCACCCCTCGGCAGGACTGAGATCGAGATCCTCGCCGCCGCGTACGGGTCGCGAGAGGCCGACCGCAGCCGTCACGGCGAGCCCGCTGGCGGCGACGAACAAGGGGAGGGTGGGGGCGGAGTGTTCGGCGAGCGCGCCCCACAGCGCGGCCCCGGCGGCTTGCCCGCCCTGCAGCGTGAGCAGGAACACAGCTAGGCCGCGCGCCCGCACCCAGGCGGGAAGCACGGTTTGCGCGCTGGCATTGAGCGACGACACCGCGGCGATCCATGCCGCGCCCGCGAACGTCAGTGCTGCCGCGCCGACCAGAAAGGCGCGGGCGGTGGCGATCGCCGCGAGCGCGACGCCGAGCACCGCAATCGCGAGGGTCACGGTCCCGTTGGCGCCGAGCGCAGCACGCAGATGCGGGATCGCGATGACGCCGGCGAGAGCTCCGACGCCGACAGCGCCGAGCAAAAGCCCGTAACCGTCCGAGCCGAGCCCGAGACGGCGCGCGGCCACGAGCGGCAAGAGCGCCCACAGCGCGCTGGCGAAAAGCGCGAAGGGGAAGGTGCGGGATAGCACCCGGCGCATCCGCGGAGACGCCCGCGTGTAGCGAACGCCCGCCCAGATCGCTCCGCGCAGCCGCTCGCGGGACGCCGGTTGCGGCTCTCGCCGCCAGGTCGACGCCGCCAAGAGCACCGCGAGGAACGACGCCGCGTTCGCAGCGAACACCCAGCCCGGACCCGCAGCCGCCACCACCACGCCGCCGATCGCCGGTCCCACCGCTCGCGCCGCGTTCACCGACGCCGAGTTCAGAGCGACCGCGTGAGGGATAAGCTCGCGCGGCACGAGCTCCTGCTGCACCGCTTGCCACACGGGACGGCGCAACGCGTCGGCCAGGCCGACAGCGAAGGTCAGCGCGAGCAACGTCACCGGGTCGATTGCACCGCTGAAGGTCGTGACAGCCAGTGCCAAAGCGGCAGCTAGCGCCAGCGACTGGCTCGCGACGAGCACACGACGGCGGTCGACGAGATCGCCGAGCGCTCCTGCTGGGAGCGCCAGCACCACGACGGGAAGGCTCACCGCCGTTTGCACCAGCGCGACCTCAAGCGCCGAACCCTCGAGATCGATCATCAACCACTGCGCACCGACCAGCTGCATCCACGTGCCGACGTGGGACGTGAGCTGCCCCACGAACAGGCGCCGCCAGGTGGGGTAGCGCAGCGGCGCCCAGCCCGAGGCCGCGCCCCCGCGCACCGATCGACCTAGGAGCGGATAAGCGCGAGCACCTCGTCGCGCTTCTCGGCCATGTGCTCGGGCGAGACGAGCGACTCGAGGTTGAGACGCAAAAGCGGCTCGGTGTTGGACGGGCGGACGTTGAAGTGCCAGTCGGGGTAGTCCACCGAAACCCCGTCGAGCCAGCTCACCTCACCGTCGGAGTAACGCTCGGCGAGCTCGCGCATCTTCGCCTGGGGATCGGCGACACGCGAGTTGATCTCGCCGGAAATGAAGTAGCGGCTGCGCAGGGGGGCGAGAAGCTCGCTCAGCTTGGCGCCGCGGCGCGACAGAAGCTCGAGCACCAGCAGCGCCGGAATTGTGCCCGAGTCACAGCAGTAGAAATCGCGGAAGTAGTAGTGACCGGACACCTCGCCGCCGAAGGCGGCGCCGGTCTCGCGCATCCGAGCCTTGAAGAAGGCGTGCCCGACACGGTTGACGAGCGCGGTGCCACCGGCCCGCTCGACAACGTCGCGCACCGCGCGGCTGGCGCGCACGTCGTAGAGGATCGTCGCGCCGGGCTCCTTCGCGAGAATCGCTTCGGCGAGCAGCGCCGTCAAAAAGTCGCCGTCGACGAAGCGACCTTGGTCGTCGATGAAAAAGCAACGGTCGGCGTCGCCGTCCCAGGCGATGCCTAGATCAGCCCCTTCGGCAAGCACGCGGTCGATCACCAGCTGACGGTTCTCGGGCAACAGCGGGTTCGGCTCGTGCTCGGGGAAGCGGCCGTCGGGCTCCCAGGCGATCGTCACGAGCTCGAGCGGCAGCTCGTCGAGCAGCGGGCCGACACCGATCTTGGCTACGCCGTTGCCGCCGTCAACCACGACCTTCATCGATCGCACGCTGGCCGGATCGATGAAGGCACGAACGTGGTCGCGGTATTCGTCGAGAAGGTCGGCGCGCGCGATCTCGCCCGCACCGCCCTCGCCGGCGCTCGGTGCGCCAGCCTCGACGAGAGCCCGGAGCTCGGCGATGCCGCTGTCGCCCGACAGCGCGACCGCGTTGCGGCGCACCAGCTTCGCTCCCGTCCACTCCGGCGGGTTGTGCGAGGCGGTGCAGGCGAGCCCGCCGTCGAGACCGCGCGATCCCACCGCGTAGTAGAGGACCTCGGTGGGTGTCATGCCGATGTCGAGCACGTCGGCTCCGGCGGCTGCCATGCCGCGGGCGTATGCCTCGGCGAGCTCCGGCGCCGAGGTGCGCACGTCGCGGCAGAGCGCGAGCTTGAGCTCGCTAACCGGGGTCCCCTCGAGTTCCGCCACAACAGCAGCGAAGGCGCGCCCGATGCGCTCGGCGACGGACGCGTCGATCTGGCTCGGGTAGAGCCCGCGAACGTCGTAAGCCTTGAAGATCGAGCTGTCGACTGCGGTGCCGGGCACGCCCGCGGGAATCTAGCTGCTCGCCCCGTCGCTTTCAGTGCTGCGCCCGCCACCGCGAGGGCCGCTCGCGCTCGCGGCGCCCGTCGGCCAAGCGGCGAGGATTTCCTGTCGGGCCGCTTCCAGTGACTGGTTGATCACACGCGTGTCGGCGATCACCGGCATGAAGTTGTTGTCCCCTTGCCAGCGCGGCACGACGTGCTGGTGGAGGTGCGCCGCGAACCCGGCGCCCGCAACCTTCCCGAGGTTGATCCCGATGTTGAAACCGTCGGCCGCGAACGCGCGGCGCAGCGCACGAACGCAGTCGCGCGTCAGGGTCTGGAGCTCGAGGAGCTCGTCGTCGTCGAGCGCGTCGAGCTCGCCGACGTGGCGGTAGGGCGCGACCATCAGGTGGCCGGGCGCGTAGGGGAAGGCGTTCAGCAGCACGTAACAGCGCTCGCCCCGGTGGACGATCAGCTCTTCCCGCCCGCTCGCCTGGCGGGGGCTTGTGCAGAAGATGCACTCCGCGCTCTTCGGGCCGCGGATGTAGGCGATCCGCCACGGCGCCCACAGCGGTCGCTTGCCGTCTTCCGCTACAGCCATCGCCGGTACCTGAAGTAGCCGAACATGCCGAGCAGCATCACGACCATCGAACCGATGATGATCCAGAAGCTGGTCGAGGGGCCGGCGGCGGGATCGCCACCACCGGGCAGGCCGACGTTCATGCCGAAAATGCTCGCTACGAGCGTGAGCGGCAGGACGACCACGCTGATCGCCGTCAGCACCAACAGGATGTCGTTCACGCGGTGCGAAATGACCGACTCGTTGGTGGACTCGAGCGCCTCGATCACCTCTTTGTAGTTCTCGAGAACGTCCCAGATCCGCTCGGACGCGTCGACGATGTCGTCGAAGTAGATCTCGAGATCGCCGCTGATGAAACGTTGCTTGGTGCGCTCGAGGTCGTTGAGCACAGCGCGCTGGGGGCGGACGATCTTGCGGAAGTTGATGATCTCCTGTTTGGCGTTCGAGATATCGCGCACGATCTCGCGCGACCGCCCCTCGAAGATGTCTTCCTCGATCCGTTCGAGCTTGTTGCCCATCTTGCGCAACATCGGAAAGCAGTAATCAAACGCGTCGTCGACGATCCTGTACAGGAGGTAACCGGGCCCCTTCGACAAGAGCGACTCGCGGAAGTCGGAGTTCGACGTGCAGCGTTCGAACAGGTAGGAAACCGGGGGTATCGGCTCGTTGGGAATGGTGATCAGATAGTCCGGACCGACGAACATGTCTAGCTCGGCCGCGTTGAGACGGCCGACCGCCTTGTCGAACACGGGAAAGTGCAGAACGATGAAGAGGTAGTCGGGGTACTCGTCGATCTTTGGGCGCTGGTTGCGCGACGCTACGTCCTCATAGTCGAGGGGGTGGAAGTCGAAGTGCTCTTCGAGCCACGCACGCTCGAGCGGCCCCGGGCGCTCGATGTTGATCCAGCGCAGCCCGTCGTACTCGACCTCGGCGATATTTGGCTCGTCCCTAAGCGGCGTCCGCGAGGGAGTCGCGGCAGCGAGGCGAGCGCGGCTCGTGCGGCGTATGCGCGGTCTCGGCACGCTCGGCATCGCTGCGACTGAGGGGCTCCTCGGGGACCGTCATGACCCGTCGATTGTAGAGCCCGTACGTGCTTTTCCCTCGCGCCACAGGGCGAGAAGGCGCTATGCTTGCCGCCTCACATAGCGCCGCTCACATCGAGAGGGGTGGAGGGACTTGGCCCTGTGAAACCCCGGCAACCATCTCGGCCCGGCGCGGTCGGGAACGGTGCCAATTCCAAGCGGGCCGGGCGGCCCGGGAGATGTGACGAAGTGCTTCGGGCGAAGCCCTCGTCACAAAGGAACGGAAGCGGCGAGGGATCTTCGGTCGACAAGGGGGTCAAGATGGCCGTCGAGGCACTGCGGTGCAAAGAGTGTGGAGAGAGGTATCCGCTCGACGCTCGCTACGTCTGTGAGCGCTGCTTCGGGCCGCTCGAGGTCGAGTACGACCTGAGCGCTATCGACGCATCAGCGCTGCGTGCCCGGATCGAAAGCGGGCCGGCGTCGATCTGGCGCTACGCCGATCTGCTGCCCTTCGAGACACCGCCGGCTAGCCCGCTGCCGGTCGGGTTGACACCGCTCGTCCGGGCCGACCGCCTGGCCGAGCGCCTCGGCCTTGGCGAGCTGTGGGTGAAAAACGACGCCGCCAACCCCACCCACTCTTTCAAGGATCGGGTCGTGGCGGTGGCGATCGCCAAGGCGCGCGAGCTCGGCTACTCGGTGGTCGCCTGCGCATCGACGGGCAACCTCGCCCAGGCCGTGGCGGCGCATGCTGCGGCGGCGGGTCTCGACGCGTACGTCTTCATACCGGCCGATCTCGAGCGCGAGAAGGTCCTTGCCACCGGCGTGTACGGCGCCAAGATCGTGGCCGTCGAGGGCACCTACGACGACGTCAACCGCCTCTGCACCGAGCTTTCGGCGGAGCGCGAGTGGGCCTTCGTCAACGTCAACGTGCGCCCCTACTACGCCGAGGGCTCGAAAACTCTCGGCTACGAGATCGCCGAGCAGCTCGGGTTCGAACTGCCCGATCGCGTCGTCTGTCCGATCGCCTCAGGCTCGATGTTCACCAAGATCGCGCGCGCCTTCGACGAGCTGGTCGAGCTCGGGCTGGTCGCGAGGCCCGAGCGTGGCGGCCCGATCTTCTGCGGTGCGCAGGCGGCGGGTTGCGCGCCGGTCGCCGAGGCGTTCGCGAACGGCTGGGACGTCTGCCGGCCGGTGAAACCGAACACGATCGCCAAGTCGCTGGCGATCGGCAATCCGGCCGACGGGCCCTACGCGCTCGAGCTCGCACGGCGTAGCGGCGGCACGATCGAGGCTGTGAGCGACCGCGAGATCGTGGAGGGCATCGAACTGCTCGCCGAGACGACCGGCATCTTCCCAGAGACGGCGGGGGGCGTCACCGTGGCCGTGCTGCGCAAGCTCGCCGAACAGGGAAAGATCGCTCCCGACGAGCGCGTGGTCGTGCTCAACACGGGCGAGGGCCTGAAAACGCTCGACGCGATCGCCGACGCTGTCGAAGTCGTACGCATCGAACCGCGGCTCGAGGCGTTCGACCGTGCCTTCGGACTGGCGGGCGCCGCCGCGAGCTAAGCGTGCGCGGGCACGCAGCACGGGGCGCGACAAGAGACCGGCAGCGGTTGAAGAGCACCGTTAGAGTTCGCTGACGCGATGGGTGTGACAGTGAAGATCCCGACGCAGCTGCGCTCGGTGACCGGCGGCGAGGCCGAGGCCGTGATCGACGGAGCGACCACGGTCGGCGAGGTGCTCGACCGCCTCTACGAACGCTACGAGGGGCTGCGCGACCGAATCTCCGACGACGGTGCCCTGCGGCGCTTCGTCAACGTCTACGTGGGTGGCGAGGACATCCGTTTCCTCGACGGCCTCGAAACGCCGGTAAAGGACGGCGACGAGGTGACCATCCTCCCGGCCGTCGCGGGCGGTCGGTAACAACGTGTGACCGTGCCGTTCGGTGGCGCTTCGGTGCTGGTCACCGGCGGCCAGGGGTTCGTCGGCGCCCACCTCTGCGAGCGCCTTCTCGCCGCGGGCGCGCGGGTCGTCGTTCCCCGCCGCGACGTCCACCCGCGTTCGCGTTTTCGACGCGAGGGGATCGAGGAGCGCTGCGAGCTCGTAGCTTGCGACCTCGCCTCCGTCGAGAGCGTCCAACGCGTGCTCGCGGAAGAGGAGATCGAGTACGTCTTCCACCTCGCTGCGCAGACGATCGTGGGCACCGCGCGTCGCGCGCCGCTGTCGACGTTCGAGTCCAACGTGCGCGCGACCTACGTCCTGCTCGAGGCGTGCCGCAGCATCCCCGACCGCCTGCGAGCGATAGTCGTCGCTTCCTCGGACAAGGCATACGGGCCGAGCGACGAGCTGCCCTACAAGGAAGACACGCCACTCAGACCGACATTCCCCTACGACGTGTCGAAGGCGTGCGCCGACCTGATCGCGCGGTCGTACGCGCTCACCTACGAGCTGCCGGTGGCGGTGACACGCCTAGCCAACGTGTACGGGCCGGGCGACGTCAACTGGTCACGCATCGTGCCCGAGACGTGTCGCGCCCTGGCCGAGGGCAGAAGGCCAGTCCTGCGCTCGGACGGCTCGCCCAAGCGCGACTTCATCTACGTCGACGACGCCGTCGAGGCGTACTTGGCGGTCGCCCGCTCGCTCGCCGATCGCGCGCTGCACGGGCGCGCCTGGAACGCGGGCAGCGGCGAGCCCACGGCCGTGATCGAGATCGTGCGCGAGCTCGTCGCGATTGCCGGTGTCGCACTCGAGCCCGAGATCCTGGGGGAGGGCACCCCAGCGGGCGAGATCGACGCCCAGTGGCTCGACTCGAGCGCGATCGAGCGCGAGCTTGGCTGGCGGCCGCGCGTGCCGCTCCGCGAGGGGCTTCGTCGCAGCTACGACTGGTACCGCCGGTACCTAGCCGCGCTCGATTCCCCTCACGCCCGAAGCTCGTGACGGTGGTGGTGCCGGTAGGCGGCGCGCGCCTGCTCGGCACCGCGCATCAAGCGCGCCAAGTGCGGCTCGGTCAGCGACGCCGGAACACAAGGCACACCGGCGGCCATGCCGCAGGTGGGGCACGGCACGCTGAGCGCCCGCTCGAAGGCGCGCTGAGCGGCCGCAGGGGCCGGCTCGCGCCGACGGTCGCGGGTAGCACGGTCGCCGCGCTGTTGGACGGGCTTAGCGGTCGGGAGCCGAGCGAGCTTAAGCCAGTCCGCGGCTAAAGCATCGTCGCTAGCGGAGCGGCGCAGTGCGAGACGGCGCACGCCGAACGTCGCCGTCGCTCCCAGCTCGAGCGGTTGGTTCGACATCCTGCGTCCCCCTTGGCGGTTGGCGTGTGCGCGGCGGATCCGACCGCTGCCGAACCCGCCGTGCCCCCGTAAGGGAGAACGCAAGAGAGGGGCGAAACTTGCGCCGCGGACTTAGCGCTCGCAGCCTTCGCCTGCGAGCGGGAAGGGGCAGCGCGCCCGACAGGATTCGAACCTGTGACCTCTGGCTCCGGAGGCCAGCGCTCTATCCACTGAGCTACGGGCGCTCGTGCAACGAAGCAGTCTAGTGGCGCCGCGAGGCGCAAAGATTGCGCGATCGTGGAACTCGAGATCCTCTTTCTCGGTACCGCCGGCTCGGTTCCGACCGCGCGCCGCGCACTGCCTGCCACGCTCGTGCGCCGTGGCGGGCACCGCCTTCTGATCGACTGCGGCGAGGGGACGCAGCGCCAACTTCTGCGCTCGGAGGGTCTCGTCGAGATCCCCGAGATCCTCGTCACACACCTGCACGCCGACCACGTCCTGGGGCTGCCCGGGCTGCTCAAGACCTGGGGCTTGCTGGAGCGCGCGACTCCGCTCGTCGTGCGCGGCCCGCGCGGCCTCGCGTCGCTCTTGAGAGCGTTGCGATCTGTGGTTGGGCGCGTTCCGTACGAAGTGGTGGTGGAGGAGATCGACCCGCCCGCCGAGTTCCGGTACGACGGCTGGCGGCTCGGTGCTTTCGCGGTCGATCACGGCGTCGCCGCACTCGGCTACGCGATCGTCGAGGACGAGCGGCCGGGGCAGTTCGACCCGGTGCGCGCCCAGGAACTCGGCGTCGCGCCCGGACCGGACTTCGGTCGGCTCCAGCGCGGCGAGACAGTCACGGGCAGCAAGGGCCCGGTCAAGCCCGAACAGGTGATGGGTCCGCCGCGACCGGGACGCAAGCTCGTTTTCAGTGGCGACACACGGCCGTGCGAACTGCTCAGGGCAGCCGCCTGGCGCTGCGATGTGCTGGTCCACGAGGCGACGTTCGCCGAAGAGGACCGGTCCCGCGCGCGCAAGACGCGGCACTCGACCGCCCGCGAGGCGGCCGAGCTGGCGCGGGAGTGCGAGGCGCGCACGCTCGTTTTGACCCATCTCTCGCCGCGCTACCCCCCGAAGCTGCTCGCGGAGGAGGCGAAAGCGGTCTTCGCCACAACGCTCGTGCCGCGCGACTTCGACCGGCTGGAAGTGCCGTTTCCCGAGCGCGGGAAGCCGCGGCTCGTCGAGCACTCTGCGCGGCCGGCGCCGGCTGGCGGCAACGCCGACTTCGCTCCGGCATCGTCCGACCTCCGGGCCGGGTCGGTCGGTCCCCAGTGACAGCGGCGAGAGGTGCCGCGGTCGCGGCCTAACGGTCGCCGGGCGGGCGCGCCGCGCCGCGGTCGCGTATGTGCCGGTCGGGGGGCGCGGAGCGCTGCCGTCGCCGTCGAGTGGTACCGTTCGGCTGCGTCCTTTAACCAGGTCCAGCGAGGCCGGAAGGAGCGGAGAACCATCGCTAGCCAGGAAAAGATCGTCCTCCACAGCGAGGACGTGCGTCGAATGCTCGTGCGCATCGCGCACGAGATCGTCGAGCGCAACAGCGACGGCCCCGTCGCGATCGTCGGCATCCAACCGCGCGGGGTCGTGATCGCCCGGCGCTTGCGCGACAAGGTCGCCGAACTGCTCGCTGCGGACGTCCCCTTCGGCGAGATCGACATCTCCTTCTACCGCGACGATCTCTCGCTGCGCGGTCCCGAACACCAACCCGAGGTGCGCGAGACGCGAATCGATTTCCCCGTCGAGGAGTACACGACCGTGCTCGTCGACGACGTCCTCTACACCGGGCGGACGGTGCGCGCGGCGATCGAGGCGCTCTTTGCGTTCGGCAGGCCGCGCCGAGTGCAGCTAGCTGTCGTCTGCGATCGCGGCCACCGCGAACTCCCGATCCGCCCCGACTACGTCGGCAAGAACCTTCCCACCTCGCGTCGGGAGCGGGTGAACGTGCGTCTCGCCGAAGTCGACGGGGTCGACGAGGTTTCGATCAGCGAGCTCGCGGAGGTGAGGGCGTGAGCGCACGGCACTTGCTCGCCATCGGCGACCTGGGGCGCGAAGGGATCGAGCGCATCCTTGCGCGCGCCGAGAGCTTCGCCGAGGTCGCCGGCCGCCCGATCAAAAAAGTGCCAACGCTGCGCGGGCGCACCGTGATCAACCTCTTCATGGAGCCCTCGACGCGCACGCAGTCCTCGTTCGAACTCGCGGCGAAGCGCCTGTCGGCGGACGTCGTCACCGTCAAGGCTCAGGGCTCGTCGGTCGAGAAAGGCGAGTCGTTCAAAGACACGGTGCTGACCCTCTCGGCCTACGACCCGTCGGCGATCGTCGTGCGCGCCCCGCACGCCGGCGCGGCCGCGCTCGTAGCGCGCTGGTCGCGGGCGAGTGTCATCAACGCCGGCGACGGCAAGCACGAGCACCCGACGCAAGCGTTGCTCGACCTCTTCACGCTGCGGCGCCGTCTCGGCCGCCTCGACGGCCTGCGCGTGTGGATCATTGGCGACGTCGCGCACAGTCGCGTCGCGCGATCGGGCATCGTCGCGCTGCGCACGATGGGCTGCGAGGTGACCGTCTGCGGACCGCCGACGCTCGTGCCTAGAGCGATCGCCGAGCTCGGTTGCAGCGTTCGCTACGACCTCGCCGGCGTCGAGCGTGCCGATGTCATCTACGCGCTGCGCGTTCAGCGCGAGCGAATCGCCGGGATCGTCGCTCCGTCGCTGCGCGAGTACGTCGAGCGCTGGCAGATCGACGGGCGCCGCCTGCGCCCCGGGCAGGTGGTCATGCATCCCGGGCCGGTCAACCGCGGCGTCGAGCTGGCGAGCGAAGTCTGCGACTCGCCACAGTCGTTGATCGTCGACCAAGTCGAGGCGGGTGTGGCGGTGCGGATGGCGGTTCTCTACGAGCTTCTGGCGGGCGCCGGCGGCGACGGCGCGCGCACCCCTGCGGTCAGCGAGCAGGAGGCGCCGCAGCCGGCATGAGCGAACCGGCGCGAACTTTGCATCCGGCTCTCGCGGTCAGCGAGGGCGCCCCAGCGAACCTGACGATCGCCGGTGTACGCGCGCTCGATCCGGTCGCGGGCATCGATCAGGTGTGCGACCTCGTGGTTCGCGACGGCGTGGTGTCGTCGCTCGCCGAGCCGGGAAGCGGCGCCGCGCCAGATAGCGGCGAGGTGGTCGACGGGAGCGGGCGTGTGGCGGTGCCGGCCTTCGTCGATCCCCACGTCCACCTGCGCACACCAGGGCGCGAAGACGAAGAGGACATCGAATCGGGCACCCGCGCGGCTGCCGCGGGCGGTTTCTGCTGCGTCGTAGCGATGGCCAACACCGACCCGGTCGTCGACAGCCCCGAGCTTTTGAGTGCTTTGCGGCGCAGGGCCGATCGCGAGGCGCGTGTCCAGGTCGGTTTCGCGGCGGCGGTCACGGTCGGTCAGCGCGGCGACCGGCTGACCGACACAACACTGCTTGCCGACGCTGGTGCCGTCTGTTTCAGCGACGACGGTTTGCCGGTGCGCTCGGCGCGCGTCATGCGACAGGCGCTTCAGTGCCAGCGCTTGCACGGCCTGCCGCTCGTGTTGCACGAGGAAGACCCCGATCTTTCGGGCGAGGGCGCGATGCACGAAGGAACGGTCTCGGTGCGTCTGGGCGTCGCTGGGATCCCGTGGGCGAGCGAAGCCGTGATGGCAGCGCGCGACGTGCTCTTGGCCGAGCTCGAGGACGGGCGGATTCACCTCCAGCACGTGTCGTCGGCGCGGACGCTGGCGATCGTCGAGTGGGCGCGCGCTCGCGGCGTCGCCGTCACCTGTGAAGTGACACCGCACCACCTTCTTCTCTGCGACGAAGACGTCGCTGGCCTCGACACCGCTCGCAAGATGAACCCGCCGCTGCGCAGCGCCGGCGACCGGACAGCGCTGCGCGAGGCGCTGCGCTCGGGGCTGATCGACTGCATCGCCACCGATCACGCTCCCCACGCGCAGGAAGAGAAGGAAGCGCCGTTCGAGGAGGCGCCGATGGGTACGACCGGTCTCGAAACGGCCTTCGCCGCTCTTTACACCGACCTCGTCGTACCCGGCGAGTTGTCGCTCGCCACGCTCGTCGAGAAGCTCACCGCCGGCGCCAGCGTCCTCGGCTTCGAGCGGCCGTCGCTAAAGCCCGGCAGCGTCGCCAACCTCTGCCTCGTCGATCTCGATAAAGAGTGGACGGTAGGCGAGAACGGCTTCGAGAGCCGCTCCGCCAACAACGCTTTCCTCGGCCGCCGTCTGCGCGGCAAGGTGCTTTTGACCACCAGCGCTGGCGCTGTCGTCTGGCGCGATCGCTCGATCCTGATGCGGGAGGTGGCAGCGTGAGCGAAGGCTCGAACCAACTCGGCGTGGCCGGCGGGGGTGGCGACCGTCATGCGCGGGTGCTGCTCGACCCACAGCGTGCGGCGCTGATCGTCGTCGACATCCAGGAGGCGTTCGCCAAGGCCGTCGGCGACTTCGACGGGGTCGCCGCAGCGGCGCGCAAACTCGTTCGCGGTGCGCACATTCTCGGTTTGCCGGTGATCGTCAGCGAGCAGTACCCGCGTGGGCTCGGGCCGACGGTGCCGGAACTAGCCGAGCTTCTCGACGGCGATGTGCGCGTCGAGAAGCGCTGCTTCGCGGCTTCGGCGGCCGAGGGGTTCGATCTTGCTGGGCGCACGCAGGCGCTCGTCTGCGGCATCGAGGCGCACGTCTGTGTCGCTCAGACCGCCCTCGAGCTGCTCGCGCGCGGCGTCGCGGTGCACCTGGTCGTCGACGCTGTCGCTTCGCGCAAGGCGCACGACCGCGACGTGGCGCTACGCCGGCTCGAGCTCGCGGGCGTGGTGCCGCAAACGGTCGAGTCGGCGCTGTTCGAGCTCGTGCGCGGTGCCGACCACCCGCACTTCAAAGAGATCCAGCAGCTGATCAAGTAGGAGGAGCTTTTGCCCGCCTCGGACCACGGCCTCGCCGCACCCGCACGCCGCAACCACGGGCCGCTCGGCGCACAGCCGGCCTACCTCTTGCTCGAAGACGGCAGCCGCTTCGAAGGCTTCTCGGTCGCCCACCACGAAGTCGCCGTGGGCGAAGTCGTCTTCACCACGTCGATGAGCGGCTACCAAGAGACCGTCAGCGACCCCTCGTACCGCGGCCAGATCGTCGTCTTCACCTACCCGCTCGTAGGTAACTACGGCGTCGCCGAGAGGCACATGGAGTCCGACCGCATCCACGCTCGCGCTGTGGTGATGCGCGAAGGGGTCGACGCCGAAGACGCGCCCACCGCTGAGGGCGGCTGGCTGAGCTGGCTCTGCGACTGCGGTGTGCCGGCACTGTCGGGTGTCGACACGCGCGCGCTCGTGCGCCATATCCGCGACAAGGGCGCGATGCGCGGCGGTGTCTTTCCCACCGAGGTTCCTGAACAGCGGGCGCGCGAGCTGATAGCGGCTGAGCCGCCGATGGCAGGCCGCGACCTCGTTGGCGAGGTAACGCCTTCCGAACCGCACGAGTTGCCACCAGCCGAGGGGGTAGCGGAGCGCGCTTTCGTCGCGGCGATCGACACGGGCATCAAGGCCTCGATCGTGCGCAACCTGCGCCAGCGTGGCGTGCGCTTGCGCCTCTACCCGGCCTACACGCCGGCCAGCGAGCTGCTCGCCGCCTCGCCCGACGCAGTGTTTCTCGCCAACGGGCCGGGCGACCCCGCGGCGCTCGACAGGATCGTCGCCACGGTTCGCGAGCTGGTCGGCAAGGTGCCGCTTTGGGGGATCTGTCTCGGGCACCAGCTCCTTTGCCGCGCGGTCGGGCTCGAAACTTTCAAGTTGCCCTTCGGCCATCGCGGCGCCAACCACCCGGTCAAGGATCTCGCGACCGGCAAGATCGACATCACCGCGCAGAACCACGGTTTTGCGGTGCTCGGACCGCGCGGCGAGCGGCGCGTCGAAGGCGACGAGCCGCTGCGCTGGGAGACCGACTTCGGCACCGCCGAGCTCGCCCAGCTCAACCTCTACGACCGCACCGTGGAAGGACTTGTGTTGCGCGACGTCCCGGCGGCGACGGTCCAGTACCACCCTGAGGCTGGTCCCGGTCCGCACGACGCCGTCCGCCAGTTCGACCGCTTCGTCGAGCAGCTGATCGAAGGGAGGCGCTAGTGCCGCGGCGCGACGACATCAAGCGGATCCTCGTGATCGGTTCCGGCCCGATCGTCATCGGTCAAGCCGCCGAGTTCGACTACTCGGGCGTGCAGGCGTGCAAGGTGCTGCTGGAGGAGGGGTACGAGGTCGTGCTCGTCAACTCCAACCCGGCGACGATCATGACCGACCCCGAGTTCGCGACCCGCACCTACATTGAGCCGCTCGATCCGCCCACCGTCGCGCAGATCATCGAGCGCGAGCGCCCCGATGCGGTGCTGCCGACGCTCGGCGGCGGCACGGCGCTCAACATCGCGCGGGCGCTGTCGGAAGACGGCACGCTCGAGCGCTTCGGTTGCGAGCTGATCGGCGCCAACTACGACGCGATCCGCCGCGCCGAGGACCGCGAGCTGTTCCGCCGGACGATGGAACAGGCCGGCCTGAGAGTGCCGCGCTCGCACGCAGTGTCGTCGCTCGCCGAAGCTGAGCGCGCGCTCGACGAGGTGGGCCTGCCGGCGATCGTGCGCCCCGGGTTCACGATGGGCGGGGAAGGCGGCGGGATCGCGCGCAGCCGCGAAGAGTTCCGTGAGCGTGTCGCCGAGGGCATCGCGGCGAGCCCGATCGGCCAGGTGCTGATCGAGGAGTCGGTGATCGGCTGGGGCGAGTTCGAGCTCGAGGTGATGCGCGACTGCGCCGACAACGTGGTGATCGTCTGCTCGATCGAGAACATCGATCCGATGGGCGTGCACACCGGCGATTCGGTGACCGTTGCGCCTCAGCAGACGCTGTCCGATCGGCTCTACCAGAAGCTGCGCGACCAGGCGATCGCGTGCATTCGCGCCGTCGGGGTCGAGACGGGCGGCTCGAACATCCAGTTCGCCGTCAACCAGGAAACCGAGGAAGTCGTCGTCATCGAAATGAACCCGCGCGTGTCGCGCTCGTCGGCGCTGGCGTCGAAGGCCACGGGCTTCCCGATCGCCAAGATCGCGGCGCGGCTCGCCGTCGGGTACACGCTTGACGAGATCGACAACGACATCACTCGCAAGACCCCGGCGAGCTTCGAACCGACGCTCGACTACGTCGTCGTCAAGTGGCCGCGCTTTGCGTTCGAGAAGTTCCCCGGATCGGACGGCAAGCTAGGCACGTCGATGCGGTCGGTCGGCGAGGCGATGGCGATCGGGCGCACCTTTCGCCAGGCGTTCGCAAAGGCGCTGCGCTCACGCGAGCTCGACGTCGTGCCGCAACCTCCCGCCGACACCGACGAGCTACTCGCGCGCCTTGAGCTGCCGAGCCACGATCGCTACGAGCTGCTCGCCGAGGCGATCCGCCGCGGTGTCGCGCTCGACGAGTTGCATCGCCGCACGCACATCCACCCCTGGTTCTTGGAGGAGATCGCCGCGGTGGTGCGCGACGGCGCGGTAGAGCGCGGGCTGGTTCGCACCTACAAAGCGGTCGACACCTGCGCCGCCGAGTTCGAGGCCGAAACGCCCTACTACTACTCGGGTTTCGAGCTCCCCGATCGCGATGGCAAGCCACGGCACGAAGTGCGCCCCGGCAGCCGTCCCGCGATCGTGATCCTCGGCTCTGGACCAAACCGCATCGGCCAGGGCATCGAGTTCGACTACTGCTGTGTGCATGCCGCGATGACCGTTCGCGAGTCGGGGCGCGACGCGGTGATGGTCAACTGCAACCCCGAGACCGTCTCGACCGACTACGACACCTCCGACCGGCTCTACTTCGAGCCGCTCACGCTCGAGGACGTGCTCGCCGTAGTCGAGCTCGAGCAGCCGGAGGGAGTGATCGTTCAGTTCGGCGGCCAGACACCGCTGAAGCTGGCGCGCGGCCTTGCCGAGGCTGGCGTTCCACTGCTCGGCACACCGGTCGAGTCGATCCACCTCGCGGAAGACCGCACGAGCTTCGCCGCCGTCCTCGACGAGCTCGGCTTGCGTTGTCCGCCGTGGGCGACCGCCGAGTCGGCGGACGAAGCGCTCGCTGCAGCTGAAAGCGTCGGTTTCCCGCTGCTTGTGCGTCCCTCCTACGTGCTCGGGGGTCGCGCGATGGAGATCTGCTACTCACGCGACGACCTCGCCGCCTACCTCGAGCGCTCGGGTGCGGCAGCGGCGGGCGGCGGCAACCGCATCTACCTCGACCGCTTCCTGGAAAACGCGATCGAGGTCGACGTCGACGCACTTGCCGATGGCGAAGAGGTGGTGATCGGCGCGATCATGCAGCACGTCGAGGAAGCCGGCGTGCACTCGGGCGACTCAGCGTGCGTGATCCCGGCGCTGTCGCTCGGCCCGCAGATGGAGCGCCAGGTAGAAGAGGCGACGCGCGCGATCGCGCTCAGGCTCGGGGTCGTTGGGCTGATCAACATCCAGTTCGCGATTGCCGGCGACGACGAGCTCTACGTGCTCGAGGCGAACCCCCGCGCCTCGCGCACGGTGCCGTTCGTGTCGAAAGCGACGGGGGTACCGCTCGCCAAGATCGCCTGTCGCTTGATGCTCGGCGAGCGGCTACGCGACCTCGACGTGCGTATTCCCCGTCAGCCAGGCCATGTGTCGGTGAAGGAGGCGGTGCTCCCCTTCCAGCGGTTCCCGCTCGCCGACGCGCGCCTCGGCCCCGAGATGCGCTCGACCGGCGAGGTGATGGGCATCGCGCGCGACTACCCGACAGCGTTCGGCAAAGCGCAGGCGGCGGCGCGCTCCGCGCTGCCGCGCAGCGGCACCGTGTTCATCTCGGTGACCGACAGCGACAAGCCGGCTGCGACGCAGGTGGCCGCGGCACTACACGACCTCGGCTTCAAGGTCGTCGCGACGCGGGGAACGGCGCGCGCATTGCGGCGGATGGGCGTGCCGGTCGAGACCGTCAACAAGGTTTCCGAGGGCTCGCCCCACATCGTCGAGCTGATCGAGCGCGGCGAGATCGATCTCGTGATCAACACGCCGACCGGCTCGGGCGCGCGCGCCGACGGCTACGAGATCCGGCGTGCCGCGGTGGCTCGTTCGATCCCGTGCATAACCACCATGACCGGCGCTAGCGCCGCGCAGCGGGCGATCGCAGCTCTGCAGCGCGGACGGCCGGAGGTGGTGTCGTTGCAGGAGCTCCACGCCCAGACGGCCGAGACCGCCGCGGCAGGGGGACGCTAAAGCGCTGCTGGCCGCAGAACGCAGACACGCGCTACTCGAGCGGCAGCGGCTGCGTGTGGTCGCGAGCGAGGCGGTCGGACGCTACCGGCTGCTCACGGTCGACGGCGTAGATCAGCCGCCAGCTCCCGGCCAGTTCTACATGCTCGCGACCGCCGAGCGCTGGGGCGGAGAGGAGGGCAGGCCGTGGCTTGCTCGTCCCTTCTCGCACGCGACGGCCGACCCGCTCACCTTTCTAGTCGATCCGGTGGGACCGGGCTCGCGCCGTTTGGCGTCGGCGGCGGTAGGCGAGGAGCTTTTGGCGCTCGGACCACTCGGGCGCGGCTTCGCGCTCGTCGAAGGCAGGCGAGCGCTCTTGGTCGGTGGCGGTATCGGCGTGGCGCCGCTCGCCGCGCTCGCCGAGGCCCTCGACGGCAGCTGCGAAGCGCTGCTCGGTTTCCGCGACGAGCCGTGCGCGCGCGCCGCGCGCCTGGTCACGGCAACGGAGGTGGCGTTGGCGAGCGATGACGGCAGCGTCGGGCGGCGCGGTTTCGTCACCGAGCTGCTCGCCGAGCGGCTCGCGCGGTCAGACCACGAGGACTACGCGATTTACGCCTGCGGCCCGGAGCCGATGCTCGCCGAGGTGGGCCGCATCGCGCGCGCGTGGGGCGTGCCCTGCCAGCTCGCTTACGAAGCGCCGATGGCGTGCGGGTACGGCGCCTGTTTCGGTTGTGCCGTAGCGACGCGGACGGGGTTCGTGCGCCTCTGTCTCGAGGGCCCGGTGCTCGACGCGTACGAGCTAGGGGACACCGGTGGCGATGGCTGACGAGCACACCACAGGCGAGGGCGCGGCAGGCGATCGCGACGAGCCGCCCGCGATCGGCGGCTGGCGCCCACCGGGACGGGTTTTCAACGGGTCCGGCACATTCGACGCGCTTGCTGCGCTCGCTGTGTTCGGCGACGCGCTGCTCGAGCGGTTTCCCTTCGACGTGTACGTCTCGAAGACGATCACCCGCGAGCCGCGGGTGGGCAACCCGCCGCCGCGGATCGCCGAGACGGCGGCGGGGATGGTCAACTCGATCGGGCTGCCGAACAAAGGGCTCGCGCGTTTCCTGGCCGAGGACCTGCCGCGCCTGGGCGAGCTTCCCGTGCCTGTCTGCGTATCGGTGATGGGGCACAGCGGCGACGAGCTCGCCGCGCTCGTCGCCGCTGTCGGCGAGCGCGAGGAGGTCGCTGCGATCGAACTGAACGTCTCTTGCCCCAACGTCGAAAGCGGGCTGGTGATCGGCCAGGATCCCGGCGAGACCGCCCGCGCGGTAGCACGCGCGCGCGCTCTCACCACCAAGCCGCTCGTGGTGAAGCTGACACCCACCGCGAGCGATCAGGCGGCCGTAGCACGCGCCGCCGCGGATGCTGGCGCCGACGCGCTGTCGCTTGTCAACACGTTCCCCGGAACGGTTTTCGCGCGTGGGCGGCCGCTTCTTGCGCGCGGCCACGGCGGGCTCTCCGGTCCCGCGATCAAGCCGCTCGCGCTCGCTCAGGTGCGCACGGTCGCGGCGGCTGTGCGCATACCGGTGATCGGCATGGGGGGTATCGCCGCGGTCGCCGACGCCGAGGACTTTCTCGCCGCCGGCGCGAGCTACGTCGCGGTCGGCACGGCCAACTTCCGCGACCCGCTCGCGGCGCTGCCGATCCGCAAGGCGTTGCGAGCGATGTGAGAGCCGCGCCGTTCGCAGGCTCGTGCCGGGCACACTGCTCCGAGCCCAAAGATGCGCTGGTGCCGGCAGGGGCCCGACCTCGACCAGCGCCAAGCACTCTAAAC
The DNA here is from genome assembly GCF_028867705.1 of Thermoleophilum album. GTDB lineage: Bacteria > Actinomycetota > Thermoleophilia > Solirubrobacterales > Thermoleophilaceae > Thermoleophilum. Next base: position 1,129,488 of record NZ_CP066171.1, on the reverse strand, counting down.
CTCGACTTCACCCTTATGTCAATTGCCCGCTATTTGCGCTTTTGCCTCTCTCCCGAGCGGCGCAGCGCGTGTAAGATCGCCGCCCATGCTCGTCCCCCCGAGAACCGCCGCGCACTCCAAAGCCAGCGCACGCGCGCGCTTTTTCGAGAGCTCTGCGGAAGCTGCCAGCGGTGGTGCGCCGCGCACCGACGGGCAGCTGGCTAGCGCTGACGGCGACCTGCCACCAGCGCCTAGCGCTGCCCCTTGGGCAGTCGGCGAGGTACGCAGCGGGTCGCTCGCCGCGGGTAGCGACAGCTCCGCCAGCGAAAGCCGGCCGCGTGCCGATGGTTGTGCCAGCAACGCGCAATCGGAGGCGCTGGCGCTTGCCGTCTCGGGCAGCGAGCAACGGCGAGGCGGGGTGACGCCCGAGCGCTCGCTTGCACAGCGGATGGAGGCGCTACGGCGGGCCAACGAGGTGCGCACGCGCCGTGCCCGCGTGAAACGCGACCTCAAGGCCGGGCGGGTACGGATCGACGAGCTGCTGCTCGATCCGCCCGACTACCTGCTGACAGCGAAAGTCTTCGACCTGCTGTTAGCGGTTCCGAAGTTCGGGCGCGTGAAGGTAAACCGTGCGCTCATGCACTGCCGCATCTCGCCCAGCAAGACCGTGGGCGGTCTGTCTGAGCGGCAGCGCAACGAGCTCGTCGCCTACCTGCGCCGATAGTCACGCCGCTCGTCGTCATCACCGGCCCTTCGGGGGTGGGAAAAGGAACCCTGATCAAGGGGCTCCTCGAGCGCGTTCCTTGCATCCATGTGGCGGTGTCCGCCACCACGCGGCCGCCGCGTCCGGGCGAGGTCGACGGCCGCGACTACTACTTCCTGAGCCCCGAGGAGTTCGAGCGCCGCGTGCGCGCTGGCGAGTTCGTCGAGCACGCCGTGTACGCGGGCAACCGCTACGGCACGCTGCGCTCCGAACTCGAGCGACCGGTGCGCGCGGTGCTTTTGGAGATCGACGTACAGGGCGCGCGCCAGATCCGCGCGCAGCGACCCGACGCGCTGTTGGTGTTCATCGCGCCGCCGTCTCTCGACGAGCTCGAGCGGCGCCTGCGGCGGCGTGGCGCCGATTCGGAGGAGCAGATCGCCAAGCGCTTGGCCGCCGCCCGTGAGGAGCTGGCAGCACGCGACGAGTTCGCGCACGTCATCGTCAACGACGACGCCGAGCGCGCGCTCGCCGAGCTCGAGCGGCTGGTCGGTAAGATCGTCGCCCGCTAGAGCGCCAAAGCGCGCCCGCAGCGCCGAAGCGAGCAGGCAACAGCGACCCGAGAGATGATCAAGCCGCGACTCGACAAGATCCTCGAGCACGCCGACTCCACGTATGCCGCGGTGATCGTCGCCGCGCGGCGGGCTCGCCAGATCAACAGCTACTACCACAGCCTCGGCGAGGGCACCTTCGAGGAGTATCCCCCGCCGATGGTGGACACCGACTCGTCCAACTACCTGCAGGTCGCGCTCGAGGAGCTCGCCGCCGGCAAGCTGCGCTACCGCTACCGGTAGCGGAAGCGATGGCGCGCATCCTTCTCGGCGTCTGCGGCGGCATCGCCGCCTACAAGGCCGCCGAGCTCGTGCGGCTTGCAACCGAGCGCGGGCACGCAGTGCGCGTCGTCCAGACGCCCACCAGCGTGCGCTTCGTCGGGCGGGCGACGTTCGAGGCGATCACCGGCGCGCCGGTGCTTGTCGACGAGTTCGAGCCCGACCCACTCCGTGGCGCCTACCCGGGCGAGGAGATGCCGCGCCACCAGCCGATCTCGCACCTCGCGCTCGTCGAACGCTGCGACGTCTACTGCATCGCGCCGGCGACCGCCAACACGATCGCGAAGCTCGTCGCCGGCCAGGCCGACAGCCTCGTGACGACCGCCGCGCTCGCTTGCCGCGCACCTGTCGTGGTCGCGCCAGCGATGAACGACGCGATGTGGCGCAACGTCTTTACGTCCGCCAACGTCGAGCGGTTGCGGGCGGCCGGAATCGTGGTCGTCGAGCCCGAGACAGGACGTTTGGCCTCGCTCGGCGAGTGGGGGGCCGGGCGCCTCGCCGATCCCGAGCGCATCCTCGCCGTGCTCGAGAGCACGCTCGCCGGCGGGCAGGGGCGTTCCCCCGAGCCGGCGGCGCTACCCGCTAGCGGCGAGGCCCAACCGAACGCTCTCGCCGGCAAGCGCGTGCTCGTGACGGCCGGCGGTACGCGCGAACCGCTAGACGCGGTGCGTTTCATCGGCAATCGCTCGTCGGGGCGGATGGGAGTGGCGCTTGCTGCCGCCGCCAACAAGCGCGGTGCGCGCGTCACTCTCGTCGGCGCCAACCTCGCCGTGCCGCCCCCCGTAGGTGTCGAGCACGTCGCTGTCGAAACCGTCGCCGAGCTGTCGGCCGCGCTCGACGAGCGGTTCCCGAGCTGTGACGTGCTGCTGATGGCGGCGGCGGTGTCAGACTTTCGTCCTGCCGATGCCGCTCGCGTGAAGCTCGAGCGCGGCGAGCGGCTGGCGATCGAACTCGAACCTACCGAAGACATCGTCGCCGGGCTCGCATCGCAGCGGCGCGCCGAGCAGCTCGTCGTCGGCTTCGCTGCCGAGCACGGCGGCGACTTCGTGGCTCGCGCCCGCACCAAACTCGCGCGCAAGGGGTTGGACGCGATCGTCGCCAACGACGTCTCCGTGCCGGGGATCGGCTTCGACAGCACTGAAAACGCTGTCGTGATCGTCACCGCCGACGGCGTCGAACGGCGGGTCGAGCGACAAGCCAAAAGTGCCGTCGCCGAGGCCGTTCTCGACGAGGTCGAGCGGCTGCTCGTAACCCGAGCAGCGCGCTAGTCGCGCCGCGCGCGCGGAGAGGTCGCGGGTCCACAGGCGGCGCAAGTACTACGCGCCAGCGGATGGCCGTGCCGCGCGCGCACGCGCGGAGAGGTCGTGAGTACACAGGCGGAGCGAGGGCAGGGGCCGGACGGCCGCGATCGGCCGGCGTCCGCGAACGGACGGTGTCGGCTTGATGCGGGAGCTCTCTAACCTCGGGATGGCGTGAGCGGCGACGAGTTCCGCACACCCGAGGAACGCGGCGAGCACGTCTACGAGCTGCTCGAGCGCGGGCGTGCGCTGCTGGCTGCCGGCGACTTCATGGCCGCCCAGGTGCCGCTCGAGCGCGCACGGCGGCTCGAGCCTGACAAAAGCTCGATCCGGGAAGCTCTCGGGCGCGCTTACTTCCGCTCCGGCCGTTTCGAGGAGGCGCGCGAGGAGTTCGCAGCGGTGGTCGAGCGCTATCCCGTCGACGACTACGCTCACTACTGCCTCGGGCGGGCGGCCGAGAAGACCGGGCGTCACCTGGAAGCGCGCCGACACGCTGCGTTAGCCGCTTGCATGCGGCCCGACCGCGCCGACTACCGCGCTTTCCTCGAGCGTTTGCGCGCGAGCTAAGGGCGCTGCGGGTCTCTTCAAAACCCGTGACTCGCACCGCGCTCGGCTAAGCGCGTCCAGGGCGAGTCCCACGAGCGGGCGGCGCCGCTCGGCCATGCCGCCTCGCGCACGAGCGCCGCTGTCTCGACAAGGTGACCCAAAAGACGGTCGAGCGCCGACACGGACACCTGGTCGACAGGCAGTTCCCCGTGAATCCACAACTCGCCGCTGCGTGACGCCCCTACGCGCACCAGGGTGAGGTGGCGGTTCAGGTGGAGCAGCGCGAACGGGTCGAGGCCGTGGCTTGCGTCAGCCACGAAGGCGCGCGCTGCCAGCAGCCCGTCGCTGACGCGCAGGCCTATGTCGAGCGCTCGCTCGCCGCACACACCAGCGGGCAGGGTGACGCCCCACTCGCCTTCAGCCAAGGACCGCACCGGTACCCCGAGCCCGGCGAGGTAGCCGCCGACCAGGGAGCGGAGGTCGCCACTTGCTTGTCGTTGCTCGCTCATCGTCCGACTTCCGAACAGAGCACGATGCCGCCCGAGCGAGTCGGCGCTCGCGGCGGCCTCGGCTATGCCCTGACCGCCTGCCGGCGTCGTGCCGTGCCCGACCTGGTGCCCGACTTATAGCCTCGCGCGCCATGAAAGCGGTGGTGCAGAGGGTGGCTCGCGCCCGCGTGAGCGTGGTCGATCCGGACGGGGGAGAGAGGGCCGTGGCTGCAATCGGCCGCGGGCTGCTCGTGCTGGCCGGCGTCGCGCGCGACGACACCGAGAGCGACTGTCAGCTGCTTGCACGCAAGATCCGCGCCCTGCGCATCTTCCCGAGCGATCGCCGGCCGCTCGATCGCTCGCTCGTGGACGTGGGCGGCGAGATCCTCTGCGTCAGCCAGTTCACGCTGCTCGCCGACGCGCGTCGCGGCCGGCGCCCGAGTTTCGAAGAGGCGGCGCCGCCGGAACGCGCCGAGGTGCTTTACGAGCGCCTGTGCGAATTGTTGGGCGCCAAGCGCGGGTGCTTCGGTGCGCACATGCGCGTCGAGCTGGTCAACGACGGGCCGGTGACGATCGTGCTCGACACGCAGCTGCTTGCGCGCCGCGACGAACCGTCGTAGGATCGAAGCGCAGCTGACCGATCGGACGGTCAGGCGGACCACCGGCCGAAGGCCTAGCGCCCGAGGTCGGGAGCGGACACCGGAGGCGTCCGCTAGGCCGCAAAGTCCCCCACATCCCGAAAACCCAACGTTCCCTGGAGGGAGGTCGTTCGCATGGCACTTCGCCGCAAGGCTGCGGCTCTTGCCGTCGTCGGTGCGTTCGCGGTAGCAGCCCCTGCCGCTTCCGCGCAGGAAGTCCCGTTCACTAACTGGAAGGTGTCGGGCACGCTCGGCATCAAGAAGCTCAATCAGAGCGTCACGATCCCGAGCGGCGCGACGTTCAACGGCAGCTGGAACGTGTCGACCGGAGCTCTCTCGGGCAGCGTTTCGATCCCCACGATCAAGGCGCGCCTCAAGGTTCTCGGCTTGCCGGTCGACGCGACGCTCGAGCTGGTCGAGGCGCGGCCGGTGTCGGGCTCGATCGCGATCGGGACGGATGGCAACGTCACGGTGAAGGCCACCTCCGCGTCGACGATCTACATCCGGCGTCTCTCGTCGCCGTACCTCCCGCTCAACCTGGTGAGCAGCCGTACGTGCCGCACCTCCCAGCCGGTCGAGTTGCCGCTCTCGGCGACGGTGCCCTTCGCCCAGCTCGGCCAGGGCATCTCGTTCTCCGGAACGACGACGCTGCCATCGCTGACCGGCTGCGGGTTGACGACCCCGCTCCTCAATCTGTTGATGTCGGGGCCGGGTAACCCGTTCCAGATCCAGCTGGCGCCACCGACGAACGCGAGCTGAGAACGCCTCCAGCGGGTCGGTGCTAGCGCCGACCCACCAGAGAGCGGTCCTCGGGCGGGCCGCCGCGTAACGCGGCGGCCCGCCCTTTTTCCCGTCCAAGGCAGGGCATGGGTTCGCTTCGACACTTTCTGCGGGTGACGGCGGAGCCAGGTGGAGAGGCGCGACCCGCGCGCGGGACCCGGGACCGTGAGACAGCTGCGGGCTATACTCGCAGCGACAGCTTCAGACTGCGGCCGTAAGGCCGCGCCTGGGGTGGGCCTCGGCCCCCCTTTTTTTTCGACTAGCGAAGGCGTCTCGGAAGACAGTGCGGCGGAAGATCGAAGAGCTCCGGGCGGAGATCGAGCAACGGCTCGCGAAGGTCGAGCCCGAGGTCGAGCTGCTCGCCTGCGAACCCGCCGGGCGCGAACGGATCAGACTCGTGATCGATCACCCCCAAGGTGTCGACCTCGCGCTCTGCGAGCGGGTCACGCGGCAGCTCTGGCATCTCGTCGCCGAGGTCGGGCTTGAGGTCTCCTCTCCGGGGCCACGACGGCCGCTCACCAAACCGGCGCACTTCCGTCGCTATCTCGGACGACGCGCGCGCTTGCGGCTGCGCGCCGAGCGCGGCGGTCGACGCACCTACAGCGGCGAGCTCGTTGGAGCCGACGATCGCGCGGTGACGGTCGCGACCGAGTCCGGGGTGGTGTCGATTCCCTACGCGGAGATCAACCGCGGCAACCTGCTGGAGGAGTAGCGGATGTCCAGGGAGATAGCCGAAGCCGTACGGGCGCTAGCTAAAGAGAAGGGCATCGGCGCGAGCCGTCTCAAAGCGGCGATCGAGGATGCGCTGCTGTCGGCCTACAAAAAGACGCCGGGGGCGGCCAAGTACGCACGCGTCGAGTTCGACCTCGAGCAGGGCGAATTCCGCGTTTTCGAGCTGATCGTTCCCGAGGACCTCGAGCGCCAGCTGATCGCCGAGGCCGAGCAGGCCGAGGAGGAGGGTGCGCGCATCGATCCCGAGACCGGCGAGCGGCGCGAGCCCGAACCGGTTGAGATCGACGTCGAGCGGTTGCTCGCCGAGCACGGCGACCGCATCGAGCAGCGCGACGTCACACCGAGCGATTTCGGCCGCATCGCCGCGCAGACAGCGAAGCAGGTGATCCTCCAGCGGATCCGCGAAGCCGAGCGCGACATGACCTACGAGGAATTCCAGGACCGCGTCGGCGAGCTCGTCACCGGCATCGTGCAGCAGTCCGACAACCGCTACACGCTTGTGCAGCTGCGCGAGCGTGTCGAGGCGCTGCTGCCGCGCTCCGAGCAGGTGCCGGGCGAGCGCTACGACCACGGTCAGCGGATCAAGGCGGTGATCACGGACGTATCGGCCCAGGCCAAAGGTCCGAGCATCATCCTCTCGCGGCGCTCGCCCGAGCTGATCCGCAAGCTGTTCGAGCTCGAGGTCCCCGAGATCGCCGACGGCCTTGTCGAGATCGTCAACGTCGCGCGCGAACCCGGCTTTCGCTCCAAGATCGCGGTCGTCTCGCACCAGACCGGTATCGATCCGGTGGGGGCGTGCGTCGGTCCGCGCGGCTCGCGGGTCCGCATGGTCGTCTCCGAGCTGCGCGGCGAGAAGATCGACATCATCCCCTACAACGACGAGCCGGCTCGCTACATCGCCAAGGCGCTGTCGCCCGCCCGCGTGCGCGAAGTGCTGGTCGACGACGACGCCCGCCAGGCGACGGTGATCGTTCCCGACGACCAGCTGTCGTTGGCGATTGGCAAGGAAGGTCTCAACGCGCGGCTCGCGGCACGTCTCACCGGCTGGCGCATCGACATCCGCTCCGAGAGCGAGTTCGCCGAGGAAGAGGCCCAGCTCGACCTCGAGGAAGAGGAGGCGGAGGTCTCGGGGCGTTGCGCGGCGATCCTCGCCAACGGGCGTCGCTGCCCGAACGCGGCGCTGCCGGGTTCGCGTTATTGCGGGCTGCCGGCCCACCAAGCGCTCGAGGCCAGCGAGGCCGAGGGATCGAGGGGCGACACGGAGGCGTCGGACGGCGACGCATCCCCCGGTGTCGCCGAGCAGGTCGCGAACGAGGGCGGCGACAGTTAAAAACGACCGGCGACGGCGGCAGCGATCGGCGAGCGGCGGCACCGTCCGGTTCGGATGTGCGTCGTCTGTCGGCGGCGCGCTTACCAGGACGAGCTGCTACGGCTCGCCTTGGCGGACGGTCGGCGCGTCGTCGCCGACCCTGAGCGGCGCCACGCCGGTCGTGGTGCCTACGTCTGCGGCTCGCCGCAGTGCGGCGCCGCCCTCGCGAAGGCCCAGCGTGCACTGGCACGCGCTTTCCGGGCAGCGGTTGAGCTTCCACAAGAGACCATAGACTTCGTTCACGAGTGGCAAAGAAGCGCGTCCATCAAATAGCCAAAGAGCGCGGGATCCCGAGCAAAGAGGTCATCGCGATCCTGCAGCGCGCCGGCCTCGACGTCAAGGCTGCGGCTTCGAGCGTCGACGAGGCTGCCGTCGCGCGTGCCTTCGGCGATCCGGACGCGCCCCCTGCCGAGCCCGAGCGTCCTCAAGCGGACGGGCGCGGCGAGAGCGGCGGGGCCCGGCCGGGAGCGCGCGCGCCGCGAGCGCGACCGACCGGTCAGGGGGAGCGCGCACCGACTCGCGACCGCCCCGCTACCCGTGAAGATCGCCCCGCCGCTGGTCGCGCCGGCGGGCAAACTTCTGCTCCACCCCGGGGGGGTGGCGCCAGCGCCCCGGGACGGGCGCCCGGCGCGCGCGATACGGCCGGTGCGGGCCGGGAGCGTCCCGGCCGCACGCGACCGGTGCGCCCCGGACGGCTTGGCGAGGGAGGGCGGCGAAGGCGCGTCGTCATCGACGCCCAGGCGTCGCGTCCCGACCGCCCCTCGGGGCCGTCGGCCCCGCCCGGGCAGCGGCCCCGCCGGCGCAGCCGCCGGCGACAGCCGTTCCCCGATGAGCCACCAGCGCCGGTAGAGACGGCGACCGCTGTAGCCGAGGCCGAGGCGCCGAGCGAAGAGGCGGTTCCGATCCGCTCTGGCTCGACCGTCAAGGAGATCGCCGAGGCGCTCGGTGTACCCGCGCCCGAGGTGATCAAGAAACTGATGGAGCTCGGCGAGCTCGCCACGCTCACGCAAACGCTGTCGGACGAAGCGATCGAGCTGCTCGCCGACGCCCTCGGCAAGACGGTCACCATCACCAGCGCCGCCGATGAGGGCGAGCAGGACGCGGACGAAGAAGACCGGGAAGAGGACCTCGAGCCGCGACCGCCTGTTGTGACGGTGATGGGGCACGTCGACCACGGCAAGACGTCGTTGCTCGACGCCATCCGCCAGACCGACGTCGCGGCCCGCGAGGCGGGCGGCATCACGCAGCACATCGGCGCCTACCAGGTTTCGACTAACGGCCACAACATCACCTTCATCGACACCCCGGGCCACGAGGCGTTCACCGCGCTGCGGGCGCGCGGCGCCCAGGTCACCGACATTGCCGTGATCGTTGTTGCCGCCGACGACGGCGTGATGCCGCAGACCCTCGAGGCGATCGATCACGCGCGCGCCGCGAACGTGCCGATCGTCATCGCGGTCAACAAGATCGATCTCGAGAACGCCGATCCCCAGCGCGTGCGCGGCGAGCTCGCCGCAAAAGGCCTGACACCGGCCGAGTGGGGCGGTGACACCGAGTTCGTCGACGTGTCGGCCAAGACTGGCCAGGGTCTCGGCGAGCTGCTCGACACGATCGTCACGCTTGCCGAGATCGCCGAGCTGCGCGCCAACCCCAAGGCGCCGGCCTCGGGAACCGTCATCGAGTCGCGGCTCGACGCCGGGCGTGGTCCCGTGGCGACGCTGCTCGTGCAGCGCGGCACGCTGCGCGTCGGCGACGCTCTGTTCGCTGGGACGCAGTCGGGGCGCGTGCGGGCGATGACTGACTACCGCGGCCAGCGCTTGCGCGAGGCCGGACCGGGCACGCCAGTCGAGGTGCTCGGCTTCGACGGGGTGCCCGAGGCGGGCGATCGCTTCCGCGTCGTCGAGAACGAGCGCGAGGCGCGCCGTCTAGCCCAGGAGCGCGCCCAGCGCTTGAAGCAGGAAGCGCTGGCCCGTCAGATGCGCCGTCGTGTCTCGCTCGAGGACGTGCTCGCCCGCGCGGAGCGCGGCGAGCGGCAGCTCAACCTGGTCGTCAAGGCCGACGTGACGGGCTCGCTGGAAGCGATCCTCGACGAGATCGCCAAGCTGCCGCAGAGCGAGGTCACCGTCAACGTCATCCGCGAGGGGGTTGGCGGCATCACCGAATCGGATGTGATGCTCGCCGCTGCCTCCGATGCGGTCGTGATCGGCTTCAACGTGCGCCCGGTCGGTGGCGCCGCTGCCACGGCGCAGCGCGAGGGGGTCGAGGTCCGCACCTACTCGGTCATCTACCAGGTGGCCGAGGAGCTCAAGGCGGCGATGGAGGGCTTGCTCGAGCCCGAGCACGTCGAGGAAGTGGTGGGCGTCGCCGAGGTGCGTGCCATCTTCCGCGCCTCCCGCGTCGGCACGATCGCCGGCTGCTACGTGCGCGAGGGCACGATCCGGCGGGGCGCGAAGGCACGCCTCGTGCGCGACGGCACCGTGGTCTACGACGGACGTATCGCCAGCCTCCGGCGCTTCAAGGACGACGTGCGCGAGGTCCAGGCGGGGCTCGAGTGCGGTCTCACGCTCGAGAACTACCAGGACGTGAAAGAGGGCGACGTCGTCGAGGCGTACGAGGTGCGGGAAGTCGAAAAGAAGCTCACCTGAGCCCGCCTGGGCACGCCGAGCATTCGTGGTCGGCCAGGCAGGGGCTCGCGGCCAGCGTAGGGGGTCGCTGCGATGGGGTTCGTTTGCCTGCTCGAGATCGAGGTGCACCTGCCGGGCAACGGCAGCCTTAAAGGCAAACGCCGCGAGCTCAGTTCGTTGAAGGCGAACCTGCAGCGACGGTTCGGGGCAGCGGTCGCCGAGACCGACCACCACGACCTCTGGCAGCGGGCGACGCTGTCGGCGGCGCTGGTCGGGCCCGACCCGGGACCTGTGCTGGCAACAGCTGATCGCATCGAGCGCTTTCTGTGCGAGCGCTATCCCGGCACCGTCCACGTCGCTCGCGGGATCGCTTCTCGTGACGACCTCCTAGGGGGATAGGATGCCGACACAGCGCATGCGCCGCGTCAACGAGGCGTTGCGCGAGGTTCTCTCGTCGAGGATCACGGAAGATCTCAAGGACCCGCGCATAGGATTCGTGACAGTGACTGCCGTCGACACGAGCCCCGATCTGCGCCGCGCGCGCGTATACGTGAGCGTGTTCGGCGGGCCCGAAGAGCGCGCGCGCACGTTGGCCGGCCTTGCCTCCGCCCACGGCCTGCTCCAGCGCGCGATCGCCAGCGAGCTGCGCCTCAAGCGCACCCCGACGCTCGAGTTCGTCTACGACGACACCGTCGAGCGGGGGGTGCGGCTTGCGCAGCTGCTCGACAGCGGCGACCGGAAAGCGGACGCGTGAACACCAGCGCCGATGCGACGATCGCTGCCGCCGAGGCAGCTGTTCTCGAGGAGCTGCGCAGCGCGCCGAAGCTGCTCTTGACGACTCACGAGAACCCCGACGGCGACGCGCTCGGCTCGCTGCTCGGGATGCACCGGGCGCTCGAACAGCTCGGCAAAGACGTTCTCATGTACCTCTCGCCGCAGGAGTTCCCGCTGCCGCCCGAATACCGCCACCTTGACTTCCGGGGTCTCGTCGGCGAGCCCCCCGAAGACGTCGGAGAGCGGGTGATCGTCTTCCTCGACTGCGGCAACATCGATCGTATGCCGGTCGACTTTCTGCGCGAAAACGGCCGCCACATCGTCAACGTCGACCACCACCACGACAACACCCGCTTCGGCGCGTTCAACCTCGTCGACCCCTCGGCGTCGTCGACCGCCGAGATCGTCTACCGCCTCGCGCGCGGGCTCGGGGTGCAGCTGACGCCGGAGATCGCCGAGCCTCTCTATGTCGGCATCGTCACCGACACCGGCCGCTTCATGTACGAGAACGCAACGCCGGCGGCCCACCGCGTCGCTGCCGACTTGATCGAGGCCGGCGTCAACCCCTACGACGTCTACCACCGCGTGTACGAGAACGTGCCGGTGGCGCGCCTGCGGCTGCTCGAGCGCGCGCTCTCGCGACTCGAGCGCCACGACGGCGGACGGATCACCGCCACGCTGTTGACGCGCGCCGACTTCGAGGAGGCGGGCGCCAGCGAGTCTGACTCCGAGGGCATCGTCGAGCAGCTCCGTGCCGTCGAGGGAACGGTGGTGGCGGTGCTCGTGCGCGACAAGCTCGACGACGGTCGGCGCGGGCTGCGCAAGGTCAGCTTGCGCACGTCGAGTCGCGGCGTCGACGTGTCGGCCATAGCGCGTGCCTTCGGCGGTGGCGGTCACCGCCAGGCGGCCGGGTTCACCACCGACGTGCCGCACGAGGAAGTCATCGCCACCGTGACCCAGCTCCTGCGTGCACAGCTCGACGACTCCGCCTGACGCAGCGGGCTGCCATTCGCCACGGGTGCGGCGCGGCGGAGAGCGATGGCGGAGCGAGGGAGAGAGACAACTGCCAGGCTCGCGGTGCCGGCGGAGGGCGGTGTCATCCTCTACCCGAAACCGCCAGGACCGACGTCGCACGACGCCGTGGCTGCCGTGCGGCGACGGTGCCCGCGCAGCACAAAGGTCGGCCACGCTGGCACGCTCGACCCCTTCGCCGAGGGTTTGCTCCTGATCCTGCTCGGCCGGGCGACGCGAGCACAACGCTGGTTCGTCGGTCTGCCCAAGACCTATCGGGCGGTGGCGCGCCTCGGCTGGCGCTCGACCACCGGTGATCCCGAGGGCGAGATCGAGCACACAGGCCGTAGACCGCAGCGGCTCGCCATCCCCACCGGGCGGCAGCGCCAGGTACCACCGGCCTACTCGGCGGTGAAGGTGGGCGGCGAGCGCGCCTACCGGCTCGCGCGGCGCGGCGCTCAGCCGGCGTTGCCTGCCCGCGAGATCACCGTGTATCGGGCCGAGCTGCTCGCGCATGACGACGAGCGAGCAGAGTTCGAAATCGAGTGTTCGGCCGGCACGTACATTCGCCAGCTCGTCGCCGATCTCGGTGACGCGTACTGCGAGCGGCTCGTGCGGACGCGTATAGGTCCCTTCGATCTGCGCGACGCCGATCCGGAACGGGTCGTACCGCTCGGCGAAGCGCTCGCCTTCCTGCCCGCGGTCACGGTTGACGACCTCGGGGAGCGGGCGCTCGCCAACGGTCGTGCGCTGCCGGTGCGCGCAGTGCGCGGGCGGCTCACCGAGAGCCGGGACGCGATCGTGCGCGTCCTCGACGAGCAGGGGCGCCTCGTCGCTGTCGCCGAGTCGCGCGACGGACTGCTGCGACCGGCCTTAGTGTTCCCAAGGCTGCTGCCGTCCTCCTGAACGCGACAGCCAGCCAACGAGGCGAGATGGTCATTCGAAGGCAGGCACCGGCCCCGAGCAAAAGCCGCGCTGCGGTCCCCGTGCGCACCCTCGAGCGCAAGGGCGCTGGTCGATGAAGTTCCTGTGGTTAGACGAGGTGCGGCCCCGCCCCGGTCGACGGGTCGCGATCGGCACTTTCGACGGCGTGCACCGCGGCCACCGCCGAGTTATCGCCGGTTGCGACACCGTGCTCACCTTCGAACCGCACCCGCTCGCGGTGCTGCGTCCCGACGCCGCACCGCCACTGCTCTCGCCGCTAGCGATCAAGCGCGATCTGCTCGCCGCTCTGGGGGTGGAGGAGCTCGTCGTCGCACGGTTCGACCAGCGCCTCGCCGACACGCCCGCCGAGCGCTTCGTCGACGAAGTGATCGTCGAACAACTCACGGCGGAGTTCGTCTCGGTGGGCGAGAACTTTCGCTTCGGGCGTGGCGCAGCGGGTGACGCCGAACTCCTGGCGCGCGACGACAGGTTCGAGACGCGCGTCGTCCCGCTCGCGAGCGCCGGCGGCGAGCCGATCTCCTCGAGCCGCATCCGCGAGCTCGTGGCCGGCGGCGAGGTGCTAGCAGCAGCTGAGCTGCTGGGCCATCCCTTTCTCTTCGAGGGGGAAGTTACGCACGGCGACCGGCGCGGCCGCGAGCTCGGGTTTCCGACCGCCAACATCGTCCCCGACCCGCGGCTGTGTTTGCCCGCCAAGGGGATCTACGCCGCCCTCGCCGACGGGCAGCCAGCTGCGGTGTCGATCGGCGAGCGACCAACGTTTACGAGTGCGCGCGGGCTGCTCGTCGAGGCGTACCTGATCGATTTCGCCGGCGACCTCTACGGCAAGCGGCTGCGCCTCGCTTTCATCGAACGCCTCCGCGACGAGCTGCGTTTCGCCTCGGCGAGCGAGCTCGTCGCGCAGATGCGCATCGACGTCGAACAGGCGCGCGAGGCGTGTGCGCGCGCCACCGCCCAGCTCGCCCAGCTCGATCGCGCGGTCCTGCACGGTAGTTGAAAGCGCCGGCGCGCTGCGTGCGAGCGATTGGCCGCGCCGTTCGCCGTGGTAGCTTTCCCGCGGCGATGACGCTGACCAGCGAGCGAAAGCGCGAGATCGTCGAGCGGTTCGGCCGCAACCCGCACGACACGGGATCCCCCGAGGTCCAGATTGCGCTGCTCACCGAGCGGATCAACCACCTCACCGAGCACCTGCGCACCCACCGCAAGGACCACCACTCGCGGCGCGGGTTGTTGATGCTGGTGGGCAAGCGCCGTCGCCTGCTCCGCTACCTCGAAAGCCGCGACGTCGACCGCTACCGCAAGATCATCGGCGAGCTCGGTCTGCGGCGGTAGCGATGGCGGTCGCGGTCGGTCAGCCGGCTTCCGACTTCGTCCTTCCCGATCACGAGGGCAACGAAATCCGGCTGTCGGACCTGCGCGGCCGCTGGGTGCTGCTCGTCTTCTACCCGCTCGACTTCAGCCCTGTCTGCACCGACCAGTTGAGCGTCTACGAAGAGGCGCTGCCCGAGTTGCGCGAGCGCGGCGTTGAGGTGCTCGGCATCTCCGTCGATTCGGCGTTCTGCCACCGGGCGTTCCGCCAGAAGCTTGGCATCACGACGCGTCTACTCGCTGACTTTCATCCCAAGGGCGCTGTAACGCGCTCGTACGGCTATTACATCGAGGAGCGCGGGCACGGCGAGCGCGCGCTCGTGTTGATCGATCCCGACGGTGTCGTGCGCTGGGCGCACAAGTCGCCGACACCGCTCGAGATCCCCGGTATCAACCTCGTTTTCGACGAACTCGAGCGTCAAGCTGCAGCGTGACCTGACGAGCGCCCCGCCTGCCCTCGCCGCCGACGACCACATCCGCGGCGAAGGGTCGACGCTGGTGTTCTTCTTCGCTGACTTCGAATGCCCATACTGCGCGCGCGCCCACGGCGAGCTCGCGACGCGCGCCGACCGCGTGCGCGTGGTGTTCCGCCACTTTCCGGTGCGCTCGGTACACAGGCGCGCGTTCGCACTCGCCACCGCCGCCGAGGCGGCGGCACGGCAGGGCGCGTTCTGGGAGTACGCTGATTCTTTGTTCGTCGACCAGGGGCGAGTCGATCCGCCGCACCTCTGGGAGCGAGCGCGGAAGCTTGGTCTCGACCTCGAACGTTTCGAACGCGATCGACGCTCGCGCGCGGTCGCCGCGCGCGTCGAGCGCGACATCGCAAGCGGCCTGCGCGCCGGGGTCGTCGCGACGCCGACGTTCTTCGTCGGTGGGCAGCGTTACACCCAGACGCCGCCGGCGTTGTGACCTGCACGCCCCCTCGAAGCGGCGTTGCCGCTGCTAGCATCGGCCCCGCTCTAGCGAGGATCGAAGCAAGTTCGGCCGCCAACCGGAGGCGGCGGTGAAAGGATGGGAATGAATCTAGAGGCAACGCGGGTCTCGATCGAGGTCGAGCGCAAGCAGATCACTTTCGAGACCGGCCGTCTCGCTCGGCAGGCGAACGGCGCCGTACTGGTGAGCTCGGGCGAGACGATGGTGCTGTGCACGGCTACGGCCGGCGCCGACCGCGACGTCGACTTCTTGCCGCTGACCGTCGACGTCGAAGAGCGGATGTACGCGGCGGGCAAGATCCCCGGCAGCTTCTTCCGCCGCGAGGGACGGGCGGGCGAGAAGGCGATTCTCGTCGCGCGGATGATCGACCGACCGCTGCGGCCGCTCTTCCCCAAGGGGTGGACGCGCGAGACGCAGCTGATCGCGATCCCGCTCTCGGTCGACCACAAGCATCCCTACGACGTGCTGGCGATGAACGGCGCGAGCGCCGCCCTGATGGTGTCCGACATCCCGTTCCCGATGCCGGTCGGTGCGGTGCGTGTGGGGCTCGACCGCGAGGGCAACTTCCTCATCAATCCCGACGAGGACTGGCTTTTGGAGAGCCCGCTCGACCTGGTCGTCGCCGGCACCGAGGAGGCGATCCTGATGGTCGAGGCCGGCGCCGACGAGGTGCCCGAGGCCGTGATCCTCGACGCTCTCGACATCGCCCACGGCGAGATCAAGCGCATCTGCCGGGCGCAGTGGGAGCTGCGCGAGAAGGTGGGCAAGCCGAAGATCGAGGTGCGCGCTCCCGAGGTCGACCGCGCGCTCTACGAGCAGATCCGCGAGCGCTTCGGCGACGATCTCGACGCCGCGACCCAAGTCGAGGACAAGCTCGCCCGCCAGGAAGCGACGAAACAAGTCGAGGAGCGCGTGCTTGCCGAGTTCGCGGGCGAGGAGGCACTCGCCGGTCTCGATCCAGCCGCTGCTCTCGAGCGCCGCAAAGCAGTACAGCTGGCGTTCGACAAGCTCGAGAAAGACATCATCCGTACGCGCATCGCGGTGGCCAAGAAGCGCCCCGACGGACGCGCCGCCGACGAGATCCGGCCGATCTCGATCGAAGTCGGCGTCGCGCCGCGCACGCACGGTTCGGCGCTGTTCACGCGCGGTCAGACGCAGGCGTTCTCGGTCGCGACTCTCGGCACCACGCGTGACGAGAAGAAGCTCGACGATCTCGGCTTGGTCGAGTACAAGCGCTACCTCCACCACTACAACTTCCCGCCGTTCTGCGTCGGCGAAACGGGCCCGATGCGAGGCCCGAAGCGGCGCGACATCGGTCACGGAGCGCTTGCCGAGCGGGCGCTCGTGCCGGTGATCCCCACCGAGGACGAGTTTCCGTACACGATCCGCGTCGTGTCGGACATCCTCGAGTCGAACGGCTCCTCGTCGATGGCGTCGGTATGCGGCTCGACGCTCGCGCTGATGGACGCCGGCGTGAAGATCAAGCGCCCGGTCGCCGGCATCGCGATGGGCCTAATCAAGGAGGGTGACGACTACATCATCCTCACCGACATCGCCGGTGTCGAAGACCACCTCGGCGACATGGACTTCAAGGTCGCCGGCACCGAACGGGGCGTCACCGCGCTCCAGATGGACATCAAGATCTCGGGCGTTACCTTCGACATTTTGCGTGACGCGCTCGCCCAGGCACGCAAGGCGCGGCTCGAGATCCTCGAGAAGATGCGCGCGGTGATCGCCGAGCCGCGGTCGACGCTCTCGCCGCACGCGCCGCGCATCACCCAGGTCAAGATCGACCCCGAGAAGATCGGCGCGTTGATCGGCAAGGGCGGCGAGACGATCCGCGCCCTGCAAGAGGAGTACGACGCCGAGATCGATGTCGACGAGGACGGCACGGTGCGGATCTATGCGCGCGACGGTGAGCTCGGCGAGCAGCTCGTGCAGCGCATCCGCATGCTGACCAAGGAGGTCGAGGTCGGCGACGAGTACGTCGGCCGTGTCGTCAAGACGACCACTTTCGGTGCGTTCGTCGAACTGTCGAAAGGCACCGACGGGCTGCTGCACATCTCGAACATCGCGCCGGGGCGTCGCCCGCGCACGGTCGAAGAGGTGCTGAAGCGTGGCGACGAGCTGCGGGTGAAGGTTGTCGAGGTCGACCGCGAGCGCGGACGGATCGGTCTGCGACTCGCCGACGATCCCGAGATCCAAGGCAAGACCCCAGAGGAGCTGGCGCGGATCGGCACCGGCGACCGCTCGTCGCGCGAGGGGTCCGAGCGCAGCGACCGCGGCGGCCGTGGCGAGCGCCCTGACCGAGGCGGCAACGGACGCCGGCGCGGCGGCCGCCACTAGGACGGTGGCGGTGTCGCCGCCGACAGCCGCTGCCGGCGACGCGCAGGTCACCACGCTCCCCTGTGGCGTGCGCGTCGCGAGCGAGCGCGTCGACGGGGTGCGCTCGATCGCGCTCGGGTTCTGGATCCGCTGCGGCTCGCGTGACGAAAGCGAGGAGCTGGCCGGCGTCTCGCACTTTCTCGAGCACCTTTTGTTCAAAGGCTCGGCGCGCTACAGCTCGCGCGAGATCGACGAGCTTTTCGACGCTCTCGGCGCCGAGGCGAACGCCGGCACCGGCAAGGAAACGACGTCGGTGTACGCGCGCTTCCTCGACCGTCACCTGGAGCGCGCTTTCGACGTCCTCCAGGACATGGTGCTGCGCCCGGTCTACGCCGAGGTCGACTCCGAGCGCCAGGTGATCCTCGAAGAGATCGCGATGTACGAGGACGAGCCGCAGGATCGTGTCCACGACCTGCTTGCCCGGGCGCTTTTCGCCGATCACCCGCTCGGCCGACCGATCCTCGGGCGCGCCGAGGTGATCGCGAACGTGCCGGTCGCGGTCGTTGGCCGCTACCACGACGAGCGCTACCGGCCGCGCAACGTCGTCGTGGCCGCCGCCGGCTCGGTGGACCACGGGCGGCTCTGCGAGCTTGTCGAGCAGGCGTTCGCCGACCAGCCCGCCGAACCGGGCCCGACCGAGCTGCCCGCCGATGCGCCGGCCCATTACGGCGCCAGCGTGCGGTTCCAGCGCAAGGACACCGAGCAATTCCACGTCTGTGTCGGGGCTCCCGGGCTCGCGCGCGGCGACGAGCGGCGCTTCGCGCTGCGCGTTCTCGACACGATCCTCGGTGGCAGCTCCTCTTCCCGCCTCTTCCAGGAGGTGCGCGAGAAGCGCGGTCTTGCCTACTCGGTGTACTCGTACGCCTCCCAGTTTGTGGACTGCGGGCAGGTAGCGATCTACGTCGGCACGCGGCCCGACCGGGTGACCGAGTCGCTCGAAGTGATCGGCCGCGAGCTGCGCCGCCTCGTCGAGGACGGCATAACCGACGACGAGCTCGAGCGCGCGCGCGAGAACGCCAAGGGACGCACGGTTCTGGCGATGGAGTCGACGCTCGCGCGCATGAACCGACTCGGCGGTTCGCTGCTCACCGGCGTGCCGCTTCTGTCGCTCGACGAGATTCTCGAGCGCTACGACGCGGTCACCGCCGACGACGTCGTCGCGCTGGCCGGCAAGCTGTGGCAGCCCGACCGTTTGGTGGCGGCAGCGATCGGTCGCGACGAGGAGGTGTGGCGGCGCGGGCTCGAGGCGCTCGCCCCGGCGCTCGCCGAGGCGGCAGCGCAAGCCGCGGAGGCGACAGGGTGATCAAGGTCGCGGTCAGCGGCGCCGCCGGCCGGATGGGGGAGACCGTCTGCCGGGCGGTGGCGGAGGCCGAGGATATGGAGCTCGTTGGTCGTGCCGATCCGCGGCTCGGGACCAGCGTCGAGGAAGCGATTGCCGACGCCGAGGTGATGGTCGACTTCACCACTCCCGACGCTGCGGTCGGCAACGCGCGCGCTGCGCTCGAGCGTGGCGTTCACGTCGTGATGGGAACCACCGGCGCCGACTTCGCTCAGCTCGCCGGCAGCGGCCGGGCGAACCTCTTCGTAGCGCCCAACTTCGCCATCGGTGCCGTGCTGATGATGGAGTTCGCCCGCCGTGCGGCGCCCCACATGCGCGAGTGCGAGATCGTCGAGCTTCACCACGACCGCAAGCTCGACGCGCCCTCGGGCACGGCGAAACGCACCGCCGATCTCTTGCGTTCAGCCGGTGCCAACGTTCACGAGCCGATCCACTCGGTGCGACTGCCCGGACTGGTCGCCCACCAGGAGGTGATCTTCGGTGGGCTCGGCGAGACGCTCACGATCCGCCACGACACGACTTCACGGGAGGCGTTCATGCCCGGCGTTCTGCTCGCCATCCGGCGAGTGCGCTCGCTTCCGGAGCGCTACGTCGTCGGACTCGAGCGTCTGCTCTTCGACTGATCCCCGCTGTCGGTCTGGCGGCCGCGCAGTGCACGTGGGATAACAAAGCGGATCGCCGACCGCTCGGTGTCGAGTGCGCACGTCTTGTTGTCAATCAAACCGAGCTTGCGCGCCACCGGAAGCACGCGTAGCTGCTCGAGCTGCCAGCGGCCGCCGCGCTTCGGCGTGACCAGCCAGATCCTTCCCGTGGGGCGCAGACGCGGGCGGTAACGCACGAGCGCCTGCGCGGCCTCGTTGGCGTCCTCGACGGCGACGACCGCAGCGTCGAGCTCGCCGGAGCGCACGAACCCGCGCCCCAGCGCCTCGCGCAGAGCGCGGCGCAAATCGCTGCCCACGTCGCCAGCTACCTCGACGCGCTCGTTCTCCTCGATCCCAAGCCGGCGCGCGAGGTCGCTCGTCGCTCTCGCCTCACTACCCATCGTGCTCATTGTGGCATTCGCCGCGGCGTTTCCCCGCGACTCGGCGCCGGTGCGCCGGCGGTGCGATAATCGCCGTCGATGGCGTCCTTCGGCGGGATCTTGACGGCGATGGTCACTCCTTTCGACGAGCGCGGTGCCATCGCCGAAGAGCGTGCGGTGCACCTGATGCACCACCTCTTCGACACCGGGTCCGACGGCATCGTGCTGACCGGCACGACCGGCGAGGCGCCGACCCTCACCGATGACGAGAAGGCGGCCCTGTGGCGACTCGGCGTCGAGGAGTGCGGCGACCGCGGACGGATCATCGCCGGTACCGGCAGCAACGACACGCGGCACACGATCGAGCTGACCGAGCGAGCTGCCGAAGCTGGCGTCGACGCGGCGCTCGTCGTCGCGCCCTACTACAACAAGCCGAATCGGCGGGGCTTGGTCGCCCACTTCCGTGCAGTGGCAGCGGCCACCGACCTGCCGATCATCCTCTACAACATCCCGTCGCGCTGTGCGGTCGACATGCCAAACGACCTGTTGCGCGAGCTCGCCGAGATCGAGAACGTGGTCGCTGTCAAACAGGCGCGCTACGAGGATCTCGAGCCGATCGAGGGGCTCGAGCTCTTGGCCGGCAACGACGACATGCTGGCACGAGTGCTCGATATCGGCGGCACCGGTGGCATCACCGTCGCTTCGCACCTCGTCGGCCGCGAGATGCGGCGGATGATCGACGAGCCCGAGCAGCGCCAGCAGATCCACGAGTCGCTACGCGACCTCTTCGCCGCGCTCTTCGTCACCACGAGCCCGATCCCGATCAAGGCCGCCTTGAACATGCTCGGCCACGAGGTGGGCGGTCTGCGCTTGCCGCTGGTCGAGGCCAGCGCCGAGGAGCGGGCGGTGGTGAGGCAGGCGCTCGAACGCCACCGCCTGCTTGCGACCGTTTGACGCGGTGAGCGGTCGGCTGCGCGTCCTGCCGCTCGGCGGGCTCGGCGAGATCGGCAAGAACATGACCGTCGTCGAGTACGACGGGCGCATCGTCGTCGTCGACGCTGGCCTGATGTTCCCCACCCCGGACCAGCTCGGGATCGACCTCGTTCTGCCGGACTTCGGCTACTTGCGCGAGAACCGCGACCGGATCGAGGCGTTCGTCCTTACCCACGCCCACGAGGATCACGTCGGCGCGCTGCCGTTCGTGTTGCGCGAGCTCGCGGTAGACGAGGTGCCGCCGATCTACGCCGGGCGCCTCACGGCAGCGCTGGTGCGTTCACGGCTAGACGAGCACCGCCTGAAGCCTGCGCTCGCAGCCGTCCGCGACCTGCCGCCGGGCGAACCTGTAGTGGCGGGACCGATGACCGTCGAGCTGATCCGCATGGCGCACTCGATCCCCGACAGCTTCGCTGTGCTGATCGAGACGCCGCTCGGGCCGGTGCTTGTGACAGGCGACTACAAGTTCGACCAAACGCCGATCGACGGTCAACCGCCCGACATGCGCCGCCTCGCCGAGATCGGCCACAAGGGGCTGCTCTTGCTGTGTGGCGACTCGACCAACGCCGACCGTCCCGGCCTGTCCCCGTCGGAGGCCAGCGTCGGTCCCAACCTCGAGCGCGTGTTCGCCGAGTGTGAGGGGCGCGTAGTCGTGACCTCCTTCGCCTCGAACATCCACCGCATCCAGCAGGTGCTCGACGCGGCGCGCGCCACCGACCGCCGCGTGGCGATCGTCGGGCGTTCGATGCGCAAAGCGTTCAACGTCGCGCGCTCGCTGGGTTATCTCGAGACCGACGACGGGCGGCTCGTGCCCCCGCACGAAGTCGAAGACTTTCCGCCCCACAAGCTTGCTGTCCTGTCGACCGGCTCCCAGGGCGAGCCGCTGTCGGCGCTTCGCCGGATGGCCCACGGCGAGCACCCCCACGTGCGCCTGCGCGCAGGCGACACCGTCGTTTTCTCAGCAACGCCGATACCCGGCAACGAACGCGCTGTCAACGAAACGATCGATCGCATCTACCGGATCGGCGCCGACGTCGTAACCCCGCGCGACATCACGGTGCACGCGTCCGGCCACGGACACGCCGAGGACCTCAAGCTGATGATCCGTCTCACCAATCCGCGCTACGTGATGCCGGTGCACGGCGACTACCGGCGCCTGCGTTTGCACGCGAAGCTCGCGGAATCGGTGGGCATCGCGCCCGAGCGCATCTTCATTACCGAAAACGGCCGCCCGCTCGAGATCGACGCGCACGGCGCGCGACTGGGCAAGCCGGTCGCGGCAGGTGTGATCTTCGTCGACGGCATGGAGGTGGGCGACATTGAGGACGTCGCGCTTCGCGACCGGCGGATGCTGTCGGCCGACGGCGTCTTCATCGTCGTCGCGACGATCTCGAGTCAGGACGGTCGCTCGGTCGCGCCACCGGAGGTGCTGTTCCGCGGCGTGCCCTTCCTGACCAGCGAGCAGGACGCATTCGTGAGCGAGCTGCGCGAGGAGATCGAGCGCTCGCTCGCGCGAGCAGCTCGCGACCAGGTGCTCGAGCCGGACCTGCTGCGCAGCCACCTGCACGACGACGTCGCCGCTTTCGTGTACGAACGGCTGCGCCGCCGGCCGCTGGTGTTGCCCGTGGTCGTCGAGGTCTAGCGACCGGCCTGCGCGTCGGCCGCCACCGGAGCGTGCGCAGCCCTTTGCTCGTCGCACGACGGTAGCCGCAGCTCGAAGCGGGTGCCGGGATCGGGGCGGTGGACGAGCACGACACTGCCACCGTGGCCCTCGGCTACCGCTCGTACGATCGCGAGGCCGAGGCCGTTGCCCGGAACCTCTGTGGTGCCACGAGTGAAACGCTCGAAAATGCGGGCAGCCGCCGCCGGCGGGATCCCCGGACCGTCGTCCTCGACGACAAGTAGCGCTGTGCCGTGCTCGCTGCCGACGGCGACGCGTACGTGCGTGCCGGGGGGCGTGTGCACGAGTGCGTTCTCGACCAGGTTGGTGATCGCGCGCAAAAGCTCGTCACGTTCGGCGACCACGAAAACCGGCTCGCGAAGGTCCACGGTCAGTTCGTGGTGCTCGGCAAGGGGGGCGAGCTCCGCCACCGCCTCGCGTACAAGCTCGCCCATCTCGACGCGTGTGCGCTGCGCACGCGAGCCGTTGCGACCCTCTTTCGCCGCATCTGCTCGCGCGAGCGCCAGAAGGTCGGCGACTAGGCGGCGCATGCGCTCGGCCGAGCGCAGCGCCGAGCGCGCGATCTCGCGCTCCTCGCCCGAGAGCTCGGGCTCAAGCAGCTCGAGGTTGGCGAGCACGCTCGTGAGCGGTGTGCGCAGCTCGTGCGAGGCGTCGGCCAGGAAGCGTCGCTGCATCGCGAGGGTCGCCTCGACCTCGGCCCTGGCGGCGGCGAGCTCGCGGAGCATCTCTTCCAGCGTCACCGCCAGCTCGTGGACTTCGTCGCGCGCCTCGGGCTTGGGCAGGGCGACGCGCGGGTCGCGAGTGCGGACTACCTCCCGCGCTGCCCCGGTAAGACGGGCGATCGGCCGCATCGCGCGCGACGCGACGAGAAAACCGCCGAGGAACGCAAGCCCCGTACCACCGATCACGCCCAGCGCCAGGAATAGGTTGATGCGCGCGATCGTACGTTCGACGGAAGCGCGCGGTCGCGCGTACTGCACGTAGCCGGCGGGAGAGGCGAACGGCGTTTCGAGCAGCCCGAACGGTTCGCTGCGCACGCGCTGCGTGCCGAGCAGCGGACGCGAGACGACGCGATAGGGGCCGACGTCGACGATGCCCTCGCGGGCCGGCCCGAGCTCCGGCGCCGCCGCTGGTGCGATCACGCGCTGGTGGTAGTCGAGGACGCGGATCACCGCCCCGCCGCTGGCGGCAGCTCGGATCACCGACAGGTCCTGGGCACGTACCTCGAGCGAACCGTCGAGGGCGCGTTCGACGCGCAACTGCTCCTGAAGGTCGGCGGCCGTGGCACGCAGCTCGTCGTCGAAACCGGCGCGCAAGCGACCGGCGGCGAAAGCGCCGACGACGAGAGCAAACAAGCACAGAATCAAGAACGTCAACGCCGCCGAGACGATCGCCAGCTTGATCCGCACCAGCAGGCGCACGCGGGCCTGCTTGAGCCAGGCACCCGCCCGCCTTTTGGCAGCGTGGGGGGACGATCGTAGTTGCCTTGTCACGGCGCCCTGAGCACGTAGCCTGCACCGCGCACGGTGTGGAGCATGCGCGGCTCGCCGCCTGCCTCGAGCTTGCGGCGCAGGTTCGAGATGAACACGTCGACGGTGTTCGTCTCGCTGAACGGGTCGTAGCCCCACACCTCGTCGAGCAGGCGTTGGCGCGAGATGACGATCCGCTCGTTGCGCATCAGGTACTCGAGGAGGTCGAATTCGCGCGCCGTCAGCTCGATCGTGCGGCTTCCGCGCACCACCTCGCGGGTGTCGGGGTTGAGCCGCAGATCGCCGACGACGAGCGAGGCGCTGCCACGCGGCGGGTGGCGGCGCAACAGCGCGCGGATGCGCGCCAGCAGCTCGGCACGGTCGAACGGTTTGACGAGGTAGTCGTCGGCGCCGCTGTCGAGACCGGTGACACGGTCGTCGACCGCGTCGCGCGCGGTCAACATCAAGATCGGGGTGCTGGCTCGCGTGCGCAGCTGCTTGCAGACGTCGATGCCGTCGATGTCGGGAAGGCCGAGATCGAGGATCACTAGATCCGGCTCGTAGAAGCGGGCACGCTCGAGCGCGCTCTCGCCGTCGGCGGCAAGCTCGACGTCGTAGCCCTCGCGCACCAGCGAGCGCCGCAAGACGGTGGCGATCTCGCGGTCGTCCTCAACCACCAGCACGCGCGCCTGCCGCTCCATCGCTGCTTCCATGCTAGGGAGCGCGACGCGCCAAAAGGCGTCCGTCGGCGCGAGGCAGGGAGAGGAGGTCGCGCGTCGAACGGCGCTAACCAGAACCGCTGAATGTCGAAAAAGCGTCGCTCACGCTCCGCGGCGACATCGAAGCGCCGCTCGCCCCTGCCCGAGCTAGCCCTCGGACAGGTCGAGCGCGACCTGATCGGCATCTTCGTGGTCGCCGTCGGAGTGTGGGGTGCCGTCGTCGGCTACACGGGGAGCGCCGGCGGCCGCCTCGGCGAGGCTCTCGTCGCCGGCTGCGAGCTGATTTTCGGCGTGACGGCGGTGCTCGTACCGCCCGCGCTGGTCGCCGGCGGGGCGCTACTGGTGGCGCGGTCGCTACTCGTAGTGCCGTTGCGCGCGGTGGTGGCGGTCGCACTCGCCTGGCTTGCTGTCGCGACGGTCGCGGCTGGCGGTCTCTTCGGCGTCGGGCCCGCGCCAGCGAGCGCCGAGGCGGCATTCGCGACGACTGCGCTCCGCGACGGGGGCGGTGCAGTTGGGGCCGGCACCTACGTTCTTATCAACGAGCTTTTGCAACGGCCGGGCGCTTACCTCTTCGTCGTGCTCGCGCTCGCCACCGCGCTGCGCCTCGCAAGCGCGCGTCCGCTAGCCGAGGTGCTCGCCGCGCTCACCCCGCGTCTCGCCGCGATCGCCCGCGACAGCGTGGCGCGGGCGCGGGAGCGGCGGGCGGCAGCCGCTCGCACGGCGGTAGGGCAGGGGGCTGCGTTCGACGCTCCCGCTTGGCCGCCCCCTGCCGGTGACGACGCGGCGGGCTCGCACCGCGACGAAGGCGAGCTCGCCGACGGTGCCTCCGCTTTCACCGCGCCGCTGGCGATCGATCCAGCCGCGCGCTTTCCCGACATCTACAGCCGCGAGCACGAGGGGAGCGACACGCCCGACGAGCACACGGAGACAGAACTGGCCGGCGCGCAGGGGAGCGTCGACGCGGACGAAAGCGCATTTTCGGCTGGCGACGACGCGGGCGAAGGCGATGATGGCGGCGCGAGCGACACGGACGCCGTGCCGCTCGACGAACCGTCGGTCGCGGTCAGCGACGAGGCCGTCCCGATGCCGCGACCGGCGCCGGCCAGCGCCGCGGCGCGCACACCGCAGGGGCTTCCGCGCGGGGGTGTGACCTTCGCTGACGGGACCGAATACTCGTTACCGTCGCCGCGCCTTTTGCGCCGCAGCGAGGCCGCGCCGGAGCTCGACCAGCGCCAGATCGAGCGCACCGGGCGCCAGCTCGTCGAGGCGCTCGGTCACTTCCACATCGACGCGCGCGTGATCGGCACTGTCGTCGGTCCGCATGTCACTCGCTACGAGCTGCGTCTCGCCCCGGGCACCAAGATGTCCAAGATCGCGCAGCTCAAGGACGACCTCGCCTACGCGCTGGCGGCCGAGCACGTTCGCATCCTCGCGCCGATACCGGGCAAGCAGGCCGTCGGTGTGGAGGTGCCCAACAGGATGCGGCGGATGGTCCACCTCGGCGATGTCTTCGGCCAGCCGCCGCGCGGCTGGTCACCGCTCACGGTCTGGCTGGGCAAGGACATCGCCGGCAACGCGATCGCCGCCGACATCGCCAAGCAGCCGCACATCCTTGTCGCTGGCGCCACCGGCTCGGGCAAGTCCGGTTGCGTCAACGCGATGTTGAGCTCGATCCTCCTGCGCGCCACCCCCAACGAGGTGCGGCTCGCCCTGGTCGACCCGAAACGCGTCGAGCTCAACCACTACGAACAGGTTCCTCACCTCCTCACGCCGGTGGTGACGAGCCCGCGCGCCGCCGCCAACGTGCTCTCCAACCTGGTGCGCGAGATGGAGGAGCGTTACGGTCTGATGAGCCGCGTCAAGGCGCGCTCGCTGCCCGAGCTGAACCGCCTGCGGGCGCGGGCCGGCGAGGCGACGCTCCCGTACATCCTGTGCGTGATCGACGAGCTCGCCGACCTGATGATGATCGCGCCCGCCGAGGTCGAGGATTCGATCATCCGGCTCGCGCAGAAGTCGCGAGCCGTCGGGATCCATCTCGTGCTCGCTACCCAGCGGCCGAGCGCCGACGTGATCACCGGTCTGATCAAGGCGAACATTCCGGCACGGATCGCCTTCGCCGTCTCGTCGCAAACGGATTCGCGCGTGATCCTCGACCAGAACGGCGCCGAATCGCTGCTCGGTCAGGGCGACATGCTCTTCCGGCCGGCGGGAGCCTCCAAGCTCGCGCGCATCCAGGGCGCGTTTATCTCCGAGGAGGAGATCGCCCGCCTCACCGCTCACTGGCATGCGCAGGGCGAGCCCGAGCTGCGTGAAGAGATGCTCGGCGCCCCGCCCGGCGACGACGACGGTCAGGGGGACGCCGACCCCGACCACGACCCCCTCCTCGCCGAGGCGATCCGCACGGTCGTTGCGCTCGGGACCGCCTCGACGTCGATGCTGCAGCGGCGCCTGCGTGTCGGTTACACGCGCGCCGGCCGCCTGATCGACATGATGGAGCGACTCGGTGTCGTCTCCGGCTACGAGGGCTCGAAGGCTCGGCAGGTGTTGATCAGCGAGGCTGACTTGCCGCGCGTGCTCGCCCAGGTGGAAGGAACGGATAGCGCTCTCGACGACGCCGCGCCGGCGCCCGTCAGCGGCAACGCCGGGCCTTAAGCCGCATCGCGACCGGCGCAGCGAAAGCGCGCCGAGGTCGGGGACGTACCTGTCGCGTGCGGCAGAATAGCCGTGGTGCCCTGCATCGGCGAGACGCTACGACAAGCGCGGATGCGACAGCGCCTCGACATCGCCGACGTCGAGGAGCGCACGAAGATCCGCGCGAAGTATCTGCGCGCGCTCGAAAACGAGGAGTTCTCGCTGCTGCCGGGGCCGACTTACGTGCGCACGTTCCTGCGCACGTACGCCGAGTTCCTCGGTCTTGACGCGCGACGGCTCGTCGAGCAGTACCGTGCCGAGTGGGAGCCCGAGACGGCCGCTAGCGAACAGCGCGGGACTCTGCCCCCGCCCCCAGAGCCCGGCCGGCGACCGCCGTCACCGCCGCGCGGGCCACGCCCGCTGGCTATTGCGGCTGTGCTCGCCGGCTTGCTGCTGGCCGTGCTTTTCGTGCTTGGCTTGACAGGCGAGGACCAGAGCGGCGAGGAGAGCGGCGCGACATCTACCACCGGAACGCGCGCCACGAGCCGCGGGCCGGGCGGTGCGCCGCCGGCGCGGACGCGCGGTCGGCGTTCGACCACGGCGCGAGCGGTCGTCGTGCTCCAGCCGGCCGTGCCGACGTACGTTTGTGTCGACCGGGGCCCCGGGACCGCGATCGCCTACGAGGGCATCGCGAGCAGCGAGCTGCGCTTCTCGGGACCGCGCATCCGCCTAAACCTCGGCAAGACGAGCGTCACGGTGCGTGTCAACGGTCGTGCGCTGACGATCCCACCAGGACCGAACCCGGTCGGATACGACATCGTCGGCGCACGCGTCCGCCCGCTCGCACCCGCCCAGCGGCCCTGTGTCGCACGCCCGACCGCTACCGGGTCGAGCACGCAGCCAGCCACCGGACCTACGACGAGCGGGCAGGGCGTGAGCGGCAGCGGCACCAACGTCAACTCGGGGTCGCCGTGACGGTGCGGGCGGGCATCCTCGTCATCGGCGACGAGGTGCTAGAGGGTGCGACCGCTGATCGCAACGGCCCTTGGCTCGCTCGTCGGCTTCTCGACCGTGGCGTGAAGGTGGTCGGCATCGCCGTTTGCCCGGACAGCGTCGCCGCGATCACGAGTGAGCTCGCCACCTTCGCGCGGCGCGGCTGCGAGCTTGTTTTCACAAGCGGCGGGCTCGGTCCGACCGACGACGACCGCACCGTCGAGGCTGTGGCCCGCTACGCGAACCGCCCGCTTGCCGTCGATCCTGCGCTCGAGGAGCGGATCGGCGCGATTCTGCGTGCCGCCGCCCAGCGCTGGCACCGCTTCGACGAAGCGGCGCTGCGCCGCTCCAACCGCAAGCAGGCGCTCGTCCCCTCCGGCGCCACCGTGCTCGACCCGGTAGGCACCGCGCCCGGCCTCGTCGTGCCGCCCGCCGACGGGACGGGCGGTCCCACGGTCGTCGTTCTGCCCGGGCCTCCGCGCGAGCTCAAGACGCTCTACGAGCGCGCGATCGCCACCCCGGTCGTGGCGCGTCTGCTCGAGGGGCTCGAGCCACCTCAGCGCCGTGTCGTGCGCTTCTTCGGGATCCCCGAGTCCGAGCTCGCCCGCGCGGTGCGCGAGATCGAAGAGGAAATCCCCGAAGCCCGCGCCCTCGGGCCGGGGACTTACGTGCGCAAGGGCGAGATCGAGCTCGTCGTACGCTACGCGGCCGAGCGCGCGGAGCTAGTGGAGCAATTCGTGACCGCTCTCGCGCGCCGCTTTCCCCGCGAGCTTTTCGCTGCCGACGGGCGGACGATCGACGAGCTCGTCGCCGATGCGCTCGCGGGACGGTCGGTCGCGACGGCGGAGTCCTGTACCGGCGGGCTCGTCGCCGCCCGTCTGACCGCGCGCCCTGGCGCGTCCGCCTACGTGCGCGGGGCGGTCGTCGCCTACGACAACGCGGTCAAGGAAGCGGCGCTGGGGGTCGAGCACGATCTCCTCGCCCGCCACGGCGCGGTTTCGCGCCAGGTGGCTTGCGCGATGGCGCGGGGCGCTGCCGAACGCCTGGGGGCCGATCTCGCCGTAGCGGTCACTGGGATCGCGGGACCGGGGGGCGGTAGCGCCGAGAAACCGGTCGGGACGGTGTGGGTGGCCACCTACGACGGCCGCAGCGCACAGGCGGGCAGGTTGTGGTTGCCGGGCGACCGCGAAGAGGTGCGGGCGCGCGCGGTCACTGCGGCGCTGCACGCGCTCTGGCGGGCGGCGAGGGGCGAGGAACTGCCGTTTTGAGCCCGGAGCGCTGGCGACTTTTCTTCGCGCTCCCGATCGAAGAACCCGCACTGAGCGCGCTCGTTCGCTGGCGCGACGATGCGCTCGGCGGCGCGGCGGTGCGCTTGCCAGCGGCCCGCGATCTGCACATCACCCTTGTCTTCCTAGGCGGTCGCGAGCCAGAAGTCGTTCCCGAGCTGATGCGCGCAGCGCACGCCGCTGTGTCAACGGCGCTGCCTGGACCGCCACGGTTGCGGGCGCTGCGTCTGCGCGCTCTGCCGCCGCGGCGGCCGCGTCTCTACGCGCTCGACTTATCCGACGAGGGCGGGCGCCTGACAGCGCTCCACGAAGCGCTCGCCTGTGAGCTCGTCGCAAGCGGGCTCTGGCAGCCCGAGGAGCGACCGTTTTGGCCCCACCTGACCGTCGCGCGCGTGCCGCGCGCGCAGCGCGGGCGGGCAAGCGCGCCGCCACCGCCGGCGCTTGCGGCACCGCCCGCCGAGCCGATCGTCGCCGCGCGGCTCGTTCTGTATCGCTCGCACCTTGGCGGAGGTGGCGCTCGTTACGAGGCGCTCGCCGAGGTTCCTTTCCCGCGCCGCGAGGGGGGCGAAAGTACGTCCGCTGGCGCTCCTACCTTGTGAACCTGAGCCCACAGGAGATGCCGCCGATGGATAGAGACGAAGGGAAGATCGCGAAGGCACGCGAAGCCGCGCTGAAAAACGCTCTTGCGCAGATCGAGCGCCAGTTCGGGCAGGGCTCGATCATGCGCATGAACGAGGCTGCCAGCGTTCGTGTCGAAGCCATCCCTACAGGGGCACTGTCGCTCGACATCGCTCTCGGCGTGGGCGGTCTGCCGCGAGGCCGTATCGTCGAGATTTACGGACCGGAGTCGTCGGGCAAGACGACGCTCCTCTACCACGTGCTCGCCAACGCCCAGCGTGCAGGCGGCGTGTGTGCGTTCATCGACGCCGAGCACGCGATGGACGCCGCCTACGCCAAGCGGATCGGTGTGAACGTCGAGGATCTCCTCGTCTCGCAGCCCGACTACGGCGAGCAGGCGCTCGAGATCGCCGATCTGCTGGTGCGGTCGGGAGCGGTCGATGTGATCGCTATCGACTCCGTCGCCGCGCTCACGCCCAAGGCGGAACTGGAAGGGCAGATGGGCGACCAGACGGTCGGAATCCAGGCGCGAATGATGAGCCAGGCGATGCGCAAGCTGGCCGGCAACCTCAACCGCGCCAACACGCTCTGCATCTTCACCAACCAGCTACGCGAAAAGGTGGGCGTGATGTTCGGCTCGCCCGAGACGCAGCCAGGCGGGCGCGCGCTCAAGTTCTATGCCTCCCAGCGTCTCGACATCCGCCGCATCGAGACCCTCAAGGAGGGTGCCGAGGCGATCGGCAACCGGGTGCGCGTGAAGGTCGTCAAGAACAAGCTCGCGGCACCGTTCAAGCAGGCTGAGTTCGACATCGAGTACGGGCGCGGCATCTCGAGCGAGGGCTGTCTGCTCGATCTCGGCATCGAGCACGGGATCGTGCAGAAGTCGGGCTCGTTCTTCTCATACGGCGAAACCCGGCTCGGTCAGGGTCGCAACAATGCCAAGGCGTTTCTGCGCGAGCATCCCGAGATCGCGAGCGAGATCGAGCGCGCGATCCTCGACAAGGTCGGCCTCGACCTTGCCAGTCGCTCGCTCCAGCCGGCCACCGGTCAGGAACCCGAGGGCGCTGCGGCCGTCGCCGCTGTCGCCGCCGACGAGGCACAGGCGGCGTAGCAGGTCTCCGGCAGGTCTGCACAGTGTTGTCGCGCGACCGCCGGGAAGTGGGCGGGCAGGGACATGTCGTGCCTGTCACTTGGGACGGCGGCGAGGTCGCTGATCGCTCCGCCGCGGCGCTCGCGCTGCCGCGCGAGGAGATGGCGCGCACGATGGAGCTCGCGCTGCGAGCGCTCGCCCGTCGTGATCGCAGCGAGGCCGAGCTGCGCGCGCTGCTCGAGCGGCGTCGCTGTGCGCCCGCGGCGATCGAGGCCGTGGTGGCGCGTTTGCGCAGTGACGGCTACGTCGACGACCGCGCCTTCGCCCAACGTTTCGTTAGCGACAAGCGCGAGCTCGAGCGGTGGGGGACCGAGCGCATCGTGCGCGAGCTGCGGCGGCGGGGGATCGCCGCCGACGTCGCCGCCGCCGCGGTAGCCGACATCGACGCGAGTTCGGAACTCGAGGCGGCGCGCCGGCTCGTCAGCGAGCGCTACGGTCCGCCGCGCGACGACGCTACGCGGCGACGCGCCTGGTCGTTCCTGGTGCGACGCGGCTACTCGTGCCAGATCGCCTACGACGCCGTGCGCAGCGCCGAGCGCGGGGCGCGAGGCGACGCCGCCTAGCGTTCGCACCTCTGCCGTCCGTACGGCCACAGGGGCGGCGCGGGGCCAGCGCTGTCGCGTCTATCCTCGCGCGACGATGGCACGCGCGGCGCGCACCTTCCACCTCACGACCTTCGGCTGCCAGATGAACGAGCATGACTCGGAGCGCATCAAAGGGATGCTCCGCGCGCTCGGCTACGAAGAGGCGCCGACTCGTGCCGAGGCTGACGTGATCCTGTTCAACACCTGCTCGATCCGGGAGTCTGCCGACCAGCGCTTCATTGGCCACCTCGGCGAGGCTAAACGCCTCAAGGCGGAGCGACCTGACCGAATCGTCGCTGTCGGCGGCTGCTGGGCGCAGTCGATGCGCGAGCAGGTTTTCGAGCTCTTTCCGTTCGTCGACGTCGCGTTCGGTCCTGGGCAGATCCACAAGCTCGGCGAGGTGCTGTTGCAGGACTCGCTCGAAGCGCAGGCCGGCTTCTTCGAGTTCGAGGACTTCTCCGCCCACCTGCCGGCAGCGCGCACACGCCCCTTCCAGGCGTGGGTGCAGATCTCGCAAGGCTGCAACTGTGTGTGCGCTTACTGCATCGTGCCGCAGACGCGCGGTCGTGAGGTCTCGCGGCCGCCCGACGAGATCGTCGCCGAGGTCGAGCGCCTCGCCGCCGACGGTGTGCGCGAGATCACGCTGCTCGGCCAAAACGTGTGCTCGTACGGCCGCGATCTCGACCGCTCGCAGCGCACCACGTTCGCCGAGCTTCTGGCGCGGCTCGACGCGATCGAGGGTATCGAGCGCATCCGCTACACGAGCCCGCATCCGAAAGACATTCGCGAGGACGTCGTGCGCGCGCACGCCGAGCTGCCGAGCGTGTGCGAGCACATCCACCTGCCGGTCCAGTCGGGATCGAGCCGCGTCCTCAAGCGCATGCGACGAACCTACGACCGCGCGCGCTACCTCGATCGCGTGGCGATGATCCGGGAGCTGGTCCCCGACTGCGCGATAACCACCGACATCATCGTCGGCTTCCCGGGCGAAACCGAAGAGGACTTCGAACAGACCCTCAGCCTCGTCGAGGAGGTCCGGTTCGACGGCGCCTTTACCTTCATCTTCTCGCCACGCCGCGACACCGAGGCGGCGACGATGCCCGACCAGGTGCCGCACGCAGTGAAGCGCGAGCGGATGCAGCGGCTCGTCGACCTCACCCAGAAAGTGGCGCGCGAGCGGGCGCAGCGCTTCGTCGGGCGCACGCTCGAGGTCCTCGTCGAGGGACCGTCGCGCACCGATCCCGACCGCTTGCGCGGCCGCACCCGCCACAACAAAACCGTCAACTTCGACGGGATCGCCAGCCCCGGCGAGTTCGCACAGGTGCGTATAGGCTCCGCCACTAGCACCACCCTGGCCGGTGAGGAAGTGCTCCTAGCCCGCCTCGGCGGCGGCGCCCACTAGCGGGCGCCGGCGACCGCACACGCAGATCTTGTCGACGGGAGCAGCGAGGTGAAGGTCACGACGCTCGAACCACATACGGTCGAGAAGCTGGTCGCTTTCGACAGCGGGGGCTTGCCCACCCTGTCTCTGTACGTCGCCGTCCCGACCGATCCCAACGAGCGCCAACGCGTGGCGAGCAGGGTGAACAGCCTGCTCTCCGAGGCGCGCCAGCTCGTCAAGGACCACGAGCGCCTCGACCACGAGCAGCGTCTGTCGCTGCGCGATGACATAGCTCGCATAGAGGAAGCGGTGGCGCGCGAGCTCCCCGAACCGCCGGCGCTGGCTATCTTCGCCTGCTCGGGAGCCGGCCTTTTCGAGCGGGTGCGGCTGCCCGGTCGCGTGCGCGACCGCGCTGTGGTCGACAAGTCGCTCTGGCTGCGGCCACTGCTGGCACAGCTCGACGCGTTCCACCGCTACTGCGTCGTCGTCCTCGACCGCCGGCGCGCCGAGCTCTGGGAGCTTTTCGCGGGCGAGTTCAAGCCGACGGCGGAGCTCGACGCAGAGCACCTTCGCAAGCGCGACTTCGCCGGCTGGTACGGGCTCGAAGAGCACCGTGTTCGTAACCGCGCCGAGCAGCTAGCTCACCGCCACTTTCGTGCCGTCGCCGAGGAGCTCGAGCAGGTGGTTCGCTTGCGCGACATCGAGCTGCTGTTGGTGGGTGGGCAGGAGCACGAGGTGAGGCAGTTCGTCCGTTTCCTCTCGCCGCGACTGCGTGCGCGCGTCGCCGCGACCTTCGCTGTCGACCTCGACAACGTCGATCCGCGCAAGCTGCAACAGGCGGCCGAAGAGGCGGCGCGTCGCTACGAGGAGCGCGAGGAGCGCGAGCTCGTCGAGCGTGTGCTGGCGGAAGCGGCACGCGGCAACGGCGCCGTCACCGGTCTCGACGCCTGCCTCTGGGCGGGGTCTGTCGGCGCCATCGGTCTGCTGGTGGTGGACGGCTCGGGGAGCGCTGCGGGTGTGCGCTGCCCCAGCTGCGGGTGGCTCGGCCGCGCGGGCGAGCGCTGCCCGCTGTGCGACACCGCGACGGTGGCGGTGCCCGACGTGCTCGATGACCTGGCCGAGGAGGTCATTGCCCAACAGGGCACTGTCGAGCACATTGAGGTCGAGACGCCTCTGCGCGAGCAGCTGGTGGCAGCGGAACTGCGCTTCCCGCCGCCTCCGCCGCCGGCCGCGGCCGAGTGACGACCACGCAGCGCGCGGTGAACCCGGCGCGACGCCGGCGACCGGTTATCGCGCTGTTCGGTCCCACCGGGGTGGGAAAGACCGAGCTCGCGATCGCACTCGCCGCGAGGCTGCGCGCTCTCGGCGAGGACCCGGTCGCGATCTCGGCCGATGCGATGCAGGTGTACCGCGGCCTCGAAACGCTCACCGCGGCACCGACGCCAGCCGAGCGACGCCAGCTCGACCACCAGCTCGTCTCGTTCGTCCCGGTTACCCGCACCTTTTCGGTCGGCGAGTACATGCCGCTCGCCCACCGGGCGGTCGACGCAGCCTTGGAGAGCGGCCGCACGCCGATCGTCGTCGGCGGAACCGGGCTGTACGTACGCGCCGCCCTGTGCGAGCTCGATCTCCGGCCCGCCCCGCCACCCGGCCTTCGCGCGGCGCTCGAAGCGCGGCTCGCCGAGCATGGCCCCGAGGAGCTCCACCGCGAGCTTGCAGCGCGCGCGCCTGCACTCGCCGCACGGATACCACCGCGCGACCGCAGCCGCATCGTGCGCGCCCTCGAGCTCCTGGCGATGGGGGTGAACCCCGAGCCCGTACGCACGGGGCGCAACCGTCTGTGGACCCGCGAAACGCGGCTGCCGACCGTGCTCGTGGGGGTAGTGATGGCGCGCGAGAACCTCTACGAGCGGATCGGTCGACGCGCTGAACGCATCTTCGCCCGCGCACGCGACGAGGTTGTCGCTGCCGACGCCGCCGGCGCCTCGCGCACGGCGCGGCAAGCAATCGGCTTCGAGGAGGTGCTGCGCGGCGATCTGGAGGGACTGAAAAGGCAGTCGCGGCGGCTTGCCAAGGCGCAGCTGACGTGGCTGCGCAAGCTTCCGGACCTCGCCACGGTCGACGTCACCGACCTCGACGCCGAGCGGGCGGCGGAGCGGATCCTCGCGCAGCTGCGTCGCCGCGAGCACGGATAGAGTGCCGCGCCGTGCAGCTCGAGAAGTGGCACGCGCTTGGCAACGACTACCTGATCGTCGAGCAGCGAGCGCTGCCGTTCGCGCTGGCGCCCGCGGTCGTGCGCATGCTCTGCGACCGCCACGAGGGAATCGGTAGCGACGGCGTCGTCCTCATCGAACCGCCTCGCGAGCGCGCCACCGTCGCGCATCTGCGGATCTTCAACCCCGACGGCTCCGAGGCCGAGCTGTCGGGGAACGGTGTCCGCCAGGCGCTGATCTACATCCGCCGCCGCGGTCTGGCCGCCCACGACGCCTTCTCCGTCACGACCGCCGCAGGCGAGATCAGGGCGCGCATCACCGGGCCCGAGACGTGCTCGATGGACATCGGCCGTGTGCGCCTCGCGAGCGACGCGTACCCGAGCGGCGCGCGCGACGGGCGCGGCGAACTGGTCGCGGCCGGTCGCAGCTGGCGCTTCCAGTTCGTCGACGTCGGTAACCCTCAGTGTGCGATCGAGGTCGGCGAGGAGCTCGAGTCGCTCGACCTCGCCGAGGTCGGCTCTGCGATCGAAAACGCCCCGCTGTTTCCCAATCGCACCAACGTGTCGTTTTGGCGACGGCTGGACGAGCGTACGATCCGGGCACGCATCTGGGAGCGTGGGGTGGGGGAGACACGGTCGTCGGGCACAGGCGCCACCGGCGCCGCTGTCGCCGCCGTTTTGCGCGGCGTCGACAGCCCGGTGCGAGTGGTGCTCGACGGTGGCGAGCTCCAGGTCGACATCGGGGAGGACCTGCACGTCGACCTCCACGGCTGGGCGCGCCCGCTCTTCCGCGCCGAGCTCAGCGACGACTTCCGCCTGCGTCTGTGGCGGGCTGCGTCGCAGCGCGGCGAGGACGGCGTCGACGCTCGCACCGACGCCAGGGACGGCAGCCCCGAAACCGGCCAGGAGGTGAAAGGACGATGAGAGCGAGCGTGCGGCTTGACCGCTTGCCGCCCTACCTGTTCGCCGAGCTCGAACGCAAGATCGAGGAGAAGCGGCGCGCGGGCGTCGACGTAATCAGCTTGGGCATCGGCGACCCCGACACCCCGACGCCGGCGGCTGTCGTCGACGCGCTGGCGGCGGCGGCGCGCGACCCGGCGACGCACCGCTATCCGACGAACCGTGGCCGCAGCGAGTTCCGGGCGGCGGTCGCCGACTTTTATCGCTGGCGCTTCGGTGTGGAGCTCGACCCCGAGAGCGAGATCGTTCCCGCGCTCGGCGCTAAAGAGTGCATCTTCAACCTCAATCTCGCGTTCCTCGATGCGGACACGTTGGCGCTCGCCGCCGACCCCGGCTATCCCGTCTACACGGGCGGGCCGTTGCTCGCCGGTGCCGAGGCGCACCCGCTGCCGCTCGTGCCCGAGCTCGGGTTCGTTCCCGATCTCGATGCGGTGCCGGCCGAGATAGCACGCCGCGCACGGCTGCTCTACCTCAACTACCCGAACAACCCGACCGGGGCGGTCGCGCCCGCCGGCTTTTTCGAGCGCGTCGTCGAGTTCGCTCGCGAGCACGAGCTGCTTGTCGTCCACGACGCCTCGTACACCGAGCTGTGCTTCGACGGTTACGAAGCGCCCAGCTTCCTCGCGACGCCCGGTGCTCGCGACGTCGGTGTCGAAGTCTTTTCGCTCTCCAAGGGCTGGAACATGACAGGCTGGCGTGTCGCCGCGATCGTCGGCAACCGCGACGCCGTTGCCACCTACTGGAAGCTCAAGACCAACATCGACTCGGGAATGTTCGAGGCGGTGCAGCTCGCTGCCGTCACCGCGCTTGGCGAGCTGCGCGAGTTCCCCCGCCAGATGTCCGAGCTCTACCAGCGGCGTCGCGACCTCGTGTGCGACGCGCTCGAGCGCATCGGCGTCGCGGTCGAACGGCCGCGCGCGACGATCTACGTGTGGGCGCCCGTTCCCGACGGGTTCGCCGACGCCGCGAGCTGGTGCGAACACGTGCTCGAGCGCGCCGGTGTGGTCGTATCGCCGGGCGGTGCGTACGGCGCGGCGGGCGAGGGCTTTTTCCGCATCTCGCTGACCGTGCCCGACGAGCGGCTGCTGGAAGCGGTCGAACGGATGCGCGAGTCGCTCGGCTGATCGGCGCGCTGTGGCGTGACCGCGCGACCGCTTCTCGCCTGCGGGATCGTCCCCTTCGGTTCGCTGCTCCAGCTCGCGATCGTCGAGCAGCGGCTTGGCGCTGCATCAGGTGCGCTCGATGCCCTCACCTTCGAGCCGGGACGCGCCGAGGCTGTGCGCCGCGAGCTCGCAGTTCTCGCCCCCGCGGCTGTCGCGTGCGGGTTCAGGTTGCCGCCGCCTGGGCCGGCGGCGGTCGGCGAGCGCCTCTGCGACCGCCAGCTTGCGAAAGTCGGTATCCGCCCCAACCCGCGACTTCCCGCCGGCGCGGAGCGCGATTGGGTGACGGCGGTGGCCGACCTGGCGCGGCTCGAGAAGGGGGCGGAGGGCGCAAGGGCAGGTGCGGGCACGGCGTACCGCGGCTTCCTCTGCGAGACCGTTCCCGACGCGGTCTTCGCACGTCTGCTCGGCGCCCGCGTGCCGGCGCGGCGGCACCCCTTCGGCGTGCGAGCGCGGATCGAGGCGCTCGGCCACGCCGCCGTGCGCTTCCGTGGTGGGTCGCCGTGGGACCGGCGTATCGAGGAGATCGAGGCGGTGGCGTGCGCGCTCTGCGCCTTCGAGGCGCTGGCGGACAACGCGATCGAGCTCGGTGATCGCAGCGAAGGGGTGGTCGTGCTGCCGGGGCGCGAGGCGCTCGCCGCCTTCGATCAGCGCGCGCTCGTGCCGGTGGTCGAGCGGTTGCTCCTCCACTGATCGCAGCGCCGACGACCGCGGCGCCGCTGCGGGGCGAGCCCAGCCGCGCCGTGGCGGCGCCTGGACGGCCCGGTTGCGGGCCTACACTAGGAGGCGAATGCAGGACCGCCGCGAGACGCGCTTCGGCGAGGGCATCCGCAACCCCCGCGCGCGGCAACGGGCGATCTGCATCGCAGCGGCCCCGCACGAGCCGGACTTCGCGGAGCTGCGCGAGCTGTTGCGCACCGCGGGCGTGGCGGTAGCCGGGGAGCTATGGCAGCGGCGCGAGCGCCCCGACCCCGACCGCTACCTCGGGCGCGGCAAGCTCGCCGAGCTCGCCGAGCGAGCGCGCGAACTCGGGGCCAACGTTATCGCCTGCGACGACGAGCTTCTGCCGCGGCAAGAGCGCAACATCGAGGCCGCCACTGGGCTGGCGGTCGTCGACCGCACCGCCATCATCCTCGACATCTTCGCGCGCCACGCGCGCACGGCCGAGGGCAAGCTGCAGGTCGAGCTCGCCCAGCTCGAGTACAACCTCGCGCGGATGCGCGGCCTGTGGACCCACCTCGAGCGGCTCGGCGGCGGGATCGGCACGCGTGGCCCAGGCGAAAGCCAGATCGAGACCGACAGGCGGCTGGCGCGCGATCGCATCAGCGAGATCAAGCGCAAGCTCGCGCACATCCAGCGTGTGCGCGCCACGATGCGCGCCGAGCGCGAGCGCGCAGCGCTGCCGACGATCGCGCTCGCCGGTTACACCAATGCCGGTAAGTCGACGCTCATGAACGCGCTGACTGGTGCGGGCGTCAGCGTCCGCTCGCGGCTTTTCCACACGCTCGATCCCACCACGAGAGCGTTTCGCATCGACGGCCGCACCTATCTGCTCACCGACACCGTCGGCTTCATCCGCAAGTTGCCTCACCAGCTGGTGGCGGCGTTCGCGGCGACGCTCGAGGAGACACGTCGCGCCGACCTGGTGCTGCACGTCCAGGACGCGTCTGTTCCAGAGCCAGAGCTCGCGGCGATGCTCGCGGCGGTCGAGCGGACGCTCGAGGAGATCGGCGCTGCCGAGCGTCCGCGCCTGCTCGTCTTCAACAAGATCGACCTCGTTTCGAGCACCGCCAGCCGGGCGCTGCGCCGCCGCTGGCCGCGCGCCGTCGCGGTCTCGGCCGAGAGCGGCGAGGGCCTGGAACAGCTCCGCCGACGGATCGCAGCCGAGCTTGCGCGAGGTCTCGAAGCCGTCGAACTGTTCTTGCCCTATCGCGAGGGAGCTCGCCTCGCCGAGCTGTTCGCGCTTGCGGGCCAGGTAGAGCAGAACCACACCGCCGAGGGGGTGCACGTGCGCGCGCGTGTCCCCAAGCAGGTGGCGGCGCGCTTCGCGCCGTACCGTCTCGACTGTTCGGCCGCCGCGCAAGACTCGTCGCGCAACGGACACCGCTTGGAGAGTCGAGAGGTGCCACGCCCAGGTCTTGCCCCGGCCTGAGCGAGGCAGGATCGCCGCGCTCGCTCGCGTCGTCACGCGAAGATTGCCGCCGGGATTGGCGGCGCACGGTCCGCTTACACTGCCTGCGTGACTTCGACGGCGATAGCGGTGGGCGAGGGCGCGGTGCTGCGGTGCCGGCGGCTCGTCCCGGGGGCGCTCTTGCCCCAGCGCGCCCACCCGGGCGATGCCGGACTCGATCTAGCGGCTTGCGAAGAGAGGGTGCTTGCGCCCGGCGAGCGCGCAAGCGTCGGCTGCGGTGTCGCTGTCGAGTTCCCACCAGGGCACGCCGGGCTCGTCGTTCCGCGTTCCGGGCTGGCCCTTCGGCACGGCATCTCACTCGTCAACGCTCCCGGTCTGATCGATCCCGGCTATCGCGGGGAGATCCGTGTGGTGCTCATCAACACCGACCGCACACACACCTTCCGTGTGCGCCGCGGCGATCGCATCGCCCAGCTGCTTGTGGTTCCCTTCTCGCTCTGCCGCGTCAGCGAGTGCGAGGCGCTAGGAGAAGGCGAGCGCGGCGAGCGCGGGTTCGGGTCGACCGGTGTCGCACCCCTTCAGCGCGTCCAAGCCGAGCCGATATCGAACACGTGACGTCGCTCCGCCCTGCGGCCGACGAAAGGCCCGAGCTTCCCCGTGGCGTGTACCCGCCGCAAACCGCGGGTATGCGCCCGCGCCGCCTTGGCGAGGCGGTGGTCGCGCTCGGTCTCGCCGACGAGGCGACGGTGCGCCGCTGTGCCGAGCGGGCACAGCGCGAGGGCAGGCCGCTCGGTCCCGTTCTGCTTGAAGAGGGCGTCGTCGACGAGCGGGGATTGGCGCGCGCACTCGCCGAGCGCAACCGTCTGCTGTACGTCGACCTCAACGAGTTCGAAGTCGACTGGGGCGCCGCCAACCTCATCGACGCTGCTCACGCGCGGCGCATGCGCGCCGTGCCGATCGCTTTCTGGGACGAAGGGACGCTGCTCGTCGCGGTCGCCGATCCGGCGAACCTGCCGGCTCTCGACGAGATCGAGCTCGCCACCGGTCTGCGCACAAAACGAGCGATAGCTGCCGCCGGCGAGATCGATGCGCTTTTGCGCCAACTGTCCGAGGCGGAAAGCGCGGTCGCCGAGATCGAAGAGGACGCGATTTCAGAAGAGCCCGGTGAGGCCGAAATCGTCGAGCTGCGCGACGTCGCCGAAGAGGCGCCCGTCGTGCGTCTCGTCAACTCGGTGATCGCCGACGCTGTCGAGCGCGGCGCCTCGGACATCCACTTCGAGCCCACCAGCGGCGACATGCGCGTGCGCTTGCGCGTCGACGGCGTGGTGCGCGACTCGACGACGATCCCGCGCGCGCTGGTCCCGGGCGTGGTCTCGCGTCTGAAAATCATGGCCGAGCTCGACATCTCCGAGCGCCGCGTCCCCCAGGACGGGCGCATCGGCTTGACCGTCGCCGGCCGCCACGTGGATCTTCGTGTCGCGACCCTGCCGGTCGCGCGCGGCGAGGCGGTGGTTTTGCGCGTCCTCGACCCCGGCCGGGCGCTCGTCAAGCTCGACGAGCTCGGGCTCGACGACGCGGACCGCGAGCTGCTCGAACGGACGCTGAAGCTCGGCCACGGTGCGATCCTCGCCACCGGGCCGACCGGCTCGGGCAAGACGACGACGCTCTACGCGGCGCTCAACCTGCTGAACGAGCCGGAGCGCACGATCGTGACGATCGAGGACCCGGTGGAGTACGAAATCGACGGCATCAAGCAGGTGCCGGTGAACGTGAAAGCCGGCCTGACGTTCGCCCGCGGGCTGCGCGCGATCGTCCGTGCCGACCCGGACGTGGTGATGGTCGGCGAGATCCGCGATCGCGAAACCGCGCAGATCGCGATCGAGGCGGCGCTCACCGGGCACCTGGTGCTGTCGACGCTGCACGCCAACGACTCGGCGACGGCGGCGGCACGGCTGATCGACATGGGCGTCGAGCCGTTTTTGGTGGCGTCAAGCCTGGAGTGCGTGATTGCGCAGCGGCTCGCTCGGCGACTGTGCGACTGCAAGCAGCCGCTGCGGCTTACACGCAAGG
Source organism: Thermoleophilum album (assembly GCF_028867705.1). Lineage (GTDB taxonomy): Bacteria > Actinomycetota > Thermoleophilia > Solirubrobacterales > Thermoleophilaceae > Thermoleophilum. Next base: position 1,087,633 of record NZ_CP066171.1, on the reverse strand, counting down.
TGCTGCGCGAGAACGGTTTCGGGCAGGTCGGTCCGATCGACGCGTTCGCGCCCGGCGGCTGCGTGCGCTGCGCTGGCACTGGTTTTCGCGGGCGCGTCGGGATCTACGAGATGCTGCGCTTCGACGACGAGCTGCGCGCGCTCGTGCTCGAAAGGGCGTCGGCCGACCGCATCCGTCGCGCCGCCCGCCAAAGCGGACTGCGCACGCTGCGCGAGGCGGCGCTTGACAAGGTTCGCGCGGGCGTTACCTCGCTCGACGAGGTGTTACGCGCGCTCGGAACGGCAGCCTAAGCCCTTAGCGCAGGTCGGCGTAGGCGGCCCGATCAAGGCGCGCGAGCGGCAGGCCCGCCGCCTCGATCGCGCACTCGTGCGCAGCCTGTTCGAGCCCGTCCTCCAGCGGGGCGAGAGCGATGCCCAGAGCTCGCTCGATCAGGAAGTCGGCGAGCCAGGCGTTTTTCGGCAAAAGCGGGCCGTGCAGGTACGTGCCGATGACATTGCCTTGTACGACTCCTTCGCCCCCGTCGCGGCCGTTGTTGCCGTGACCGCGCACTACCCGCCCGAGCGGCTCGACGCCGGGATCGAGATAGGTGCGCCCGCCGTGGTTCTCGAAACCGGCGAGCAGACGGAGCTCGCCGCCCAGCGTCGTTTCGATCACGCAATTACCGATCAGGCGCGGCCCGGGTTCGCGCACCGTTTCCGCGCCGACCAGCCCGAGCCCGGGCAGCGTCTCGTCGCCCACGCGGTAGGAGCGGCCGAGCAGCTGGTAGCCGCCGCACACAGCGAGCAGCGCGCAACCCCCAGCGACAGCTTCGACCAGCGCGTCGCGCTTTCGCTGTACGAGATCGCGGGCACAGAGCGCCTGGTCGCGATCCTGGCCGCCGCCGATGTAGATCAGATCGCACTCGCCGGGCGCCAGCCGATCGTCGAAGGAGACCGCTTTCAGCTCGAAGCCGATATCGCGCCAACGGCAACGGCGTTCCAACATCAGCAGGTTGCCACGGTCGGCGTAGATGTTCATCAGCTCGGGGTAGAGCGCGACGACGCGCAGGCGCTCGCTCACCGCGCACCCTCCCGACGCGTGCATCGCGCTGTCGCGCTCGTCCCGTTCACCCCCGCGCCCAGTGTGCCACCGCCCCGCGCTTGGCGAGCCACGTGCGGATGTCGAGCAAAGCTGTGTACGTCGGCAGCACGTACAGCCGCCGGTCGGCGTTGCGGACGGCTTCCTCTAGCGACAAGCGCATCTCTCGTTGGACGGCGATCGGGGCCTCGAGCTCGGCGTACTTGAGGCGCAAGGCGAGCTCGGGGGCGCGGCTACCACTGCAGACCACCGACCGAACACGCCCGCGCAAGAGCTCAAAGTCGGCGTCCCAGATCCACGACACGTCGCGACCATCGGCGACCCCGTCGTTGAGTGCAATCCACAAGCAGAGCGGTTCCTCCTCGAGCGCCAGCGTGCGCAGCACGGCGTTGGCGCCCGCCGGATTCTTGATCAGCAAGATCACGAGCTCGCGCCCGTCGAGCTCGACCGTCTCGACACGGCCGAAAGCGGCCCGGAACGTCGCGAGTGCCGCGGCTGAACGCGCGAGATCGACACCGAGCGAACGCGCCGCGGCTGTGCAGGCGAGCGCGTTGTAGGCGTTGTACAAACCGGGCAGCGGCAGCGCGACTGTCGCGGCGCTGTCGCGCGGGCGGTCGCGGATTTCGATGCGCGTGCCGCGCGTGCCCTCCAACACTACGCGCTCAGCGGCGATGTCTGGATCGGGGCGGCGGTGGCCGCAGTTCGCGCACTCGTAGCGACCCAGGTGCCCCGCCCACACAGCGCGGTAGCGGTACGGGGCGCCGCAGCGGCGGCAGTGCGTGGCGTCGGCGGCGTGGTCGCGCGCGGCGAGCGCGCAAGTGTCGTCCTCGATGCCGAAGTACAGGGGTGGGGGGGAGGCACGGTCGACACCCCCCGCGAGGTCGGCTACCAGCGGATCGTCGCTCGCGAGCACGAAGCGCGTCCCGGTTGGCGAGAGCTCGCGCACTACCTCGTACCAGTCGTCGGCCAGGCGCTCGAGCTCGCCATAACGGTCGAGCTGGTCGCGAAAGAGGTTGGCGAGCACCACGACGCGCGGCGTCACCGCCCGGGCGATCGCTCCGAGCCACGCCTCGTCGACCTCGAAGATCCCGATCTGGCCCGCGCCACGGCGCGCGCCGAGAAGGGCGGTCCCGACACCCCATACGAGGTTCGACCCGGCCTGGTTGTGGACCACCGCGAAACCGGCGGCGTCGAGCACGTGGGCGAGCATCGCCGCGGTGGTCGTCTTGCCGTTGGTGGCGGAGATCAGCACCGCGCCGTGATCGAGCCGCCGAGCGAGGCGGGGGAGGGCGTTGCCATGCAGAGCGAGTAGAACCCTGCCTGGCAGCGTCGTGCCTCCCCGCCCGAGCGCGCGGCTTACTAGCCCCACAAGGCGAGCCGCCATGACCGCCACCGCCAGCGGCACGAGCCGGCGTGGGCGGCGGTCGCGTGCGTGCCGGAGTTCGCGGCTCGCAGCGGCGCGGCTTCGCGGTGCGGGGTCGGTCGCTGTCACCGGCGCTCGGCGGCTTCGCGGTCCGGCACGACGACACGCAGCGCCGCAGGTTCGACCGTGATCTCGGTCGGGGTGCGCGCGACCGGGTCGCCGTCGGCGTAGACATCGAAGGGTGGGTCGCTCGCGAGTGCGAGGGTGCGCACGCGCCAGGTCGCGACCTCGGGTAGGTCGAGGTGGGTGCCGGCGAACACGCGCGGGAGGTTGCGCAGGAGGCGCAGCGGCGGGGCGTGCGCCACCGTCACGACATCGAGAAGACCGTCGCTTAACGACGCGTTCGGCGCCAGGCGCATCCCGCCGCCGTAGCGCCCGGAGTTGGCCGCTGCCGCTGTGTAGCCGTGGAACACGAAGCGCTCGCCGTCGGCGAGCAGCTCGAAACGCGCCGGCCGCCAACGGGCAAGCGCCCGCAAGGCAGCGACGGCGTAGACGGCACGCCCGCGCACCAGTCGCGCGTCGTTGGCGAACTGGTTAGCCCGCGAATCGAAGCCGATACTGGCGATCCCGAGGAACGGTTCGCCGCCGGCGACACCCACGTCGATCGCGCGCTCGCTCCCGGTCAGCGCCACTTCCACCGCCGCGGCCGGGACGCGCGGGATGCCGAGGGCGCGTGCGAAGTCGTTGCCGCGCCCGGCCGGCAGGACAGCTAGCGGCGTCGGGGTGCCGCGCAGCTCGCCGGCGACGAGGCGCAGGAAGCCGTCGCCTCCGACCGCTGCCACAAGTCGATCGCTCGCACCGGCCAGCGCTCCCGCTTGGCGGCGTGCGTCGTCGGCGTCATGCGTGAAGATCGTGCGGGCGACCACGCCGCGGCGCGCCAGTTCGTCTTCGCAGCGACGCACGACCTTGCGCGAACGCCCGCCACCCGCATGCGGGTTGACGAGCAGCACGACCTCTCGCCAGCGCTGGGTCACTGCGAGGAACGCGTCGCCAGCGCTCGCGCCCGCTCGGCGGCCGCTGCGCCACGCGCCTCGCCGCTCAGCGCGGGGTTCAGCTCCAGTCGCTCGATGCGTGCGCGGTCCCGCCAGATGTCGCCGACCAGGCGCTCGGCGTGGAGCTCGCTGGGGTCCTCGGCGTCGGCGATCAAGAGCACGTCCTGCTGCACGGGGTGCCAGCTTTCCTCGGTTAGTGGCTCCGAGGCGAGCAGCAGCTGTCCGTCGCGCGCGAGCCAGTAGAGCTCGAAAATGCCGAGGCGGTAGGCGTACAGACGCTCGCCGTCGCAGAACAGAAAATTGAGCGCCGAAAAGGCGGTTGTGGCGATCACATCGACCACCACCGAGCGCAACGAGGCCAGCGGGTCGCGTGCGTCGAAGCGGCTCAGCAAAAGGGCGAAGAGGCGCTCGGAGTCGGTGTCGCCGCGCGGCGACGGTGCATCTGGCGGCAGCTGCGGATAGGGGGCGAGGGTGCCGTTGTGGCTGAAGCTGAAAGCACCGAATGTGAAGGGGTGCGTGTTCTCGAGTCGCAACCCGCCGATCGTCGCGCGCCGCACGTGGGCGTGGAAGATGCGGCCGCGCAAACCGGCGAGCGTGTGCAGCGTCTCGCGTGCCGCGCCCGCTTGCGGAAAGCGGACGACCCCGGGGTCGCCGCCGTCAGCGCGCGGATAGACGGCCAGCCCAAAGCCCGAGTCGTGTTCGTCGGCCTGGCGCAGCAGAGCGTTCGGCGCGTCGAGAAGCTCGGCCGCGAGCGAGTGCGGCGAAACCGAGACGGATCCCAAAAGGCGGCACACGGCGGCAGTCTATTTCCGCCCAGGCCCTGGGCCGGCGGCTGAGACACGGCTGTCGGAAGCCCCGCCGGCTAGCACCAGAGCTGCGAGGTTCTCGGCCACAGCAACCGGTCGCGGTGGCGCGCCGCCACCGCTCGAACGAGCGGACTGGTGTCGGCGCACCTCGTCGGCGCTCGTCGTTCCCGACAGCACCAGCGCACCGTCGAGACCGGCGCGCACCGCGGCTGCGATGTCGCTGTCGAGTCGGTCGCCGATGACGAGCACCCGCTCGGCGGCGCCGAGCCGCTCGCGGGCGGCGTCGATCAGGTAGCGCTCGGGCTTGCCGACGATCTGGGCGCGCTTGCCGCTTGCGTACTCGAACAGCGCAACGAGCGCGCCCGTCCCCGGCCACGGGCCCTCCGGATGCGGATAGACGGGGTCGCGCGCCGTCGCCACGAGCGAGGCGCCGTTGTGCAGTGCGAGCGTGGCGACGCGCAGATGCTCGAAGACGAGATCGTCGCTCCCGCCGACGACGACGAGCTCGGCGTGCTCGCCGGCGCGACCCTCGAGGTCCTTGATCCCGGCGGCACGAACGTGGCGCCGCAGCGCGTCGCTTCCCACCACGTAGGCGCTGCGACCGGGGTGCTCGGTCGCTAGGAAGCGCTCCAGCGCCTGACCGACCGTGACAACGTCGCTGGCTGCCACGCGCACTCCTTGTCGCCACAGCTTGCGCACGTACTCTTCGGGTGACCGGCGCGGGTCGTTGGTCGCGAAGACCACTCGCCGTCCGTGCTCGCGCAACGCGGCTACCGCGTCGGACGAGCCGGCGATCGGTTCCTCGCCGACCCACATACAACCGTCGAGGTCGACGATGAAGCCGTCGTAGCGGGCCGCGAATTCGCTCAGAGCCCATGCCACAGCCGCCGCAGCGTAGCGTCCGTTCCGTGTCCACGCTCAGGCACGCTGCGAGCTGGGCTGCGAGCGGGCGATGGGCACTCGCTAGCGACGAGCATGCTGCATGCCCGCCCCGGACGACGCCCGGGCAGCCGGGGCTACCCTTGGAGCGATGAGCTCACCACGTGCCCGTGAAGCGGCGTCCGGACCGGGCGCACAGCTGGCAGCGCCCGTCTTCGACACCGACGAGCGCTCGTTCGACCGCGACGTTATCGAGCGGTCGCACCAGGTACCGGTGATCGTTGACTTCTGGGCCGGCTGGTGCGCGCCGTGCCGCATGCTCGCGCCGGTACTCGAGCGAGCGGTCGAGGCACGTGGTGGCGAGGTTCTGTTGGCGAAAGTCGATGTCGACGCGAATCCAGGGCTCGCCGCGCGTTACGGCGTCCGTGGCATTCCCGCCGTGAAGGCGTTCCGCGACGGCGGTGTGGTCGCGGAGTTCACGGGGGCGCAGCCACCGGCCGCGGTCGACGCGTTTCTTGCTCGCGTCGTCCCCTCCCGCGCCGAGCGCTTGGCGAGGGAGGGCGCGCGAACCCGCGACGAAGCGAAGCTACGCGAGGCGCTGGCGCTCGACCCGCGCAACCGCGAGGCGCGCGTCGCGCTAGCGCGGCTCGTGCTCGAGCGCGGCGAGCTGGCGGAGGCAGCCGCGCTTTTGGAGGAAGTGGCGGGCGACTTCGTCGCCGACGGTTTGCGCGCGCGCGTCGCCCTGCTCGAGGCCGGTGGACCGGATCTGTCACGCCTGGCGCGCGCCTTCGAGCTTGCCGACCGCGGCGCCTATCGCGAGAGCCTCGAGCTGCTCGAGGCCGAGCTAGCGGGAGAGAGTGACCGCGAGCGCCGCGACCTCTTGCGCCGCGTGATGGTCGGCATCTTCGCCGAGCTCGGGCAGGGAGATCCGCTCGCGACCGAGTTCCGGCGGCGTTTGGCGGCCCTCGTCAGCTGAGCGGCGCCGCCGTCAGCGGCCGCTGGCTTTTCGCGCCCGCTCGCGCAAACGCGCGAGCTGTTCCCCCTGGCGCTCGCGCGCCCGGCGCTGGCGCCGCCGGCCGACGAGGGCGAGCGCCGCGATCGCCGCTGCGACAAGCAGCCCGCCGAGCAACACCGACCCCACAAAGCCGATACCGCCGAACGGCAGCGCTACGAGCTCGGCGAGCCCGACTCCCGCGCCCAGCAGCAGCGCGATCACCACGAGGAACAGCGCCACGGCGCGAACGCGTGCGAACGCGCCCGATCCTGGCGGCGGCACCAGCAGGCTGACGAGACGAAGCACGAAGAGCTGCCGACGCGACGGGGGCTCCTGGCCGAGCTTCTGGACAGCTTCGGCGAGCTCATCGGGACGGCGCTCGGCGAGTGCGAGCGACGCTTTCATCATCTGCCTGAGTGCCGGCCGCTCGTGCGGATGGGCACCTGCCAGCGCCTCGTTGAAGTAGCGGCGCGCCGTTTTCGCGTCGTAGCGCTCGGCGGCACGCGCCCCCAGAATCGCGCGTGCAGCGACACGGTGGCGTTGCTCGCGCAGCAGCTCCTCGTCAGAGCGAGACTCGAGCTCCGGTATCGCTTGTAGCGCACCGACACGCAGCTGACGTTTTACCTGTCGCTGCTTCGCCATCGTCGCCTCTCGGTCGGTGCTCGGTCAGTGCGCTAGCTCGGCCGCGAGCGTGATCTCGACCGCTTTCAGTGCCTGCGAGAGCGGGCAGCCATCCTTGGCCTGTTGCGCCAACTCCTGGAACTTCTGTTCGTCGATGCCCGGAACGGTTGCGCGGGCCTCGAGCTCGATGCGCGTGATGCGGAAACCCTCTTCGCCGCGCTCGAGCTTCACGCGCGCCTCGGTGTCGACGCTCTCGGCGGTGAAGCCGTTGCGCTCGAGGGTGGCGTTCAGGGCCATTGCGAAGCAGCCCGCGTGAGCGGCAGCGAGCAGCTCCTCGGGGTTGGTGCCTGTTCCTTCCTCGAAACGCGATGTGAAGGAGTAGGCACCCTCGAACACGCCGCTACCGAGCCGAACGCGACCGTTCCCCTCGCGCAGCGTTCCTTCCCATCGCGCGCTCGCTGTACGCACTGGCATAGTCGCTCGTACCTCCAAAGATCGTTCGTCCCGGCAGCGAACTCTACGCGCTGGCCGCCGGCTCGCGCCCGCGCTACCGTTTGGCTGTGCGGCCAAACGCAGGCTCGGATACTTGTCTGCCACCGGGGCCGCGCCTGCCCGCCCAACTGCAGTTCGCCGAGTGGGTGGTGCGGCCGTGGAGGGTGCTCGATCGCAACCATCGCCGCTATGGCGATGTTTTCACGCTCCGCCTCGGGCCGCGTATCGGAACGTTCGTGCCTGTCGCCGATCCGAAGCTGATCGAACAGATCTTCCGCGGTGACCCGCGCACGTTCCACGCCGGCGAGGGAAACCGCGTGCTGCGTCCGTTGCTCGGGCCGCGCTCGCTTCTGTTGCTCGACGAGGACGAGCACCTGCGCGAGCGGCGCCTGCTTCTTCCGCCGTTCCACGGGCGTGCGCTTGCGTCGTTCCGCGAGCTGATCGCCGACGTCAGCGAGCGCCATCTCGCGCGCTGGCCGAGCGGCACGGTGGTGAAGGTGCGTCCGCTCGCCCAGGCGTTGACACTCGAGGTGATCGCGCGCGCCGTTTTCGGTGTCAGCGGCAGCGACGCTGTCGAACGTGCCTGTCGACTACTCGGGCGTGCGCTCGCTTGGGCATCGGAGCGGCGCCGTCTGTTCGCGTTCGCCCTGCTCGGCCCCGACCGCATGGAACGCAGCGGGATGCTGCGCAGCGCGCTCGCTCCGGTCGAGGAGCTGATTCGCAACGAGGTGGCGCGCGCCCGCCGCGACGAACGCCTCGAAGAGCGTGACGACGTGCTCGCGGTGCTCGTCCGCTCCCGCCGCGAGGACGGGAGCGCACTCACCGACGCTGAGCTCCGTGACGAACTCATCACGCTGCTGGTGGCCGGCCACGAAACCACCGCGACAGCGCTCGCGTGGGGCCTCGAGCGACTCGCTCGCCACCGGCGCGTGGTCGATGGGCTGCGCGACGAGATCGAAGCGGGGGAGGGTCGCGCGCTGCGCGATGCGACGGTGCAAGAGATCCTGCGCTTGCGCCCGGTGATACCGCTCGTGGTGAGGCTGTTGAAGCGGCCCGTCGAGCTCGGGCCGTGGCGGCTACCCGCAGGGGTAGTAGTGGCGCCGGCGATCTATCTCGTGCACATGCGGCCGGACATCTATCCCGATCCGCACGCGTTCCGGCCCGAGCGCTTCCTCGAGCGCCCGCCGGGCACCTACACCTGGTTGCCGTTCGGCGGTGGGGTTCGCCGCTGCATCGGCGCGAGCCTCGCGCAACTGGAGTTGGCGATCGCGCTCGAGCAGATCGTCACGCGATTCGACATAACCCCAGCACGGGACAGTGACGAGCGGCGACTCCGCCGAGCCGTGACCTGGGCGCCTGCCGCCGACGGAGAGGTCGTGCTGCACGTGCGCCAACCCGCGTCTCGAGGCGTGCCCGTCGCTGCCTAGTCGGCGCGCCGGTTAGCGCCGCACAAGCAGGTTGAGGAGCAGCGTCAACAGGACGCTCAGTAGGAGCATGCTTGCGAGTGGCACGTACACCGTCGTGCGGCCGCGCCGCCACACGAGATCTCCGGGCAGCCTGCCGATGCCGAGCTTCGCGAACCCATATGCCAAGACACCTGCGAGAACCAGCAGCAACCCGGCGACGATCAAAAAGCGTGCTGCCGTTTCCATCGCGATCCTTCATCAAGGCTACGACGCTGGAAGCACCGCGACGCACTACGCTCGCTAATACGCTCGCTAATGCGGATTATGTCGAATCGGTGCTGGTCTGCGCTGCCGCCACCCGAGCACTACCGGGGTCGACTAAACCCGCCACCGCCCGAGACTTGCGCGCCGGGCGCGCTCGGGGATAGGCTCGCTCTCCCCCTGTGCGCCGCCGGGGGCGAAATCGCTCCCGGAGGCACTTAAACGGGCGTGTGCCTGCGGCGCGCGCTCGCCGCGGTACGACGGGTCCGAGGAAAAACAAGTGGAGCGTACGGCCGCGCCCCAGCGGGTGCGCGTGCGCAAGAGGAGTTCCACGGTGTCGCAGTTCGCTGTTCGCTTTCCAAGTGCGCACACGCCGCGTTGGCGGCTCTTCCTCTCCAGGCGTTTGGCTGCCACTGTCTCACGCACGCCGGTGATGTGGCGGTGGCGGACGGCGGTCGCGCTCCTGGCGAGCGCTTTCTTAGCTGCGGGTCCCGGTGCGGCGACGGCGGATGCGGGCACGTTCAACGTGATCACGTGCGCAACGGGCCGACAGGAGGCTGGCGTGCCCGTCATCGGTGTGCGCTCGGGCGCGACCGCATTCTCGGCTTGCCCTGCGAACGGCGACCGCTTTCGCGGGATCGTGGCCGGCGTGAGCGCGGAGTCGGGTCCCTTCACCGACGGCGACCACGTCTACTACCACTTCGACGCTGCGGGCAACCGCATCCGCTGGTTGTACGCGCAGCTGACAATGGTGTGCGGAGGCAACGGCTGGTATGCGGGCCTGTTCGACGGCGGCCACGGGTGGTTCTGGGGTCTCGGTGCCGCTGCCACTGGCTGGGACTGCCTGCCGCCGATGCCGAACAGTGGGCCGCGGCCGTACATGGCGTTGAACGTGCGCGGGCGAACAGCGCTGCGCTGGGGCGTCCTCTGTCGCGCGGTTAGCTGTGCCGCTTCGCGGCCCACCTGGAACGGCAAGTGGCGCTACCGCGCCGGCGCCGAGCGGATGCTGTTCTCGGTCGAAGACACAGCAGCACCTACGCTCGCGGTTACCGGCGGCAGCGCTCTCGCAGTGCCTTGGTTGACGGGGCCGCGGTCGATCACTTACCGCGCGAGCGACGCCACGGGGATTGCGAGCGAGGTCGTTGTCGTCGCGCGCAGCGGTGGTTCGGTGGTGCGTCGTCAGGAGCGCACGCTCGCGTGCGACCGCGCCCGTGTCCCGGCTTCGGAGGAAGGTGCTGCTTTCGGGGACAGCGGCCACGAACAGGAGTGGTTCTGGATCCGCGTCGCCGATCAGGCCGGCCGCACGTACCACACGTTCCGTCCCTGCCCGCAGCTTTCTGGCGAGTACGTGCTCGACACCACCACGCTTGCCGACGGCGAGTACCGCATGGCGATCGCCGCCACCGACGCCGCCGGCAACGGTGCGCTCCAGTCCGGACCTGCGCTCCGCATCGACAACACTCCGCCCCCGGCTATCGAACCTGTGGTAGAGCCGTCGCAGCTCGCCTTGAACCGCTCGGACGCGAGCGCCTGGCGGCGGGAGAACCGTTTCGTCGTGCGTTGGCGCAACCCCGATCGTCTGAACGGCGCCCCGTACTCGACCGTCGAGTGGGAGATCTGTGCTCTCGGCGGCGGTAGGTGCAGGGAGGAACGGGCCCGCATCGACGGCGCGAGCGGTGCGTCGAACGGGCTGGTTCTTGCTGTACCCGCTGTCGGCGAGTGGCAGTTGCGAGTGCGCCTGCGCGATGAGGCCGGCCACGCCGGACCGTGGTCGCGGGCACGCGTTCTGCGCTACGACAGCACGATCCCGGAACGCGCGCAGGTCGACCGCCGCAACGGCTGGTTGAACGACGCCGAGGCCAGGTCATACCGGTCGACGGTGCGCATGGAGCTCGAGAGAAGCACCGCGGCGCCAGCGTCGGGCATCGCCGGCTACTCGGTGGCGCTCGACCGAGACCCCGACGACACCGTCGACGTCTGGTCCGACGGTCGGCACGCGAGCGGTTACGAGGCGCATGTGACCCTCGCGGAGCTCTCGGAAGGTGTTCACGAGCTCCGTGCTCGCGCAATCTCCGGCTCGGGCGCGGCGAGCTCCGAGATCGACGCGACCACGCTCGCGGTCGACCGCACGCCCCCGGCGCTGGAGCTCGAAGCGCCCCCCGCCGGTGTGTGGCAGCGAGACGGTGTCCGCGTGACGGTCACCGCCCGCGACCAAGCGCACCTATCGGGCATGCTTCCCGCCCGCAGCGAGACCAAAGATGGCGGGTTCGTCCGGATCTCCACCCGCACCGCCGCGAGACGGTGCGACGGTCGCAGCCCCGCCGAGGCGTCCTGCACGCTCGAGATCGCCACGGACGGACGGCACGTGGCCGCCTACGAAGCGGTCGACGTGGCCGGCAACCGTGCGGTCGGCCCGGCAACCGTGGTGTTGATCGACCGAACGCCGCCGAGCGGCTGGATCGAGAGGCCCGCGCCGTCCGACCCGACACGGCTGCTCGCGGCAGTCAACGACGCAGTGTCGGGCGTCGCCGCAGCGCGCTTTGAGTTCCGCGCGCTCGGCGAAAGCGACTGGCGCCCGCTTGCCACCGAGAAGGTCGCAGCGGGCCGCTTCCAAGCTCGCCTGCGCGACGAGACGCTCGCGCCCGGGCGCTACGAGCTGCGGCTGCTGGCGAAGGATGCTGCCGGCAACATCGCGTCGATCGACACTTTCGGCGCGCCGAGCGGCGCTCGCCCGCGCGCCATCGTCGAGGTGCCGTTGCGCGACCGGCCGCGCCTAGGGCTCGCGGCACCGCTCACCCCCCGCCCGTCGCCACCCAGCGTCGTCGCCTTCGCGTGGTTCCAGAGCGAGCACCTCGTGGTCAGCGGGCGGATCGACCCGCAAGCTGCCGGCAAGGTGCAGGTCGCCGCCACCGTCCGGCGGCGGACGGTGCGCGCCACGGTGCGTTTGCGCGACAGTCGCTTTACGGCGCGCCTGCGTCTCGGCCGTGGAAGCAAAAACGCGCGCGTCACGGTCGTCTTCCCGGGCTCGGCGGCCGTCCGTTCGGCCCGGGTTTCCTTCGTCGCGAAACGCCCGAGCGGGGGAAGCGGGCTCCTGCGCATCGGCTCGCTCGACCTCGACAGGTCGCCGCTCGCGCTGGCCTTCGGTGTCGGGAGCGTGGTGTCCGGCCGCCTCGTTACGAGCGATGGCAGGGCGATCCCTGGCGCCAGGATCGCCCTCGAACGCCGACCCCTCGGCGGTTGGCCGGCCGAGCCTTTGGGCACAGCCGTGACCGGTGACGGCGGCGCCTTCACCGTCCTCGTGCCACCAGGGCCGAGCGGCCGGATAGTCGCGACCTTTGCCGGCGACGGCCGCGCCTTGCCCGCCACTGCCGCTACCGAGCTGCGCGTGGCAGCGCGCGTACGGCTCGCAGCGTCGCGTCGCACCCTGCGCAACGGCGACACGCTGGGCTTGCGTGGCCACGTGGACGGTGGGTACGTTCCACGCGAAGGAGTCATCGTGGCTTTGCAAGCTCTTGCCGGCGACCGCTGGCGCACGTTCGAGACCGTGCGCACCGACAGCTCCGGCCGTTTCCAAGCCGACTATACGTTCCGCTCCGTTACCGCGAGGACGCGCTTCCGGCTGCGCGCCGTGGCGCTGCGCCAGGCGGGTTGGCCCTACGAGCCTGGCGCGAGCCCAGTGGTGAGCGTCGAGGTGGGAGTGCGCAGACGGTGAGCGCGACGCTTCCCGCCGCGCGCAGTCGCGCACTCGCGCTGGCGTTCGCGCTAGCGCTGCTTGCTGGTGTCGCCGCTGCGCCGCCGGCAGCGCCGCGACCCGAAGGCGTCGAGCGCAGAGCGGCTCGCGAGCAGCTCCCTCCCCCCTTTCGCTCCTACTCGCGCCCGGGGATCGACCCAGCTGTGCGCAAAGTCCGGGGACGTGTGCGCGTGCACATCCAGCTGCGTCGTGTGCGCGTCCTACGGGATGTCTTGCGCGCGGCCCGCCGCGTCCAGGCGGCCCAAACTCTGCCCTTGCCGCTCGCGCGCCGCGCGGGCGCCGATGTGGCTCTCGGTCGCCGGTTGGCGCTGCGCAGCGAGCGTGCGCGCGAGCGGAACCTGCGCCTCCTAGCAAGGTTGCTGCGGCCGGGTGCGCACCTGCTCGGCCGTGCGACAGAGCGCGTTCTTGCCCTCGGGGGCCGCGTCGAGGAGTCCGATCCGATCACGCTCTCGCTAACCGCGGAACTGCCGACGCGTGCCGCCATCCGGCTCGCGCGCTCGCCGCTTGTCTGGTCGGTGTCGCTCGCCCCGCGGCGGGACCCTCTGGTGCGCGTCGGCTCCGATGCCGTCGGTGCCCCGATCTGGTGGGTGAACGGAGCTTTCGGCCAACAGCTGCCCGGCTATCCAACCGACGGCACGGGAACAGGCCCCGACCTGTTCATCGCTGGGGACACTGTCGACGGCGAACACCCCGCCTACCGCCCGCTCCTCGCGCAGGGGCGACTGATCGTGCCGCCTGGCTACCGCCCGCTGTGCACGGCCACCGATGCGATCGGCGATCCCTGCAGCCACGGCACCGCGATCGCGGCGATGGCAATCGGTCAAGGCTGCGACCAGCGCTACGACAGCCGCTGCGCACAGCAGGGCAACAGCGCCGAGCTCGGAATCGCGCCCGGAATCGACAAGCTGATCGTCGACGGCGAGCCCCGCTTTGACGAACCCGCGCCCTTGCCCTGCGGCGGCGAGGGATACCCGTTCTTCAGCGGCTATTCGTGGGCGATCGGACTCCCAGTCAGCTTCGTGAGCTCGTCGGGATGCTCGGGGACGTGGCCGATCGCTCCCGACCCCGCCGAGACCGTGAGCGCCAGTCACGGTGGCACCGGCGAGCCGGGCGAAGGGGACGACACGCAATGGGATCGAGGGGCTGACGCCGTGACGTCGTCGGTCGGCATCCTGTTTTTCCGCAGCGCCGGCAACAGCGGCTATTTGTACGACAGCGGCTCGCGCGCGAAGTGCGACGGCCAGAACGAGGTCTGTGTCGGTGCGTTCCAGCCAGGAGCGAGCGTCAGCGACCGCAGCGACGACGAGATCACCTACTTCTCCGAGCGGGGACCGACACCCGGAGGGCGCAAGAAGCCCGACATGGTCGCGGTCGGCGCAGGCTTCGGCCGCTACCCGAACCCCTTCTGGCGCGACTCCGGCGAGCCGCTCTTCACCGGCCGCTGGACGGGAACGTCGTTCTCGGCACCCCAGGCGGCCGCAGCGTCCGTTCTCTTGCACAGCGTCGGGGTCGTCGACCCGCTCGCGCGCAAAGCGCTGCTCCTCAACAGCGCCTACAAGCCGCCCGCGCTCGGCTGTCCTCAGGATTCCGGCTCCGGTCGCGACAGCCAGGGATACAGCCCGAAGTGGGGCTGGTGGGACCCGTGTTGGGGTTGGGGTGCGCTCGACCTCGCGCGCGCCTGGCGCGAGCGCGCGAACTGGGCATCGGGCGTGGTCAGACCAGGGGCGCCGGTCTTCTACCGGACGCGCGTCGAGAGCCCGGACGATCGCGCGACCGTAGCCTGGTACCGGCGCGGCACGATCCGCTGGGTCTCACCGTACGAGCACGAGGTCCTCGCCGCGACTCTCACCGACATCGATCTGGTGCAGGCCGCAGCCGACGAGCGGGTTCAGGAGATCTCGGGGTCGCGCATCGACAACGTCGAGCAAGTTCGCGCCCGGCGCGGAACGTTCCCCCGCCAAGTGATCTACAAAGTGGTCGCCAGATCGCAGATCGACGGCCTCGCCGCCGAGCCGTTCGCGATAGCCGCCACCCGCCCGCTCGAACCGCTCGCAGCGCCGGTGCCCACTGTGAACGTCGAGCGTGCCCGCAGCGGCGACCTGCGGGTCGGCGAGAGCGACACGCTGACGATCTCCGTCCGCAACCCGGCCGACGAGCTCGCGGCCCGCGATGTCGCGCTCGCCGTCGAGCTGCCGCCGTCGCTGCGGGCGGTCGACTCCGCGAGCTTCACCCTCGGCACCCTCGCCCCTGGGGAAAGCGCCCGCGTAGAAGTCCGTGTCACTGCCGTGACAGCGGCGCGTGGCACGGTGCGTGTCACCGCGCGTGCAACCGCGCTCGGCGAGGAACTGAGCGACGGGCGCGAGCTAGCTGTCGCGACACTCCCGCCACCAACAGGTGGTGCGAGCGGCGGTGGCAGCAGCGGCCAACCCGGCGGCTCGCCGCCCGCTTCCGGTGGCGGGAACCCTCCTGCTGGTGGAGCTCCCGGCGGCAACGCCGGACCGGTTCCTTCACGTCCGCCTGCGCCGCGGCCGCGGCTGCGCGACGCGCTCGTCGGTGCTCCGCTGGTTCGCCTTCGCGGCAGAACCGTCGAGCTCGTCTTCCGGGCGCACACCCGCCGCGAGTGGAGGGCGCAGCTGGAGCTGCACGCTCGCCGCGGAACGCGATACCGACGAGTTCGAGCATGGCGTTTGCAGCTCCGCTGTCGCGGTCTCGGGGGCGGTCGCTGGCGCTGTCGCGCGCGCAGATCGCTAACCAGCGGCCAGGTGCGCGGCCGTCGCATCGTCGTCGTGCTTAGCCGCCGCCCCGACAGCGTTTTTCGCTACGTCCGTCACACGCTCGTCGTGCGACGACGCTGATCCTCTCGAGTTATTGGCGGCGCCGCCACGCCTGCCTAAGCTCGCCGCCATGGCCATCCCGGAACCGAGCTCGACCTCGACAGCCCTCGTAACCGGCGCTTCGAGCGGGATCGGGCGCGAGATCGCCCGCCTGCTGGCGCGACGCGGGCACCACGTCACCCTCGTCGCCCGCAACGAACAGCGCTTGCGCGAACTGCAAGCAGAGCTGGGTGGCGAGCAGCGGGCGACCGTGCTCGTCTGCGACCTTGCCGATGCCGGCGAGCGCGACGAGCTCGCCCGGGCGGTGACGCGCACCGTCGACGTGCTCGTTAACAACGCCGGTTTCGGCATCTACAAGCCGTTCGTCGAGAGCGACCGCCAGATGGAGCTCACTCAGGTGCGCGTGCTCGTTGAGGCCGTGGTCGATCTGACGGCGCGCTGGCTGCCGGGTATGGTCGAGCGCCGGCGCGGTTGCGTGATCAACGTCTCCTCGGTCTCCGCCTTCCAACCGCTGCCCGGTAACGCCGGCTACGCCGCTGCGAAAGCGCACGTTTTGCTCTTCAGCGAGGCGCTTCACGCCGAGGTGAAAGAGCACGGCGTGACGGTGACCGCGGTCTGTCCCGGCCCCGTGCACACCGAGTTCCAGGAGCGCAACGGCGCCCACTTCGCCGACCGTCTGCCGCGCTTCGTGTGGCTCGACCCGGAGCGCGTCGCGCGCGACGCCCTCGACGCCGCCGACGCCGGCCGGCGCACCGTGGTTCCAGGCGGCCCCCAGGTGCGCGCCGCGTTCGCCCCCAACCGTTACGTGCCCACCACCATCGCGCTGCCGATCGCCAGCCGGCTTATGCGCGGCTAGACACGCTCGACGCGTGTCGTCAAAGCGATCGGGTTGGTGATGCAGTAGACACCCGGACAGCGCGCGTCGGCCAATGACTTGAGCTCGTCGATCGTGCTGTCGCTGGCGTCGCTCTCGATTGCCAGCGTCCACACCAGATGCTCCACCGGCGGAGCGTCGGCGACACCGAGCGCGCGACGCTGATCGACCGTAGTTTCGACTCGTGCGCGCAACGCCCGCAGCTCGACGCCAGCACGCGCCGCCTCGAGGGCGAACGTCATCGCGTAGCAGGCGACTCCTCCCCACAGACAGTAGGCGACAGGGTTCGGCGCCGTCCCGCCACCGCCCAACGCCGGCGGAAAGTCGGCCTCGAATCGCACGCGGGCGCCGGTGGGCAGCGGGATCTCGCCGACGAACTGCGGCGAGCCCTCGAAACGCCACTCGCCTCCGAGCTCGACCGGCAACCTCGCCGCGGCGGGATCGGCTGCGACCGCTGCTGCCGTCCTCTCGATCGCTTCCACGTCGACGTTGTTCACCTTTTTGCTCATCGTTTGCCTCCGGAACTGTCGTCCGCGACGATCACTGGTGAGGGGCGATCACCGCGCGGCTGGCATCATCGCTCCGCTAGCACGGCGGCCGGCTTCGCCCCCGCACGGCCCGGCGCCTCGGCTTCGCCCGGTTGTTCGCCGGGCGTGCCGTGCCCGAAATGCACTTGCGGTAGCAGCCGATCTAGCCATCCTGGCACCCACCAGGCCCGCTCGCCGAGCAGCCGTAGCGCCACGGGCACCAGCAGCAGGCGTACGAGCAGGGCGTCGAGGAGTACTGCGATACCGAGGATCACGCCCATCTCCTTCGGCGGCAGCGGCCCGGAGAGCGCGAATGTGAAGAACACAGCGACCATCACCGCGGCAGCTGCCAAGACCACACGGCCCGAGTGGGCGACGCCGCCGACCAGAGCTTCCCGTGCCGACTCGCCTCGCTCACGGTGCTCCCGCGCCGACGAGAGCAGGAACACCGTGTAGTCCATCGCGATCGCGAACACCATCGCGAAGAAGAACACGGGCGCCCAGGCGTTCAAGAACCCCTGCGACTCGAAGCCCAGAAGCCCCTCGAAACGTCCGTCTTGGAAAATCAGCTTTGCCGCTCCAAACGCTGCACCGGTGGCGAGCAGGTTGGTCGCCACGCCTACAGCGGCGACCGCGGGGGCACGCAGAGCCACGAGGAGGAGCAGGAAACCGAGGCCCAGCACTACCGCGATCACCGGCAGCGTCCGCTCTGACAGCGCGCGCTCGAGGTCGCGGAACTCGGCCGCGGCCCCGCCGACCTGGGCGCTCGGCGGGAGCGCCGCTCGGAGCTCGTCGATCGAGCGCTTTGCCGCGGCGCTCGAGGGATCGGCGATTGGAACCGCGTGGAACATCACCAGGCTGCCGTCCCGCGAGCGAACGGGTCCGCTTACTGCGGCAACTCCCGGCGTCCTTCGCGCTGCCGAGACGGCCGCCGCCGCGTCGCGTGCGGGCACTACTACCTGCAGCGCGCCGGGGGCGCCAGCGCCGAAAGCGCTCTGGATCGTCTGGTAGCCGAGCCTGGATCCGTCGTCACGGGGAACGACGCGGATCGACGGCATCCCCGTGGATAGGTCGAGCAGCGGCACGCACAGCACCACCAGCGCCACCAAAGCCGGCGTCCCGTACGCGAACGGTCGGCGCACCAACCGCTGGGCCCACGCTGCGAACCGTGGCGACCGGTGGCGACCGACGCTGACCCAAGGTAGCGCGAAGCGATCGACGCGCGGACCGAGCCAGCCGAGCACCGCGGGCAAGAGCGTCAGCGACGCCGCCAGCACGAACACCACCGAGAGCATGATCCCGAGCGCCATCGAGCGGAACGCCGGGCTCGGCACGAGCAGCACCGCGCTCAGCGACACGAGCACCGTCAGCCCGCTGAAGAAGACCGCCTTCCCTGCGGTGTCCATCGTCTCGCCGACCGCTCGCAGCACGTCGTTGCGGGAGCGCGCCAGAGCACCGCGGAAGCGGTAGACGACGAAGAGCGCGTAGTCGATACCGAGCGCCAGCGAGAACATGAGGGCGAAGTTCATCGCCCAGATCGAAACGTCGGTGAGCTGCGTCGTGAGGAAGAGCAGACCGGCAGCCGCGATAAGACCGGCGATCGTCAGCATCAGCGGAAGGCCTGCGGCGACTACCGAACCGAACGCGACGAGCAGGATCGCCAGCGTCACAGGCCACGACAAAAGCTCGGACTTCATCATCGCTGACTTGTTCGCTTCGTTGAAGTCCGACCACATCGCGGAGCTGCCCGTGGTGTAGACGCGCACCTCGGCGTCACCCAGCGCTCGCAGCCGCTTCTTCAGATCTGACGCGGCACGCACCATCTCGTCGGGTGCTGCACCAGCAAGCCCCTGCACGACAGCGGTCCGGCTGTCCCTTGAGAGCGTGAGGCCGGGCAGCGGTGGAACCACGCCGGCGATACGGTCGTCACTGCGCAACGTGCGCGAGACGGCGTCGACCACCCTGGCGAAGCGTGGGTCGCTGGCGGTCAGGCGCTTCGATGTGACGACGACCTGGAGGGCGCTCGAAGACGCTCCTGAGAACTGTCGGTCGAGCGTGTCGCGTGCGCGCACCGACTCCGACCCGACGGCGTACCAGCCCGCCCCGGACAGTGCGTGCTCGGCACGCGGCGCCAGGGCACCCAGCACCGCTACGACCAGGAGCCAGGCCCCGAAGACAAGTCGTCGCCTCTGTACCGCCCAGACCCCGAGTCGCCCGAACGGGCCGTGGCGCGAGTCTGCGCCCGCCGCCTCCTTGCCGGAGCCACCGTCAGGGCCTGCCTGAGCATGACTTCGCCCCTTCGTTCCTGCTCCCGCTGCGTGCGCTGTCTCCAACGTCGACCTCCTGGGGATCGCGATGGCCGTTGTGTGCCTGCTCTCGAAACGCCTGTGGCGACGGGACTGCCGCCCCAGGCAACCGACAATTGAGTGCAACTGTACCACTGTGCAGTCGTACAACGGTTACTTAGCCGAGCCGGGCAAACCGTTTGCGCTCGCCCCTTCCCCTTCTCTTGGCGCGCCGCCCGAACTCGACCGGCAGGGCAAGTAGCTGCTCTCGCCGCACTGCGCACGCCGTGCTTAGATGCGTCACGTGCAGAGCTCGTCGTCTTCCCGCCAGGAACAGACCGTTGCCTTGCCGCCCGAGTCGCGGGTTTTGATCGTCACCGGGGCGTCCAGCGGCATCGGCGCCGCGACAGCGCGCGCCGCCGTTGCGGCGGGTTGGCGTGTGGCGCTCGCGGCACGCCGCCTCGCTCTGCTCGAGGAGCTCGTGCGCGAGCTCGGGAGCGAGCGGACGCTCGCCGTTCGCTGTGACGTCACGCGCTTCGAAGAGCAACAAGAGCTTGTCGAGCGCACCCTCGCTGCGTTCGGCCGCATCGACGCTCTTTTCGCGAACGCCGGGTTCGGAGCCAAGCGCGGCTTCCTAGCCGAGACGCCCGAACACTGGCGGGCGATGGTCGAAACCAACGTGCTCGGCGTCGCCTTCTCGATCCGCGCCGTTCTCCCCCACTTTCTCGAGCGCGGCCGCGGCCACTTCCTGCTCACGAGCTCCGTCGCGGGACGCCGCGTCCTTCCCGGGTCGCTCTACTCGGCGACCAAGTTCGCCGTTACCGCGATCGGCGAGGCGCTCCGCCAAGAGGTTGCCGACACCGACATCAAGGTCACGTTGATCGAGCCCGGAATGGTCGACACGCCGTTTTTCGACGAGCGACCGACCGCCGCGCTCGCGCCCGAGGACGTCGCGCGCTGCGTGCTTTTCGCGCTCGACCAACCGCCGCGCGTCGACCTCAACGAGATCCTTTTGCGGCCGATTCGCCAGCAGCTCTAGGGTCTAGGCGCGGCACGGTCAGTGCGCCACCCAGACCGTTCCCGTCGAGCCGAAGCCCAGGCGGTATTTGAGCGCGGCGGTCAGGTCCCACTCGCGCCCGGCGACGAAGGGACCGCGGTCGACGACACGCGCGATCACCGTCCGCCGCCCGTAGCGGAAGGCGACGCGCGTCCCGCACGGCAGCCAGCGGTGGGCCACGCCGACTGTCGCCGGGTAGAGGCGACCCCCGCACGCCAGCGCGCCGCCGTAGAGACCCGGGCCGTACCACGATGCTGACGCCGGTCGGTAGACGAAGATCCTGCCGAGGCTCCGGATCACGCGATAACGGCGGCCCGGATAGAGCGCCTCGACGGCGATTCGTGCCCGCCAGATGCCGGCGTGCGCAAGCCGCGCCCGCAGCCGCAGCCGCCCGCCGCTCGCGACCCGTCTGCGGGCGAGCGTTCGCCAGCGTCCGGCCCTGCGGATCTGCAGGCGCACCACGAGCGCTGTCGACGAGCGGGCGCGCAGCGCCGCAGCGAGCCCTCCCCCAATGCGCAGGTGACGGCTGAGCACGCGCGCCGAGACGCGCGGCAGCACGGCGACGGCGAGCGGCCGCGAGGTGGCACGAACGCTGCCGCCGGCGAGCGCGACCGCGCGCACCACGCCGCTGTGGCGCGCGCGCCAGCGCAACGAGAACTCGCCGCTCGGCGCGGGGCGAAGGACCGCCAACGGCCGAAAACGGGCACGCCCGTTCGGCGCCAGCGCGACCACGACGAGCTCGGCATTGCGCGCGCGTCCGCGAACGATCACTTTCTTTCCGAACGCCACGCGCTGTGGCGACATCGCGAGAGTGATCGCAAAGCTGTCAGCGCGGTGGTCGCGCGTGGCGGAGGCGGCGAGTGGGCTGTTTTGTGTGTCGTCTGCCTGCGACGCGTAGGCGGTGCCGCCGACGCCCGCGAGCACGAGCGCAAGCACGGCGAGCAGCGACCCACGCGCACCGGTCGTACCGGCGCTGGGGGACACGATCGGGCTCCTTTCCCGGCCCCCGCCTACGGGGTTAGCTGACGGGCTCGCGCGGAGCGGCGTCCTTGCGCCGCGCTACGACCGGACCACCGGCCGATTCGCCCCTGCTCCCATCGCGCTAGCAAGCGCACTTGGCGCTCGTGTGCGCGCGACCGGGCGCTCTTGGTTCCCCCGCCCGCGAGCTCGGGGAGCTCGCGGCTCGGCAGGGCCGCTTCTTCTTCTCTGCGTCCTTACACGACGGCCGCTGCAGGCTAGGGCGAGAAGCGCGAGCCAGTGTGACGTTGGTCACGCAATCACGGACGCCGGGATCGAAAGGCGCTAGCGTCCGAGCGTCGGGGTGCAAACGGGGCAGCTGAAGAGCGAAGGAGGGCGCGGCAGTTGCGGGGCGAGCGCTTGAGCGGTCTCGACACCGCCTTTTTGCAGATCGAGAGCGAGAACGCCCACATGCACGTGGGTGTGGTCCTTACCTTCGCCGGTGACGCCCCCCGCTACGAAGAGCTTCTCTCGCTGCTCGAGCGGCGCTTGCATCTGGTGCCGCGCTACCGCCAACGCTTGCTTGCCCCTCCCCTGCCGCTTGACCGGCCGCGCTGGGTCGACGATCCCCACTTCAACCTGCGCTTCCACCTCCGCCACACCGGTCTACCGGCGCCCGGCTCGGAGAGCCAGCTCAAAGAGCTCGCCGCGCGCATCCTCGCCCAGCGCCTCGACCGCGAGCGTCCGCTCTGGGAGCTTTGGCTCGTCGAGGGACTCGAGGGCGACCGCTTTGCGATCGTGGCCAAAACCCACCATGCGGTGGTAGACGGCATCTCCGGGGTCGACATCGTCACCGTCTTGCTGGACGCCGCGCGCGACCCGGTGCCGACGCCCGCGCCGCCGCCGTGGCTGCCGAGGCCGCTACCTAGCCGCGCCGAGCAGCTGGTCGAGGCGGCCGTCGAGCCGCTGCGTTGGCCGCTCCAGATCGCGCGCGCCGCCCGCGCCGCAGCTGACGACCCGGCGCGGCTGCTCGACGATGCGCGCACAGCGCTCGGCGGTGCCGCTGCCCTCGCCCGTGCCGCCTTCCTACGAGGCGGGGCACGCACCCCCTACAACGGCAAGATCGGACCTCACCGGCGCTTCGACTGGGTGCGCTGCTCGCTCGACGACCTCCGCGCCATCAAGAAGCGGCTCGGCGGCACCGTAAACGACGTCGTGCTCGCCTGCGTAACCGGTGCGCTCCACCACCATCTCCAGGTTCGTGGTGAGCGGGTCGCCGGCGTCGAGCTGAAAGCGCTCGTACCCGTCAGCGTTCGCGCCGAGGTCGAGCGTGGTGTGCTCGGGAACCGTGTCGCCGCCATGATCGCCACGCTTCCCGTGTGGTGCGAGGATCCGCGCGAGCGGCTCGCGCTCGTCCGCGAGCAGATGCGCGACCTTAAGGAGTCGGGCCAAGCGGTCGGCGCGAAGGTGCTCACCGAACTCGGCGATTTCGCTCCGCCAACGATCCTCGCCCAAGCGAGTCGCCTTTTCGCTACGCAGCGCGTGTTCAACCTCGTGGTCACGAACGTCCCGGGGCCGCAGTTTCCCCTCTATCTCCTTGGGCGGCGGTTGATCGAGCCGTTCCCGGTTGTGCCACTGGCGCGCGACCAGGCGCTCGGTATCGCTCTCATGAGCTACGACGGTCGCATCAACTTCGGCCTGCTCGGCGACTACGACCTGATGTGGGACCTCAAGACCTTCGCTCGCTGCCTGCGCTGCTCGCTGCGCGAGCTGGCCGAGGCTGCCGGTATCGAACTCACGGAGCCGTCGCCGTACCTCGCCGTGCCCGACCCGGCGGCCGTTGAGGCGACCGCGTTCGCCGGCAGCGACGACGGCGCGCGGCCGGCGACATAATCGGGCCGTGACGGAACTAGCGGTTGCCGGGACCGAGTCGGCGGGCGACCCGGCGCAGCGAACCGTTTCGGTTTCCGCTGACGCGGGTCGCGGCGCGCTGCGCTTAGCGCTCGCCCAGCTCGACACGGTGGTCGGCGATCTTGCCGGCAACGTCGCGCGTCTGCGCGAGGCAGCCGCCGCTGCGCACGCGAGCGGTGCCGATCTCGTGATCTTCCCGGAGCTTGCCCTCACCGGCTATCCGCCCGAGGACCTGCTGTTACGACCGCACTTCCTGCGCGACACCGAGGCGGCGCTGGACGAGTTTGTCCGCTCGCTGCCCGATGGGCTGGTCGCTCTCGTCGGCGTTCCCACGTTCGCCGACGACGTCTACAACTCGGCGGTCGTCGCGACCCGCGGTCGCGTGCACGCGCGTCACCACAAGGTGCATCTCCCGAACTACGGTGTGTTCGACGAGCGCCGCTACTTCCGCCCGGGCAACGGCGCGCTGCTCGTCGAGCTCGGCGAGGCCGCGGTCGGCGTGACGGTGTGCGAGGACATCTGGGTCGCTGACGGACCGCACGTCGAGCAGGCAGCTGCCGGCGCCGACGTGATCGTCAACCTCTCGGCGTCGCCTTATCACCGCGGCAAGGGCCGCGACCGCGAGCGGATGCTCCGTCAGCGCGCCGCCGACCTCGTTGCTTTTGTCGTCTTCTGCAACCTCGTCGGCGGGCAGGACGAACTGGTTTTCGACGGCCACTCTCTCGTCTGCGGTCCGCGCGGCGAGCTGCTGGCGCGCGCGGCCCAGTTCGAAGAGACCGTTCTCGTCTGCGATCTCGACATCGCCGCGGCGCGCGCACAGCGGCTCCACGATCCCCGCCACCGCTCGCTTTTCCCGGCCTCGGCGGGCGCGGTGCGGCGCGTTGGGCTCGAGCACATCGAACGCGCGTCGCGCACGACGCTGCCGGACGGCGCTAGAGGGTCGCGGAGCGACCCGCATGCCGGCGGGCCCGCCGCCCCGATCGTGTCACTGCTCGACGAGAACGAGGAGGTGTACCGCGCCCTCGTCGTCGGTTTGCGCGACTACGTCGAGAAAAACCGCTTCCAACGTGTGGTCGTCGGGCTCTCCGGAGGGATCGACTCGGCGCTCACAGCAGTGGTGGCGGTCGACGCGCTCGGCAGCGACCGAGTCGAGCTCGTGACGATGCCCTCCCCCTATTCGTCCTCCGGCACGCGAGCCGATGCCCGTGCGATAGCCGAGCGGCTCGGTGTCGAGCTGCGGACGCTCGCGATCGAGCCGGCGATGCAGGCCTTCTCCGCGATCCTGCGCGAGCAGTTCGCCGGCCGCCCGCCCGACGTGACCGAAGAGAACATCCAGGCGCGCATTCGCGGCACGTTGCTCATGGCGTTGTCGAACAAGTTCGGCTGGCTGGTGCTCACCACCGGCAACAAGTCCGAGCTGTCGGTCGGGTACGCGACGCTCTACGGCGACATGGCCGGTGGGTTCGCGGTGCTCAAGGACGTGTTCAAAACCCACGTCTACCAGCTGGCGCGCTGGCGCAACGAGCAAGCGCAAAGGCGCGGCGAGGTGCCGCCGATCCCGCAGAGCGTGATCGACCGTCCGCCGAGCGCCGAACTCAGGCCCGGGCAGCGCGACGACGAGACGCTGCCGCCTTACGAACTGCTTGACGCGATCCTGGAGAGCTACGTCGAGCGCGACCTCGACGCTGCCGCACTTGTGCGGCGCGGCTACCCCGCCGACATCGTCGAGCGTGTGCTGGCGATGGTCGATGCGGCGGAGTACAAGCGCCGGCAGGCGCCGCCGGGGGTACGGGTGTCGGTGCGCGCGTTCGGCCGCGACCGTCGCGTCCCGATCACGAACCGCTACCGGTCAGGCGCTGACCGCCGCTAGCCGATCTCTGTTCGTCGTCGCGTGGGACGGGCCGCACCGCCATCGTCACGCGCGACACCGCGCACAGCCGGCCGTCGTCGTCGGTGAGGTCGACGTCCCACACCCACGTCGTCCGACCCCGGTGGCGAACGCGCGCCTGCGCGTGGACCGTGCCCCCTGAGACGGGGCGCAGAAAGCTCGTGCTGTTCGAAAGCCCGACGGCGTACTTGCCCTCGTCGCGAACCGCGAAGTAGGTGCTCGCCGAGCACACCGACTCGGCGAGTGCGGCGTAGGCGCCGCCATGGACGATGCCGAACGGTTGGCGCACGCGGTTTTCGACGCGGAAGCGAGCGCGCGCCTGATCAGGCTCGAGGGCGAGAATTTCGAAGCCGAGGGCGCCGTCGAGAGTCTCGGCCGGGTCGAGGAACCGTCCTTGGTGCACGGGCGGTCAGGCTATCGTTCGCGCGGCATGGGCGTGGGGTTCGCGGTGCTTTCGCGGGATGAGCAGCAGCTGCTCGAGCTGCTGGCCGCCGGTGGCGCTAGCTACCGTGACGCCGCCCGCCAACTCGGCTTGTCGCAGGCGCGCGCGCGCGCTCTCGCAGAGGAGGCACTAGCTGCCCTCACGCCGCTGACGGCCGCCGGCGTCGATCCCGAGTGGCGCAGCGACATCGTCGACTACCTCCTCGGGCAGGCGGAAGCTGTCGAGGCCGAGGCGACACGCGCCTATCTGCGCCGCTCGCAAGCGGCACGCGTTTGGGCGGCGTCGGTAGTTGACACGCTCGCGCCACTGCTCGGGGAGCGGGTTCCCGAGGTTCCGGGGCTCGAGCTGGCGTCGGGGGCCGCGTCCGCGCCCCGCTCGGATGCCGGCGCGCCGCGCGAGCGACGCACGTCCACGGCACGCGGAGCGCGCGGCGTTCGCGACGTCAGCGCAGCCGCCGGGGCGTTGGCGCTCGCTTTCGCTCGCCGATTCTCGAGCTCGGCTTCCCTTCTGCGCCGTCTCCCCCGCGGTGCGCGCGTAGCACTCGCAGCGGCGTCGCTTGTCGTGTTTGCTGTCGCTGTCGCGGTCTGGCCGCTTGGGCTCTTGCGTGGCGGAGAAGCCTCTTCGCGCAGCGGCCAGGCGGCGAGCACCACGACGGCCCCGCGCGTCGTCTCGTACACCCTGCTCTCGCCGCCCGGCCAGACGCCTCAGAGCACAGCGGCGAGCCCGAGCACGGGCCAACAGACGACCACGACCGCCAGCCGGCGCCCGGCCGGCATCGCGATCCTGGTTCGCCGTGGCGGAGGGTGGGAGCTGAACGTTCAGGCCGCCGGGCTCGAGCCTTCAACACGCAACGAGGTGTACGAGGTCTGGCTCTATAACTCGCCGCGCGATCTGCGCTCGCTGGGCGGACAAGTGACCGACCAGCAGGGCAACTTCGTCGGTGTCGCACGCCTGCCGCGCGATGCCTGGCGCTACCGCTACGTCGACATCTCGCGCGAGGCGCTCGACGGCAACCGCAGCCACTCGGGGCGTTCGGTGCTGCGTGGCTCGCTCCCGCGCCGTCGCTGAGCCGGGTGCCCTCGCGCCGGCTCCCCGCACCCGCGCCCAAAGCACGGGGCAGGAGCCGCCCCGTCACCGACCTTCCTCAGGGCAGCAGCTTGCCCGGGTTCATGATCCCGTCGGGATCGAGCTCGCGCTTGAGCGCGCGGAGGGCGGCCAGACCGAGGGCGCTGTCTTCGGCCTCGAGCCACTCGCGGTGGTCGCGGCCCACCCCGTGGTGGTGGGTGATCGTGCCGCCGTTCGCCACGATCGCCTCACAAGCAGCGCGCTTCGCAGCGGCCCAAAGCGCGATGCGCTCCTCGGCCTCGGCGGGTGCGAGAAAGGTGAAGTAGAGCGAAGCGCCGGGCTCGTAGAGGTGCGAGACGTGGCACATCACCACAGGGTCGGGAGTGACCCGTGTCAGCGCGCTGCGCAGCGCACCGCGAACCGCCCCGTACAAGCGCGCGAGGTTGCTCCACAGCGTTGCCGTTTCGAGCGTTTCGACGAGCACGCCGTAGTCGAGCAGCGCGTCGCGCAGGTAAGGTCCGCGGAAGCGCTCGCGCTCCCACTGGCGCGCCGGCCGCGCGCCGAGCGCCAGCCCTCCGTGGCCGCGCAACACACGGCGGCAACGCGCGCGCCGCCAAGCGACGTCGTGGCCGTCGCCCTCGTAGATCGTGACGAGCAAGCACGGCTGGCGGTGACCGCGCAAACGCAGGTAGCGACGCACAAGCGCGACGCCCGGGTGATCGCCAGCCAGCGCCAGCGAGATGGCTGTTTCCTCTTCGTCCGACAGCCGAGCCACATCGGGGAGAACGCGCTCCTGGGCGAGCGCACGCAGCGCTTCGCAACCGTCGGCGAAGGAGGGCAGCGACCACGCTTCGTAGTGGCGTGCGGCGGGCAGCGGGCGCACGCGCAAGGAACATTCCGTGACGACGCCGAGCGTGCCCTCGCTGCCCAGCACCAACCGGCGCAGATCGGGCCCGGCGGCAGTAGCTGGCAGCGCCGGCAACACCAGCCTTCCGGCCGGTGCGACGAGATCGGTGCCGACGAGAACGTCGTCGATCCGGCCGTAGCCGCTCGACGCCTGGCCCGACGAGCGTGCCGCAACCCAGCCGCCGACCGTCGAGAACTCGAACGACTGCGGGAAGTGTCCGAGCGTCACGCCGTGCGCGCTTAGCGCGCGCTCGAGGTCGGGGCCGGTCGTGCCCGCACCGACGGTGGCGACGCGCGCGGCAGGGTCGACCGCCAGCACGCCGCTTAACCGCCGCAGGTCGAGCGTCACGACCGCACCGTGTTTCCCGGGCAGCGGCTCGACGCCTCCCACCACGCTCGTACCCCCACCGAAGGGCACCACGGCGACACCTTCGCTGCGCGCGATCGCGAGCACGCGCTCGACCTCGGCTGCCGAGCCGGGCATCACCACAGCGTCCGGCGCGGTCGCGAGATCGCCCGTTCGCAGGCGCACGAGATCCGGGTAGCTGCGTCCCACCGCGTGACTTACGCGGGCGATGCGGTCGCTGTGGACGTGGGCCGCGCCGACGGCCTCGCCGAGACGCTTGCGCACCCGCTCGTCGAGCCTGCAATCGGGTAGCTCGATGTCGCCGAGCGCGACAGGGGCGTCGACCCGGGCACCGTCAAGACCGAAGCGTTCGCGCAGAAGCTTCCTCGCCGCCTCGGGGAGCGGGCTCGCCTCGCTGTCGCGGCCCCACCCCCACCACCGCATGGGTGCCACCGGCGGCACGTACGTGTCTGTGCGCTGCGAACGCGAGTTGCTGGCCTCGCTCACGGGCATTCCTTTCGTCACCGGCGGACGCACTCTTGCCCCATCCGACGCTCGTCAGGCCTTTCGCGGGTCCCCGGCCAGCAGCGCGTCGAGCCGCGCAAGCGCGCTGTCGGCCGTCCGGCGGAAGGCGCGACGCACCTGCCAACGGCCAAGCCTGCCCAGGCCTTTGAGCTCGACGCGCGCGGTGGCCGCGATCTCCGTCCGTTCCCTCGCGCCGTCGCCCCGGCGCGCTAGCTCGAAGGCCCACTCGACGCGGCGAAACGTGCGTCCGAACGGCGTGCCGTCGACGCGCTGGCGGAAAACGAACCGTGTCGGCTCGTGCGTCTCGCAGCGCTCGAACACCGCCGTCACCGTTGCTTGCGGTCGCCGCGGGGGCGCGAGCCGTGCACGCCAAGCACCGGCGCCGGCGCGCTCGGAGGATACGGCGCGCGGCCACCACTCGCCGAATCGCCACGGATCAACTAGCACCGCCCACACCGAGCTGCGGGGCGCGGCGACGGTCCGTCTGCGCTCGACAACGATCAAGGCGAGTCGTAAACGATCAGGCTCTCGACCCGCCGTCCGCGTAGCCGCTCGCGTCCGCCGAGGAACGCCAACTCGATCACGAACGCACAGGCGACGATCTCGCCCCCGGAACGCTCGACGAGCTCGCACAGCGCGGCCGCAGTCCCGCCCGTCGCCAGGAGGTCGTCGTGCACCAGCACCCGAGCCCCGCCCGCAAGCGCGTCGGCGTGCATCTCGAGAGCGTCGACGCCGCACTCGAGCTGGTACTCGACGGACTGGGTTTCGCGCGGCAGCTTGCCCGGCTTGCGGGCGAGGACGAAGCCGGCGTCGGCGGCAGCGGCGATCGCGCCACCGAGCACGAAACCACGCGCTTCAGCGGCGAGCACGTAGTCGGCTCGTAGCTCGCGCGCCAGAGCGGCGAACCGGTCGACGACATAGCGCAGGGCGCGATGGTCAAGAAACAGCGGGGTGATGTCCTTGAAGACGATCCCTGGCCGCGGAAAGTCGGGAATGTCAGTGATGTAGCGCTTGAGCTCCACCGCGCTGCGAGAGCCTAACC
Organism: Thermoleophilum album; assembly: GCF_028867705.1. GTDB lineage: Bacteria > Actinomycetota > Thermoleophilia > Solirubrobacterales > Thermoleophilaceae > Thermoleophilum. Next base: position 1,058,272 of record NZ_CP066171.1, on the reverse strand, counting down.
CGCGCAGCACCGCGGCGGTCTTCAGCCGGCGAAGCGTCGCAGGTCGCGCACCAGCAGGAGATGGCGGAGCTGCGAGAGCGCCTCAGCTAGTCGCTCGAGCTGCTCGAGCGCCTCCTTGCGCCGCTCGGGGTTGCGCGAGCGCAGGCTCGGGCCGAGCACCTGTTCGAGCAGCGTGACCTCGCGCTCGGCCGAGGTTCGTAACAAGCGCAGATTGCGACCGCCGACGCCGAACTCGCGCAGCCTTACTGCCGCACGCAAGATCTCGACTTCGCTGTCGTCGAGCATCGGCTCGCCGTCGCGAACCGTGCCTTTCACTATCCCGAACTCCTGCAACTCGCGCAGCAGCTGCGCGTCGGCGCCGGTCTCGGCGAGAGCGTCGCTAACCCGGCGCAGCGAGGGCGGGGTGCGCAGCGAAACCGCCGGGCGCGACCGCGAACGCACCGGTGCGTGATCGCTCGCCGTGGTCGCGACGCCCGACTCGAGCTCCTGGCGGATCACGCGCAACGGCAGGAACTCGTCGCGCTGCAGGCGCAGGATCGTGCGCAGCCGTTCCACGTCGGCGGGCGTGTAGATCCGGTAGCCCCCGGGCGTGCGCTGCGGCGAGAGCAGTTTCTGGTATTCGAGATAGCGGATCTTCGATATCGAAAGCCCGGGAAACTCGCGCTCGAGCTGTTTGCACACAGCGCCGATCGTCATCCCCCGAACGCGCTGACCTTGGCCCGCATCGCTGCTTGCGGGCTGATTCCGGGTGCTCTCGCCGCTCTTGCTATCAGCCCGGTCGATCGTCGCCACGCCCGTCCGATCCCGATCTCCGCTCGGTCCTCGCCTAACGCTCGAGGAAGGTCAGGCGGTACTTGCCGATCTGCAGCTCGTCGCCGTGGGTGAGGCGGTGCGACTCGATGCGGCGCCGGTTCACGTAGGTGCCGTTGAGCGAACCGAGGTCGTCGATGTAGAAGCCGTCGCGACGACGGACGACGACGGCGTGGTTGCGCGAAACGGTGACGTCGTCGAGGAAGACATCGGCGTTGGGGCTGCGACCGATCGTCGTGCGTTCGCCCGACAGCTCGAAGAGCTCTCCGGCTCGCCCACCCCCCGAGCGGATCACGAGCGCTCCGCCGGCCGCTGCCTCTTCGATATCGATCGGCCGAAGCTCGCCGCTCGGGTCGATCTGGTACGCCTCGGTGGTGCCGCCTTCGCTCTCGCCGATACGGGCCAGAAAAGCCCCGCAGCGCTGGCAGTAACTAGCGCTCTCGGAGTTGACGAATCCGCACTCCGGGCAGTGCACTCCGGGCTAGCCTTCGGTGTCGGGCAGGGACTTGCCGGCGAGAATGTTGGTGAGCTGTTCGACGTCGGCGCCGGTGATGATCGACTCGCCTTCTTCGCGACGCCGTCTGGGCCGGTTAACGAGCTCGGCACGGAGGATGTCGATCTTGCCGTGGAGAATGCGCCGTTTGTAGGAGATCTCTTGCTCCTCTTCGGTCAGCTGCTGGATGAGCTGCTTGAGCTCCTCGTCGCTGAGCGAGCCGAGGTCGGGAAAGGTGTCCATCATCCTCCTCGTTTCCCCCTTGGAACTCGAGTATACGAACCGTCAAGTTTGGCTTGAGGTTTTGGTCTGGAAATTGCGACCGTGTCGCTGCGCCGCTAGGCGGCGAAGGCCATGTAGCACGTAAACGCCTGTGGCGGCAAGGGAAATGGCCACACCTATGGCTACGACGATGGTCCAGACGTCCGCTGCGCTCCACAGCGCACCGGCGAGACCGAGAAACGTTACGGCGACCGCGACACGCCCAAGCGTGTTGACCTCGATCGCCAGTCCGCGCGCGAGCGCGTAGCGCGCCAGCGTGACGGTCGCGAGCTCGCGCGTGGCCGCCACCGCCACGAGCCACCAGGGCAGCGCGTCCATCGCCAGCGCTACCGCCCCGCCGACCACCGTCAACAGCCGATCGACGACCGGGTCGAGCAGCATCCCCAGGCGGCTGAACTGCCCTGTGAGTCGCGCTAAAAGACCGTCGAAGAAGTCGGCGAGACCGATGGCGGCGAAAAGCGACGCAAGTAGCGGGGAAGGCTGCGCGTAGACCACCGCCAGCACGACGAAGACGGCGAGCGCCGCGAGCCGCAGGTAGTCGACGATGTTGGGAATAGTGAGCGGTCGCAGCGGCCCCGCTGCGATCTCGTCGGCGCGGGGAAGGCGCGAGCGGTCGACCCCGAGCAGCTCGAGCCAGCGTCGGCGACGCGTGCGTTCGCTCACCTCTGCCCGCCGGCGCTCACGAGCTCGGCGAGCTCGTCGGCGGCACGTTCGATCGCGATCTGGCGCGCGGTCTCGCCGTCGCGACTGCGCAGATCGATTACGCCCTGCTCCACGCCTTTGCGACCGACCGTGACCCGCCACGGCAGACCGAGCAGGTCGGCGTCGTTGAACTTCTCGCCCGGCGTGGCCGTGTCGCGATCGTCGTAGAGGGCGCTCAATCCCCGCGCGCGCAGCTCGACGTAGAGGCGGTCGGCGACCTGGCGAGCGCGTTCGCCGGGACGACCGAGCGCGACGATGTGGAGATCGAAGGGGGCGAGAGCTGTGGGCCAGACGATGCCGGCCTCGTCGGAGCGCTGCTCGATCGCGGCAGCGACGACGCGCGCCGGGCCGATGCCGTACGAGCCCATCACGATCGGACGTTCTCGGCCCTGTTCGTCGAGGAAGGTCGCGCCGAGCGGCTCGGAGTAGCGCGTGCCGAGCTTGAAGATGTTGCCCACCTCGATCGCCGCTTCGATACGAATCGTGCCGCCACGCGGACAGCGGTCGCCGGCCTCGACACGACGGATGTCCGCCCACTCGCAATCGAAGTCGCGCCCGGGCTCGACCCCAACCAGGTGGGCGTCGGCTTCGTTGGCGCCGGTCACGAGCCCGCGCAGGCCGCGCAGCGCCTCGTCGGCGACGAGCGCACAGCCAAGTCCGACCGGGCCGATGTAGCCCGGCGGCACATGCAGCTCACGCTCGATCTCTTCGGCGGTGAGCTGGCGCACCTGCTCGCCGAGGTGGTTGCGCAGTTTCACCTCGTTGAGACGGTGGTCGCCGCGCACGAGCGCGACAAGCACACGGCCCGACTCGGTGCGCACCGGCAGCGCTTTAACGAGTGCGGCGGGAGGAACTGCGAGAAACGCCGCAACTTCCTCAATCGTCCGCTGGCCAGGGGTGTGGACCTTCTCGGGTCGCTCACGGGGTGCGGGCAGGTCGCCGGGCGCTCGTGGCGTGCCGCGCGCGATCTCGACGTTCGCGGCGTAGCCGGCATCGGAGAGCGCGATCTCGTTCTCGCCCGCTGGGCACGGCGCCATGTACTCGTGCGCACCCGAACCGCCCATCATCCCCACATCCGACTCGACTTCGTACCACTCGAGGCCGGCGCGGTCGAAGATGCGCGCGTAGGCGCCGCGGTGGAGCTCGTAGGAGCGCTCGAGCCCCTCAGCGTCGCGATCGAAGCTGTAGGCGTCCTTCATCACGAACTCGCGCACGCGCAGAAGCCCCGCGCGCGGGCGGGGCTCGTCGCGAGCCTTCAGCTGGAACTGGTAGAGGATCAACGGCAGCTGGCGGTAGGAGCGCACCTCGCGCGCCACGTGCCAGGTAACGGCCTCTTCGTGCGTCATCGCCAGAACTAGCTCCGCCTCGCGCCGGTCGCGCAGCTTGAAGAGCTCCTCGATCTGGGCGCGACCAGTGCGCTGCCACAGCTCGATCGGCTGGATCAACGGCATCAACATCTCCTGGGCGCCGATCGCATCCATCTCCTCACGGATGATCTGCTCGCAGCGGCGGTGGGCGCGCCACAGCGCCGGCAGAGAGGTCCAAAGACCGGCACCGAGCTGACGAGCGAGGCCGGCGCGCACAACCAGCCGGTGCGACACCGATTCGGCGTCGGCGGGGTCCTCACGCAGCGTCGGCAGGAAAAAGGACGACAGTCGCGCCATGCCGGAGCGCGGAGTCTATTCCTGTCCCGGGGCCGAAGCGGCTGCCACCGGCCGGGCGGGTGGCACCTGCCGGAGCGCGCTACTCCCGGACGCGGGCGAAACGCCTGCCGGCGACGCGTTCGCGCGCGGGCACGGCGTCACGCTCGCCGCCGCCGACTTCAATGCGACGGGGTTGCGCAGCTGCTTGCCCCGCCACTGGCAGCGGTGTCGCCTCGGCGAGCGCCTGCTCGGCAGCTGCTGCCGCCTCGAGCGCCGCGAGCCGCTCAGGCGTGAGATCGCCAGCGTTCTCCTCCTCGATCTTGCGCAGCCAGGCGGCGCCCTCGGCCGCCTCGCGCTCGTCGAAGACCGTGCGTCCCGCCGCGAGCGAAGCGTCGATCACGCGGAAGAGCTCGTCGACTAGCCGCTCCTGCGGGACCTTTCGCAGCGGCTTGCCGTGAGCGAAGATCAGACCCTCGTTGCGCGCCCCGGTGATGCCGAAATCGGCGTGGGCGGCCTCCCCGAGACCGTTCACCGCACAGCCGAGCACCGCTACCTCGATCGGTTCCGTGTAGTGCTGTAGCCGCTCCTCGATCTCGGCGACGACGGTGTCCATATCGAACTGCAGGCGCCCGCAGGTCGGACAGGCGATCAACACCGGGCCGCGCGCGCGCAGCTTGAGAGCCCGCAGAATCTCCCACGCGACCTTTACCTCCTCTTCCGCGTGGAAGGTCGACAGCGAGATGCGGATGGTGTCGCCGATCCCGTCGGCGAGCAGCGTCCCGAGCCCGACGGCCGACCGGATCGAGCCCGACCATTTCGTCCCGGCCTCGGTGATGCCGATGTGCAGCGGGTAATCGACCCGCTCGGCGAGCAGGCGGTTGGCGGCGATCGTGTCGGGCACGCTTGTCGACTTCACCGACACCTTGAAGTCGTGGAAGTCGAGCGATTCGACGAGCTCTACTGCCTCGACGGCGGCACGCACGAGCGCCTCGACAGGGTTCTCGCGCTCGAGCTCGTGCAGGTGCTTGGGCAGCGACCCGGAGTTCACGCCGATGCGCATCGGCACACCCGCAGCGCGCGCCTTCTCGACCACCTCGCCGAGTTTGTCGCGGCCGCCGATGTTGCCGGGATTGATGCGCACGCAGTGCGCGCCGGCATCGATCGCTTTGAGGGCGAGCGTGTGGTTGAAGTGGATGTCGGCGACGATCGGGATCGGCGAGCGCCTGACCAGCTCGCGCAACGCCTGCACGTCCTTGTCGCGCGGCACCGCGACGCGCACCAGATCGGCGCCGGCGTCGGCAATGCGCTGGATCTGGGCTAGCGTCGCCTCGACGTCAGCCGTCTCGGTTTTAGTCATCGACTGGACGGCGACCGGTGCGCCGCCACCGATCGGCACGCCACCGACCTTGATCTGCCGCTTCGACGCCACGTCCCGCCATGGTAGTTGACGGGCCCGAGCGCACCGCCCCCCGCCCGCCGTTGGGCCGCAGCGGGTCTCCGCAGGCTGCGACGGCCCTCAGCGGTCGATCACTCGGCGAGCGGTTCCTCGCCGCCGCCGGCGTACAGCTCTTCGATCACGGCGGCGTACTTTTCGTTGATCGGCTTCCGCTTGAGCTTCATCGTCGGCGTGAGCTCGTCGCCGCCCGGCTCCCACGGCTCGGTCAGCAGCGCGAAGCGCTTGATCTGTTCGACCCTGGCGAGCTTGCCGTTCGCCAGCGCCACCTCGCGACGCACCTGCTCGAGCACCAGTGGGTGCTTGGCAAGGGCTGACGGCTCTTCGGCGTCAAGGCCGTGCTGCTGCACGAACACCAGGAGGCCGTCGGGATCGAGGGTCAACAGCGCCACGTTGTAGGGGCGCCGATCGCCGATCACCGCCGCTTGGCCGATCAGCGGACCGGCCGTCTTCAGCCGCGCCTCGATGTTCGCCGGCGACATGTTTTTGCCAGCGGCGTTGATGATCAGCTCCTTCTTGCGATCGATGATGCGCAGGTAGCCGTCGTCGTCGAACTCGCCGACGTCGCCGGTCCGCAGAAAGCCGTCCTCGGTGAACGCTTCCCGCGTCTTGTCCGGCTTGTTGCGGTAGCCGCGCATGACGAACGGGGCGCGGATCAGGATCTCGCCGTCGCTGTCGAGCTCGATCTCGGCACCGGGCAGCGGCGGCCCGACCGTGCCGATCTTGATCCGCTCGGGCGGATTGCAGGTGCCGGCGCCCGCCGTCTCCGACATCCCCCACAGCTCGGCGAGCGGAATCCCGAGCGCGTGGAAGAACTCGATCACCTCGGGCGGACACGGCGCCGCGCCGACGTTGCACATCACGAGCTCGTTCATGCCGAGCATCGCCCGTGCGCCGGCAAGGATCTCGGCGTCGACCTGTCGCCATTCCGCGAGCAAGCGGTCGTCGGGACCGGGACCCTCGCCACGGAACGCCGCCTGCTCGGCACGAGTGCGCTCGAGACCGACCTGGAGCGCTCGCTCGAGCGGGCGGCGACGCTCGTCGGGTAGGTTCGCGACCATCGCTTCGAGCCCGGCACGCAGCTTCTCCCACACCCGCGGCGGCGCGAAGAACCACGACGGGCGCACTTCGGGGAGGTACGAGATCACCTCGCGCGGGTCGGGGCACGAGGTCGCGGAGAAGCCACAGAGCATCGGCAGGTAGTGGCTCACGGCGCGCTCGGCGATGTGCGCCATCGGCAAATAGGAAACGACCCTGCCGCCGAGCGGGAAGCGTAGGACCTCGTCGTAGGCACGCGCGCCCGCGCAGAGGTTGGCGTGGGTGAGCTCGACACCCTTCGGCGGGCCGGTCGTGCCGGAGGTGTAGATCAAGGTGAGAACGTCGTCGGGTCGAACCGACCGCCAGGTGGCGTCGAAATCGAAGCCGGCCGGCGCGCGCTCGACGACGTCGTCGAGGGACAGGCAACCATCGGCAGCGGGATCGTCGACCACGACGATGTGCTCCACTGTCGGCAACTCGCGCACCGCCGCGCGGATCCGGTCGAGGAAGGCGCGCTCGCAGACGATCACCGGCGACTCCGCGTCGGCCACCTGGTAGGCGATCTGTTCCGGCGACGACGTGTTGTAGATCGAGTGCGGGGTCGCGCCCAAGTGCATCGCCGCGGCATCGACGATGTGGAACTCGGGGCGGTTGCTGAGCATCAGAGCGATCGTTCGTCCGCGCTCGAGCCCGAGTCCCGCAAGACCGGCCGCGACCTCGCGCACCCGCTGCGCGTACTCGCTCCACGTGTAGACCGTCTCGCCGCCCTTGGTGCGAAGCGCGGGCGCGTCACCCATCTTTTGGACAGTGATCTGGAACGCCTCGCAGGCGGTTTGGGCGTCGAGAGCCGGCGGCCGCTCAGTTGGCCGTTCAGCACGCGTCTCGATAGTCACTGTTCTCCCCCTCCTCCGAAACCCTCGCAGGCGACTCTAACGCACTGTCAAGAGAGCGTCGACCGGGATCTCCCGGGCAATCGCGGCGAGCGCGAGTGGCGCTAGCGGACCCGGAAGCCCTCGTTGGTGAGGCGACCGATGTCGTTAGTGAGGCCAATCAAGAACAGCATCAGTACGAGCGCGAAACCGATCGCGCCCGACCGCTCCATGACGGCCGCGCGCACCGGCTTGCGCCGCACCTTCTCGACGAGCGCCCAGAAGATGTGACCGCCGTCGAGCGGCAAGAACGGGAACAGGTTGACGATCGCGAGCGACAGCGAGATCACGGCGATGATGGGGATCGCGTCGGCGGCGTCGACGACGATTGTGCGCCGTGTGACCTCGTAACCGCCGACGACGCCGCTGATCTCGCGCCGCTTTTCGGCGTCGAGCAGGCGCAGCGGCAACAGTGCGGTTTCGCGAGCTACAAACCAGAAGTTGCTCGCCGCCGTCTTAGCGCTGTCAGCGAACGGCAAACTGCGGCGCGGTCCGTCGGGGCTGAAGCGGAAACCGAGCCGCATGCGCCGCGCCTGTTCGTCGTAGAGGGGGCGTAGCGCGATCTCGAAGGTGCGCTCGCCGCGGCGGACGGTCACCCGCGCCGGTGTCGCGGCGCGGCAGCCGGGGCGCAGCACACCGGGGCAGCGGTGCGTCTGAAGCTGCTCGGCAAGCTCCGCGGCACCCCCGCGTCGCCCGTCGACGGCGACGATCTCGTCGCCTGGACGCAGCTCGCGCGCCGCCGGGTAGTCGCGCTCGACGGCCGCGACCGTTCGTGCGGGCTCGCGCGGCCCGAGAAACCAAAAGAACGCCAGCATCAGCACGAACGCCAGCAGCAGGTTCATCGCCGGGCCGGCGAGGATCACCACGACACGTTTCCACACCGGTTGGGCGAAATACGCGCGCGACCGCACCTCGGCGGGAAGCTCCTCTTCGGGGTTCATTCCTGTGATCTTCACGTAGCCGCCGAGCGGCACCAGGCCGATCGCGTACTCGGTTTCGCCGCGGCGAACGCGGGCGATCGTCGGCGGGAAAAAGAGCGAGAAGCGCTCGACGCGCATTCCGGTGAGCTTCGCCGCGGCGAAATGGCCGAACTCGTGTATGAGGATCAGCGCCGCGAACCCGCCGAAAGCGAGCAACCAGCTCACGCCCGCACCCCGGCGACGAGCTCCTCGGCGACGCGTCGGGCCTCGCTGTCGGCCGCCAGCACGTCATCGAAGTGTCGGACGGCACGCACCTCGCACCGCTCTAGCGCTCCCTCGACGACAGCGGCGATCGCACCGAACGGCAAGCGGCGGTCGAGAAAGGCGGCTACGGCCACCTCGTTGGCAGCGTTCAAAACACACGGCGCCGTGCCTCCTGCGCGACCCGCCTCGCGGGCGAGACGCAGACAGGGGAAGGTGTCCGTGTCGGGACGCTCGAACGTGAGGCGGCCGACCACAGCGAGATCGAGCCGCGGCACGGCCACGTCTTGGCGATCGGGGAAGTGCAGCGCGTACGAGATCGGCACGCGCATGTCCGGCAACCCGAGGTGGGCGAGCAGCGCGCCGTCGTTTAACTCCACTAGGCCGTGAACGATCGACTGCGGGTGGACGAGCACCTCGATCCGGTCGTAGTCGATGGCGAAGAGGTGGTGGGCCTCGATCACCTCCAGTCCCTTGTTCATCAGCGTGGCGGAGTCGACGGTGATCTTTCCGCCCATCCGCCAGGTGGGGTGCGCGAGCGCCTCCTCGACCGTCGCGTGCGCGATCTCCTCCCGGCTGCGCCCCCGGAAGGGACCTCCGGACGCGGTGAGCACCAAGCGCTCGACCGTGCCTGGCGCCTCTCCCCGCAGAAGCTGGAAGAGCGCCGAGTGCTCGGAGTCGACCGGAACGATCCGCGCCCCGGTGGCCTCGGCGAGCGCGGTGACGAGCTCGCCGGCGACGACGAGGCTCTCCTTGTTGGCGAGAGCCAGGTCGATTCCCTCGCCGAGCGCGGCGATCGTCGCGGTTAGACCGGCGGCGCCGACGGCGGCGTTGAGAACGACGTCGCAGCCGGCGTCGCAGATCAGTTCGATCGCACCCTCGCTGCCTGCGTGCACGCGGCCGCGAAAATGCTCGGCGGCCAGCGCGGCAGCGCCCGGGTCGGCAAGAGCGATGCGCTCGACTTCGAGCGTCTCGGCGAGCGCCAAAAGCTCTTTCCACGACCGGCCGGCGACGAGCCCGACTGCCTCGAGCTCGTCGCTTGCTTGCACCACCTCGGCGGCCTGGCGGCCGATCGACCCGGTGGCGCCGACGATTACGACCTTTCGCACCGGCGCCAGTCTAGGGAGCCGCGAACCCAGCCACGCGCAGACACCGCGAACGGTTGATCGCCGCTGCCACCTCGTAGCGGCGGGGACGGGCGAGGTCGAGGTGCAGCCGCTCCGCCCACCGTGCGAGCGCCCCACCGGCGAGCTCGGCTTCGACAGCGTCGAGCAGCGCTGGAAGCGGGCGCGCCCCGCGCGCGAGCTCGACCTCGCAAAGCCAGCGCAGCGCCGCGCCGACCGCCGCGGTCTGGGAGCGATCGACGAGCTGGGTCACGGCGGCGAGATCGATCGCCGAATCACCGACCTCGACCTCCGACCGCGACCTCGCTCGCACGCGCCAGTCGGCCGCCCCCGACCGACCGCGCCTGGGGCTCGCTACCTGGTCCACCAGGCGCGTGCGGATCGGACCGAAGGTGTCAGCCTCGCTGCGCCGGCCGCCGTGGCGAGCGGCGATCGCGTGCGCGCGTGCGGTCACGCCGCGCGGTTCGAATCGCTCCATGAGGATCACGCGATCGGCGACCGCCAGGTAGTCGCCGCTACCTCCGCTGACCAGCACCAGCGACACGCCGTGCTCGCGTGCGAGCTGTGGCACCAGATCGACCAGCGGCGTGATCGGCTCGATCTCCTTCGGCACCAAGCGCTGCATCCGCTCGTCACGGATGAGGAGGTTGGTAGCCGAGGTGTCTTCGTCGATCAAGAGCAGGCGGCTGCCCGCCTCGAGCGCCTCGCAGATCGCCGCGGCCTGCGAGGTCGATCCCGACGCGGAGCGCGTGGTGAAGTCGCGGCCGCTCGTGCCGGTCGGCAGGTCTCCGATGAACGCGCCGATGTCGACACGCGTGACCGCTCGCCCGTCCTCGGCACGTACGTGCACGGCGTCGGGACGTGTCACGCACAGCTCGCGACCGTCGCCGGGCACGTGGTCGTAGACACCGGCGGCGACCGCGCGCAAGAGCGTCGATTTGCCGTGGTAGCCGCCGCCCACGAGTACCGTCAGACCCTCGCCGAGCGCGAGGCCACGTACGCGTCCGCGGTGGGGCAACTCGACCTCGGCGGCGAGCTCGGGCGGCGCGGCGAGGGGTTTCGCCGCGGGGTCAGGCCGCTCATCGATGCCGCTTCGCCGGGCGAGCAGCGAACCGTCGGCGAGAAAAGTGACCCAGCGGTGTTCGCGCAGAAGCGCCCGCAGCGCACAGGCGTCTTCGACGCACGCGACGTGGCGGGCGAAGACATCACTCCCGATCGCGCTGTAGCGCAGACCAGCGACGACCCCGGCGAGGCGCTCGCAGACGAGCCGACGTGCCCCGGCCCCGTCGACACGGCGGCCGCGACCGGGAAGCGCAAGGCCGATGCGCAGGACCGCCGAGCCGTCGGGACGCAGCGAGCACGCCGTTCGCTCGAGGATCTCTTGACCGCCGGCATCGATGCGCACTGGCGACGGCGCTGCCGCTGCGGCGCGGCGAGCCAAAAGGTCGGCCACCGCGCGGCGACGGTCGGGCGTCGCGCAGAGATCGGCGGGCAGGTCGAGAAAGCGGCTGTCGACTGCGAGGCGGATGCGGCTGGGCGGAGCGAACGGATCGGGCTGGACGCGAAGGAACGCGAGCGTCCCGAAGGGCATCCGCCACTCCCCGACGAGCTCCCGATATGCGCCGTACCCGTGCCCGTCGAGCCGCTCGAACAGCCGTGCCAGATCGGCCACCGACCCACGCACTGCGTGTTGGCCGTTCGCGGTCGCCTGACGGCTCATCGGAACCCGAGCGCCAGCGCTACGTAGTAGCCGACGACGATCGCGAACAGCGCGGCGTCGAGGCGGTCGAGCACTCCACCGTGGGCACCGAACGTGCGACCGAGATCTTTCACCCCGAGATCGCGTTTGAGCAGCGACTCGAAAAGGTCGCCGAGCGGCGCCGCGATCGCCACCGCCGCACCGAGGAGGAGCGCGTCGGTGCCAGACAGCCAGTCCTGGTACAGCCCCGCGAACCACACCGCCAACGTGCCGCCTGCGACGCCACAGACGAATCCTTCGACCGTCTTGTTGGGCGAGATGCGCGGCGCGAGTGGCGTCGCACCGAACGCGCGCCCACCGAAGTAGGCAGCGGTATCGCCGAGGAAGGTGCCGATCAGGATGTCGACGATCAAACCGGCGCCGTGGTCGAGGTCGCGCAGCAGAACTGCGTACGCCAAGGGAACGCCGATCCAGACCGTGGCAAGCGCCGCCGCCGCCACTCCCCACGCTGCGTGACGCCGGTCGCGGCGAGCGGCCAGCGCGACGAAGGCAAGCGGCAGCACCGCCGCCACGCACACGGCGACTGCCTCGGCCCCCGCTGTGCGCGCGGCGACCACCGCGGCCGTCACGGCGGCGACCGCCGCGGCGACCGGTGGCCGCGCGCGACGCATCGCGAACGCCAACTCCCCCACCGCGATCCAGCCGAGGACCAGCACGCCGAGCGCGAAAACCCAACCGCCGGAGTTGATGATGAAGATGGCGTAGGCGATCGCAGGTAGCGCCACGGCCACCCGCGGGACCAGATCGCTGCTGCCCCTGCCACTACCGCTGACGCCGCCACGCGCACCGCGGACGCCGCGATCGCTGCGCTGCGCGGCACGCCGCGCACCGCCCCCCTGCTGCGGACGCCGATGGACGGTCGACACCGAGCGGCTCCTAGATGCGCGCGCCGAAACGTCGCTGGCGCGACGCGTACTCCTCGAGACAGGCCTCGAAGGCGGCGCGGTCGAAATCCGGCCAAAGCTCGTCGCGGAAGACGAGCTCCGAGTAGGCGATCTGCCAGAGCAGGTAGTTCGAGATCCGCCTCTCGCCGCTGGTTCGAATCAGCAGATCGGGGTCGTGCATCTCGGGGGCGTAGAGCAGCTTGCGGAACGCCTCCTCGCCGCCGCCCTCGTAGCGCCGGGCGGCGTCGAGGATCTCGGCTCGACCACCGTAGTTGAAGGCGACGAAGAGAGTGATGCGGCGGTTGTCGCGGGTCACGCGCTCGGCCCACTCCATGCGCTCGACAAGATCGGGATCGAGCCCTTCGCGCCGCCCGATGAAGCGCATGCGCACCCCTTCTGCATCGAGCTCGGGCGTTTCACGGTCGATGCGCTCGCGGAACATGCGCATCAACCCCTCGACCTCGTCACGGGGCCGGCGCCAGTTTTCAGTCGAGAACGAGTAGATCGTCAGCTCCTCGATTCCCAGCTCGACCGCGTCGCGCAGCCGCGCCTTGACGTTGTCGGCGCCGGCCTCGTGTCCAGCCAGCGTCGGTAGGCCGCGGCGCTGCGCCCAGCGGCCGTTACCGTCGGTGATGATCGCCACGTAGCGCGGCCGGCCCGCAGCGTTCGCGCTCACACCTCGAGGATCTCTCGCTCTTTGGCGGCGAGTAACTCGTCGATCTGGCCGACGAAGCGATCGGTCACGCGCTGCAGTTCGTTCTCGGCTCGGCGCTCGTCGTCCTCGCCGAGCTCGCCCTCGCGCTTGAGCTCACGCAGCTCGCCGAGCACCTCGCGCCGGATGTTGCGCACCGCGACCCGCCCCTGCTCGGCGATGTTGTGTACGACGCGAACGAGCTCGCGGCGTCGCTCCTCGGTGAGCTCGGGCACCTGCAGGCGGATCACGTTGCCGTCGTTGCTCGGCGTGAGCCCGAGATCGGACTCCAGCAGCGCCTTTTCGATCGCTGGGATGGAGTTCTTGTCGTAGGGCGTGACGACGAGCAGGCGCGCCTCGGGAGCGGCGATCTGCGCCAGCTGGCGCAGCGGCGTGCGCGCGCCGTAGTAGTCGACGTCGACGCGGTCGAGCAGGTGCGGCGAGGCGCGGCCGGTACGCACAGTGTGCAGCTCCTGGCGCGTCGCGTCGACCGACTTCGCCATCCGGCCTTCGGCGTCGGCGAGAAACTCTTTGACCAGCTCGTCGCTCACGATGAAACCAGCGTTCCTACACGTTCTCCCGAGACGATGCGCGCGATGTTGCGCTCGTCGTCCATGTTGAACACGTAGATCGGAACCCCTTCCTCGCGACAGAGCGACAACGCCGTCGCGTCCATCACCGCCAGGCGCCGTTCGATCGCCTCCTGGTGCGTGATGTGCTCGAGCAGCCGCGCGCTCGGGTCGCGCCGCGGGTCGGCAGTGTAGACGCCCTCGACCGCGTTCTTGGCCATCAGCAGCGCCTCGGCGTGGATCTCGAGTGCGCGCAGAGCTGCCGCCGTGTCGGTCGTGAAGAACGGGTTGCCGGTACCGGCGGCGAAGATCACGATCCGCCCCTTCTCGAGGTGGCGGATCGCGCGCCGGCGGATGTACGGCTCGGCGACCTCGGAGATCGTGATCGCCGACTGGACGCGCGTGACCGCCCCGATCTTCTCGAGCGCGTCCTGCAGCGCCAGCGCGTTCAGCACGGTGGCGAGCATCCCCATGTAGTCGGCGGTCGCGCGGTCCATTCCTTGGGCGGCTCCGGCGAGGCCGCGGTAGATGTTGCCGCCACCGACCACGACCGCCACCTGCACGCCCCGATCGGCGACGTCCTTGACCGCGCGCGCGATCGCGTCGACGCGCGCGGGATCCACGCCGTAGGCGGCGCTGCCCATCAGCGCCTCGCCGGATAGCTTGAGCAGGATCCTGCGAAAGCGCGGGGACGGCTCGCCGCCGCCGTCACCGCGAGGGTCGCGGCCCACTGCTGCCTGCGGCGGCTCGGCGGCCACGGCGCTGCCTATTCGCCGACCGCGATGCGAGCGAAGCGGCGGATCACGATGTTCTCGCCGGTCTTGGCAGCCAACTCCGCGCGCATCTCCTCGATCGTCTTGCCACCGTGCTTGTCGCGGTTGGCGTGCTCTTGGCGCAGCAGCACGACCTCGTCGAGCCACTTGTTGAGCCGACCCTGGGCGATCCGCTCCTGCACTTCCGGAGGCTTGCCATCCTGGGCGGCTTGCTCGCGCAACACGCGCAGCTCGGCTTCCCGCTCCTCGGCGGGCACCTCGTCCTCGGACACGTAGCGCGGCGCCGCCCAGGCGACGTGCAGCGCCACCTCCTGGGCGAACTCGCGGAACTCAGCGCTGCGCGCGACGAAGTCCGTTTCGCAGTCGACCTCGACGAGCACCCCGATCTTGCCGTCGGCGTGCACGTAGCTAGCCACGTAGCCTTCGGCCGCCTCGCGCCCGGCGCGCTTGGCGGCCTTCGCCTGGCCACGAACACGCAGAATCTCGACAGCCTTCTCGATGTCGCCGGCCGCCTCCTCGAGCGCGGCTTTGCAGTCCATCATTCCCGCGCCGGTGCGCTCGCGCAGCTCCTTGACGTCGCGGGCGGTGATAGTCGCCACTTTCGCTCAAACCTCCTCGTCGGGCTCGAAGGTACGAAGCTCCCGTAGCGCCACCTCGGCCGGCTCGGCGTCGGCCGGGGCATCGGGGGAGTAACCGGCCGCGAGCGCCTCCTCGCGGGCACGGCGCTCGCGTTCCTCGCGTTCGCGCTCCTCCCGCTCGCGGCGTTCGCGCTCCTCGCGTTCGCGCTCCTCCGCCTCGCGCTGCGCGCGCTCGGCTTCGAGAGCGCTGAAGCGCTCCCGGCCCTCGGCAATCGCGTCGGCGATCGCGTCGACGATCAGCCGGCAGGAGCGGATCGAGTCGTCGTTGCCGGGAATCACGTAGTCGATCGGGTCTGGATCGGCGTTGGTGTCGACCAGGCCGATGATCGGTATTCCCAGACGGCTCGCCTCGCGTACAGCTATCTCTTCGGTCTTGAGATCGACGATGAAGACCACATCGGGGAGACGCTCCATCTGCCGTACCCCGCCGAGCGTCGCGCGCAGCTTCTCGAGCTCGTGCTGGGCGCGGATCCGTTCGCGCGTGGGGAGCAGCTCGATCGTTCCGTTCTCGGTCCACTCCTCGAGCTCGTGCAAGCGCTGGATGCGGCGCGAGATCGTCGCCCAGTTGGTGAGCAAGCCACCGAGCCAGCGGTTGTTGACGAACGGCATCCCGCAGCGGCGAGCGGCCTCCTCGAGCGGCTCGCGCGCTTGCTTTTTCGTGCCTACGAACAGCACCGTGCCGCCGCGCGCGGCGACGTCGCGGGCGAACTCCTGGGCGCGACGCAAAAGCGGCTCGGTCTGGGTGAGATCGATGATGTGGATGCCGTTGCGCTCGCCGTGGATGAAGCGCCGCATCTTCGGGTTCCAGCGGCGCGTCTGGTGGCCGAAGTGAACCCCGGCCTCGAGCAGCTCCTTTATGCCGATCTCTCGCACATCGACTCCCTTTTTCGACTTGTGTGGATGGTTCCGGCTCCGCGCCCGCAAACGGGACCCGACTAGCGGGCAGGGCCGCCTGCCGCAACGCGGAGGTCGCCTACAGAGACGTGGCAAGGATACGTGAGGGCGACTGGCACGCGTGGTGCCGCGCCGTCCCGTGCGAGCGTAGGCAGCTGTTACATGCGTACGAACCCGACGATCCCGGCGCGGTCGTGGACACGTTCGGCGACGCGGTCGGAGGTGTTGCCCTCGATCGTCTTGATCCGTCCGTCGGGCAGCACCGCCTCGACGATGCCGACATGTTCGTCCCAGACCACGAGGTCGCCGGGGCGTGGTTGGGCGTCGGCTGGGGCCGCTCGCCCGGCCCGCTGCGCCCACGCCCACAGCTGGTCGACGCTCGCGAAACCCTGGCCCCGCTCGCCGAGCGGTGCCCCCGCTTGCCGCGCAACCCACGAGACGAAGTAGGCGCACCAGGGACCCACCGGGCCGCCCGGCACGGCACTGCGGTAGACGGCGATGCGGGGCCCGTCGTTGGAACCCGGCGGTGCCTCAGCGACGCCGAGCTCGCCACGTGCCAGCGCGACCATCCGCGCGCCCGCGCCTGCGCCGCCGGCGCCGGCGGCGACGACCGGCGAACCTGAACTCGCTGCGAGCACCGTTGCGAAATCGCCGCTCGGGCCGCCAGCGGGCGCGGGGGCTGGGGCGCCACCGGAAAGGGCGGCGATCCGCGCCTCGAGTGCAGCGATGCGTGCGAGAGCCGTCTCGACGCTCACGTCCTCTTGCTCGGCGCGCTTGCGGCGGTCTTGAGCGGCGGAGCGCAACGGCGTGGCCTAGGGAGCGGCACGCGGAAAAGGCGGCGGGCGGCCCGATCGGGCCGCCCGCCGTTCCTCCGCCCTTGAGGAGTGCCCTCGTCCGAGGACTATGTTCTCCCGGAAAAAGGCCCCGGGAGTGGCCGCGTTCAGCGCAGGAGCGCCAGGACTGCTTGGCCCGACTGGTTGGCCTGAGCCAGCATCGCCACACCGGCCTGCTGCAGGACCTGGTACTTGGCGAGCGTGACGGCCTCCTGGGCCATGTCGACGTCGCGGATGCGGCTCTCGGCTGCGACCAGGTTCTCCTGGTAGGTCGAGAGATGCTGGAGCGTGTACTCGAGGCGGTTCTGCACCGCACCCAGCGTGGCCCGCTGGGCGCTGACAGCGTCGATCGCCGCGTCGATCTCGGACAGGTCCGTGGTCGCACCGAGAGCGAACGCTGCGGTGCCGAGCACGCTGCCGAGGCTGATCGTCGATACGGTGATCGTCTGACCGTCGTTCGGTCCGACGTGGAAGGTGACGACACCGGCGCTGCTCAACACCTTGATGCCGTTGAACTCCGCGCTCTGGCCGATGCGCTCGATCTCAGCGGCGAGCTGGTTGACCTCCGACTGGATCGCTGTGCGGTTGGCCGCAGAAAGCGTGCCGTTCTGGTACTGGACGGCGAGCTCGCGGACGCGCTGCAGCATCGCGTGCACCTGCGACAGCGAGCCCTCCGCCGTCTGCACCATCGAAACGGCATCCTGCGCATTGCGCTGGGCCTGCCCGAGACCGCCGATCTGCCCGCGCATCTTCTCGCTGATCGAGAGGCCCGCGGCGTCGTCGGCGGCGCGGTTGATGCGGAAGCCCGAAGACAGCTTCTCCATCGACTTGGAGAGCTTCGAGCTCGTGTTCGACAGGTAACGATGGGCGACGAACGCCTCGACGTTGTTTTGGATGCGAAGGGACATTGCTACCTCCTTGGCTCGTCCCGGGGCGACTCCCTGTCGCCCGCTTCGACCCGGTAATCGCCTCGCGTCCGGGGTTCTTGAGTCGCGACGGTTCTGTGCGCGATCGCGAGCCGCGCCGCGCTAACGAACGCCTTCGACCTCTACCGTCCGCAGCCGGACGGTCGGGTGCTTGCGCTCGAAGGCGACGCGGTCGCGCGCGCGCTGGATATCGACCCACGCAGCCAGCTGGCGATCGTCGCTTGCGACGGTGCGCGACAACTGGTGCACGACACGGGACCCGGGCACGAGCACGGGCGGTGTCCCCGCGTCCAACAGCCGCACCGCAAGGTCCGTGTCCTGGTACCAGACGCGCAGCTCTGGGTCGAAAAACTCGCCTGGGCGTACTGACAGCTCGTCGACATCGTCACGACGCAGCGCGAAGCACCAGGCAGCGAAATCCTTACGCCGAAAGCCGTCGACGGTGTCGGGAAAAACGACACGCGCTCCGCTGTCGAGCGTCGCGCGCAGCGGCGGCCACCAGCCGGGCAGCGGCTCGACGTCGTCGTTCATCACCACGATGTAGCGCCCCCGTGCGGCCCGAATAGCAGCGTTCACCGGGGCGCTGAAACCCTGCGGTGGTGCGCCGTTGTCGACG
The DNA here is from genome assembly GCF_028867705.1 of Thermoleophilum album. GTDB lineage: Bacteria > Actinomycetota > Thermoleophilia > Solirubrobacterales > Thermoleophilaceae > Thermoleophilum. Next base: position 1,040,034 of record NZ_CP066171.1, on the reverse strand, counting down.
ATGACGATCTCGTGCGGGCACCCGAGCGTCCTTTGGACAGCTCGCACAGCTCCTTGGGCGAGCTCGCCGGTGGCGTCCAACGTCGGGATAACGACGGTGACTTCGGGGTCGTGGCCGAGGTCGGCACGCACCAGGGCGCGGGCTGCGGGGAGCACGCGACCGGCCGGAGGAGCGGCCACCACCGACCCGTGCGAAGCGCAGCGCAGCAAAAGCTCGGGAAGCACGAGCGCGTCGGCGGTGAGCGGAACGCCCGCTGCCTCGACAAGCGTGCGTCGTACCGCCACGACCGGCGCCTCGGCGAGCAAGCCCGTGGCCGTGGTGCCAGCCACGGCCGCGACGCCAGGGTCGGCGAGCGGCGCGAGCAGAGCGTCGAGCCATCCGGAGACGAACGTCACCGGTTGCCCTACGAAGACGAGCGTCGCGGCTCGTGCCTGCTGCACGCTCCGTTCGAAGATCGCCGCGACGCCGACGTGACGGTCGCTCTCGAGCACCTCGACATCGCCTGCTACCCGCTCCAGCAGCGGTGCGAGTCGTGGTGCGGCATCGGCGGCGAGCAAGACCTCGTGTGACGGCTCCGCCGCCAACCCGGCGAGCGCGGTCAGGAGCTGCTCGGCAGCGACCGGGCAGTCTCCGAGGTAACAGACGACGGTGGCCTGCGGTTCGCCGCTCATGCCCGCACGTCGAGCGTGCCTTCGCCGTCGGTCTCGGGCCCTGTGCCCGCCTGCGGGCTGCGGGGGGCAGCCGGCCGCCGCCGCGCGCGCCGCTCGCCCGCTTTCTTTTCGCGCTGCCGCTGCTGGCGGTCGAGCGCGCGCAGGCGCTCGACGCGGGCTAGCGGATCCACGTCGTGCCGAGGTCCGACCGGGTTGAGCGGGCCGAGGTTGTCGTGCGCTGTCATCGCTGTCTTCCTCGCAACCCCTACTGTTGCTCTTCGGCCTCGGCGGCGGCGCGCCTGAGCTCGGTCGCGATCACGGTGCGCCACACTTGCAGCGCCGCGGCCCAGGCGACCAGGTAGCAGCAAACACCGGCGACGATCGCGCGCACGCCGGCGACGAACAGCGGCGTCCCGGCGTGCCAAGACAAAAACAGCGTCGCGAACGCGCCGAGTAACGCTGCGCGAGCGCGGATGCGCGGTATCTGCGCCTGCGCCCGCGGGTCGCTTGCGACGCTGATCGTGAGCTTCTGTTCAGACGCTTCAGCCGCCACCGCTCAGCACCTCGCGCCGTCTGCGGATCTGTTCCCGTTGCACGCGCAGAACGAAGCGGATGATCCGCTCGCGCTGGCTCTCGCTGATCGCCTCGAAACACAGCGCGACGCGCGAGCGATCGACGACGCGCACCACCCGCGCCCGCAACAGCATGTCGGGCCCACCGTCGCCGAGCGTCAAGTAGATACCGACCTCCTGGTCGGGCTTGAGACCGGGCGGTGCTGCTACCAGAGCCCCGCCCCCGCTTAGGTCGAGCGTCGTGGTGCGATAGGTTCGCTGCGCCGAAGTTCCGACCCGCCAGCTCAGCACGACCGGCAACATCACGTCGATCCGCGCCAGTTCCCGCCGCTGCTCGACACGCGTCGTCCGCGCCCAGAACAGCAACCGCCCGTCGCTGCAGCCGTCGGGCTGAACGACACCGTCGAGCGCGCAGAGACCGCGGGCGGTCGGGAACTCGAGGCGTCCGGCAAGTCCCTGGTCGGCTGCCAGCTTGCAGGGCACGAGAACGGCCAGTACCCACAAGCCCGGCTGGGCCTCGCCCTCCACCACGACGGGGAGGCGGTCGCGTCCCACCGCTAGCGAGGCTCTCTGCTTGCGCTGCGGAACGGCCACCGTCTCGCCTCACCTAACGACACGACTCGCCAGCTCCCAGGCGTTCGCGGGCTCGAGGCCGAAACGTCCGATCCCCCGTCCCGCCACGTACAAGACGGGCAGGCGTACCGCTGCTAGCGCCTCGACGACGCCGGCTGGCGCCGGTTCGAGATCGAGTTGGGTCACCGCCACCACCGCGTCGCCCGCCCGCCGGCAACGCTCGAGCAGCCGAGCCGCCGCCGCTGCCGAGTAGGTGGCGGGCAGGCATACCACGAGCGCGACCGGCCGTTCGTGCGGCAGGTCAGCGAGGAGCGCGGGCAGCTCGGGGCCGTCGCCGGAGAGCGCCGGCAGCTCGGCGATGACGATCGCGGACTCGCTCGTGCCCGCCAGCTCCTCGGTCTCGCCGCCGCTGGCTACGACGACTTCGCGGCCGGCAGCCGCGTAGGCGGAGGCAAGAGCGCGGGCGAGAGTGGTGCGGCCACCGGCGGGCGGCCCGGCGATCGCAAAGAGCGGCGCAGCGGTCGCGGGCGGCGGCGAGATCGCGATCCGCGCGGCGAGCGCCTGCCGGGCGTAGCGCTTCAGCCCGCGCGACGTGCCGAACGGCACTAGATGCCGGGTAGCGTCCGCGACTAGGCGTTCGGCGAACTCTGCACTGAAGCCAACGCTGCGCAGCGCTGCACGCAGTGCAGCGGCGTTGGCAGGCTCACGCTGCCTGTCGGGCGATCGAGTGCCGCCCGCGGACGCAACGTCGGCCGGTGTTGCGCGCTCGCCGTTCAGAGCCAGGGAATCCGTCCCCTCGGCGCTGCTGGCTCCGTCGGCAGCGGCGTGCGCATCGACACTGCCGTTGCCGCCGTTGCGGCTAGTGTCGGTGCGCTGGTCCACGGGCGCGAGCCGCTCTAGCAGTTCGCGGAAGTCGCGCACCGCGACCGGCCCCTCGCGCACTGCGCGAAGGTCTTTCCCCTCGTCGCTTGCCTGCGTTTCGTTGAGGTTCGAGAAGCGCTTTTCCTCGTCCGCGTTGGCCGCCGAGAGATCCCAAGGCAGCGCCGCCTCGTCGCCGTCGTAGCAGTCGAGCGCAGCTGCTGCCGCGCGCGCTTCCACCTCGACGCAGCGGCGCTGGAAAAAGCCGGCGAAGCCACCGGTGAGCCCCTCGCGTTGGCGGAGGATCAGCGCGTCCGGACCGAGCTCCTCACGCACGGCGGGCAGAATCTCCTCGAGACTGCGGGCGCGGAAGACGACGACACCGTCGGGGCGAGCTACGCGCTCGACCCGGTTCCGCCGCTTCTTTCGCGACTCGCTGTCGCTCGGTGGTTGCGCAGCTGGCTGCTTTGGTCCTGTGGCCGCCGCCGTGCCGTGCTCTTCGCGGCGCGAGGCGAGGGCAGCGATGATCTTGTCAGCGAGCATGGGCGGCTCCTGTGGGCTCCACTCCGCTGTTGTGTTCATCGGCTGCTTCCGGCAATCCGATAACGCCCACGTTCTCGACCTTGACGTTGCTCGGAAGCTCGGAGAACGCGATCACGGCCAGCCGCGGTGCGACTGCTTCCGCGACCCGGCGCAGATGGCGGCGCACGCGCGACGAGCAGAGCACGACTTGGCCCTCCCCCTCGCGCTCGCTGGCAACGGCGCGCAGCCGCTCCGCGAGGGTGCGCGCACGCTCGGGTGCGAGCGCCAGAAGCTCGCCGTCGGCGGTCTGCACGATCGCCTCTGCGAGCTCCTGCTCGAGCGCCGGGTCGACGGTCCAGGCGCGCAGCACATCGCCGTCGAGGTGCGGGGCGACGATCGTGCGACCGAGCGCCTGCCGGGCGTGTTCGGCGAGCTGGGCGACGTCGCGCGTGACACGCGCGCGATCGCCGATCGCTTCGAGGATCGTCCCGAGGTCGCGGATCGACACCCCCTCGCGCAAAAGCGCCTGCAACACGCGCTGCACCTCTCCGACCGAGAGGACGTCGGGGACCAGCTCTTCGACGACCGCGGCGTTGCGCTCCTTCAGCTGGTCGAGCAGCAGCCGCACGTCCTGGCGGGTCAAGAGGTCGGCAGCGTGCTGGCGCACCACCTCGGTGAGGTGGGTCGCGAGCACCGACTCGGCGTCGACGACCGTGTAGCCCAGCGCCTCTGCCCGTGCGCGCGCCGAATCGTCGATCCAGCGTGCCGGCAGGCCGAACGCCGGCTCGCGCGTCTCCATCCCGCCCAGCTCGCCGGCCGCCTCGCCGGTGTCGATGGCTAGGTAGTGGCCGGGCACGACTCGTCCGCGCGCCACCTCCTGGCCGCGCACCCGCACTGCGTACTCGTGCGACTCCAGGGTGGCGTCGTCGCGCACGCGCACCGGCGGGATGACGATGCCGAGTTCGCTTGCGATCTGTCGGCGGATGACGCCGATGCGGGCGAGGAGGGTGCCTCCTGCACGCGCGTCGACGAGCGGCACGAGCGCGAAGCCCACGGCCAGCTCGAGCGGGTCGAGCTCGAGCGCGGCCAGGGCTGCGTCCTGCGGGCTCTGCTGTTCGGGGAGCTGCTCGGGGGTGGGGCCGGTCGCGCTGCTTTCGGCCTCGTCGCCATCCCGAGCGAGCGCGCGTCCCGCTGCGATCAAGAGCCCCCCGATCACCAGAAACGGCAACTTCGGCAGACCGGGAACGAGTGCCATCGCCGCTACCAGCCCGCCAGCAACGAGCGGTGCCCGCCGCTGGCGGCCGAGCTGGGACAGCACATCGCGACCGAGGTCGCGATCGGAGGCGGCGCGGGTGACGATCACGCCGGTCGCGACCGAGATCAACAGCGCCGGTATCTGCGCGGCAAGACCGTCGCCGACCGTCAGCAGCGAGAAGCGGTGCGCCGCTTCGGAGAACGGTAGACCGTGCTGGACCACCCCGACGATCATGCCGCCGATGAGGTTGATCAGAACGATCAGAACGGCAGCGATCGCGTCGCCCTTCACGAACTTCGAAGCGCCGTCCATCGCTCCGTAGAAGTCGGCTTCGCGGGCGATCTCGGCGCGGCGCGCCTTCGCCTCCTCGTCGGTGATGAGACCCGCGTTGAGGTCGGCGTCGATCGCCATCTGCTTGCCCGGCATGGCGTCGAGCGTGAAGCGCGCCGCTACCTCGGCGACGCGCCCGGCGCCGTTCGTCACGACCACGAACTGGATCACGACGAGGATCAGGAAAACGACGAGGCCGACGACCACGTTTCCGCCGACAACGAACTCGCCGAACGACCGCACGACATGTCCGGCGTCGGCGTGGAGCAAGATCTGGCGCGTAACCGACACGTTGATTGCCAGCCGGAACAGCGTGGTCAGCAAGAGCAGCGCCGGGAAGGCCGCGAACTCGAGCGGGCGCCGCAGATAGAGGGTGGCGACAAGGATCGCGAGTCCCGCGCTGATGTTGAGGGTGATGAGGAAGTCGAGCAGCGCCGGCGGCAGCGGCACGACCATCATCACCACGATCACCGCGACCACTACGGCCGCAGCGAGATCGGTGTTACGCCCGATACGCTCGAGGAGGCCGCTCGCTGGCTTCGGTCCGCTGGCGGTCACGCCACACGCCTCCGTCGTGCCGCCTGCCTATAGACGAACGCCAGCACCTCGGCAACGGCCTGGTAGAAGTGCGCGGGAATCTGCTGGCCGAGCGGGACATCGCGCTCTAGCGAGCGCGCCAACGGTGGGTCGCTGACGATCGGGATGCCGTGCGCAGCTGCGATCTCGCGGATCCGCTGGGCGATCCGGCCCTTGCCTTTGGCCACCACCTCGGGCGCCGGTTTCGAGCCGTCGTAGCGGAGCGCCACGGCGACGTGCGTAGGGTTCGTCACCACGACGTCGGCGGTCGGGACCGCCGCCATCATCCGCTGGCGTGCGAGCTGCGCCTGGCGGCGCCGCAGCGCCTGCTTGACCTCCGGCGCGAGCCCGTAGTGGCGGAGCTCGTCCTGAACCTCCCGCCTGGTCATGCGCAGGCTGCGCTCGTGCTGGCGCCGCTGCCAGGCGTAGTCGGCGGCGGCGATCGCCAGGTAGGCCACGACCGCGCGAGCGGTGATGTCGACGAGCTCGTCGACTAGCCGCGCGCCGAGCGCCGCCGGTGGCATGCCGACGGCCGCGGCGAGGTCGGGAACGCTCGGCACGACGGCGGCGGCGAGGATCGCGCCGACGACCGCCACCTTCACGCTCGCCTTCGCCGCTTCGAACAACCCGTGCGGCCCGAGCAAACGCTTAATCCCCTGCAGAGGGTCGATGCGCCGCCACTGCGGCTTTAGTGCTTCGGCGCTCGGCTTGAAGCCCACCTGCGCAACCGCGGCCGCTGCGCCGGCTGCAAGACACGCGACCGCGAACGGGGCCGAGGCGGCGACGACCTCGGCGAGCGCGTCACCGAGCCACGCGACCGCCGCCTGCGGGGGCGCGTCGGGGACCGCGACGGCGTTGTGGAAGCTCGCGCGCATCACCTGTGCGACACGCTCGACGACCCCTCCGCCGGCCGCCACGACCGTGAGCAGCCCGGCGCCGAGCACGAGCGCCCCGGGCACATCGGCGCTGCGCGCGACCTGCCCACGCTTGCGCGCCTCCTCGCGTCGGCGTGGGGTCGGGGCCTCGGTGCGGTCGGCGCCACCACCAGCCATCAGCCACCTCCCGCCAGCCCGCCGAGCCCGTCGAGCAGCGTTCGTTCCAGCTCGCTGCCGAGCCAGGGCGCCAGAAACGGCAACGAGGCCGCAACGAGGACGAGCCCGACGAGGATCTTCAGCGCGAAGCCGACCTGCAGAATGTTCAGCTGCGGTGCGACACGCGCCACGAGCGCGAACGCACCGTCGGTGAGGATCAACGCGACGATCACGGGCGCCGCGACCTCGAGCGCTGCCCCGAACATCCCGGCGAACGTGTGCTGCACCGCGGCCACGACGCTGCCGATGTCGGGGCTCGCGGTGAGCGGCACGATCTCGTAGCTGCGCGCGAGCCCGGCGACAAGCCAGGCGTCGCCGCCGATCGTCAGGAACAGCGCCGCCGCTACGAGCGCGTAGAGCTGCGCCAAAACCGCACCGGGGTTGCCAGTTAGCGGGTCGACGATGGCCGCGAACGAGAAGCCAGTGAACCCGTCGAGAAGTGCTCCTGCCGTCTGCACGGCCGCGAACAGCACGCTCACTGCGAATGCGAAGGCGAGGCCGACTAGCACTTCCTTGACGACGAGCGCTCCGAGTGCGGCAGGGTCGCCGGGCAGCTCTGCCCCGCGCCGCGCGAGGTGCGAGAGGGCGAGCGCGAGCGCGGCCGCCACGACGAGGCGGGCGCGGAGCGGAATCATGCGCGACGAGAAAACGGGCGCCAGGAGGAACAGCGGACCGACACGCGCCAGCACGAGCAAGAAAGCGCTGGTCTGCTGGGCTCCGAACTGGGTCGCTAGCTCCGCCATCGCCGGTCACCGCACGAGGTTCGGGATTTCGCGGTAGAGCTGCGCCGTGTAGCCGACGAGCTGGTCGAGCATCCAAGGGCCGGCAAGCACGGCGACGATCGCCATCGCCGCAAGCTTCGGCACCATCACCAACGTCATCTCCTGGATCTGCGTCGCCGCCTGGAAGACGCCGATCACCAATCCGACGACGAGCGCCACCGCCAACAGCGGCAAAGAGAGCCGCACGGCCACGTCGAGCGCTTGCTGGGCGAGGTGGATGGCCGTGTCGGTAGTCATCCGCTCGCTCCTAGATGTGGAAGCTCTCGACAAGCGAGCGGGTGATCAGGTCCCACCCGTCGACGAGCACGAACAACAGCACCTTGAAGGGCAGCGAGATGAAGACCGGGGGCAACATGATCATGCCCATGCTCATGAGCGTCGCCGAGACGACAAGGTCGATCACTAGGAACGGCAGCAGGATCAGAAAACCGATCTGAAAGGCGGTGCGCAGCTCGCTGACGACGAAGGCGGGGATCAGCACCCAGGTGGGCACGTCGGCGCGCGTGCGCGGGCGTTCGATGCGCGCCAAGCGCACGAACATCCCCAGCGTCTCGGGGCGCGTTTGGCGGAACATGAACTCGCGCAGCGGCCCCTCGCCGCGGCGGATCGCCGTCTCTTGCGAGATCCGCTGCTCGCGCAACGGGTCGATCGCCGCCTCCTTGACGCGCGAGAACGTCGGCGCCATCACGAACAAGGTCAGGAACAGCGCGATCCCGACCAGCACCTGGTTGGGCGGGGCGTTCGGCACGCCCAGCCCGACCCTGACGAAGCCGAGCACGATCAAAATCCGGGTGAAGCTCGTGACGGTGAAAAGCAGCGCCGGCAGGACGCTGAGCGCCGTTACGAGCAGGAACAGCTGGACCGCTTCGCTCGTGCCGGGCAGGTTCATCCGCGCACCGTCATCTGACGCAAGCGGTCGATCAGCTCGCCGATAGTCCGGCCTCGGTGCGCCGCTCCGGTCGGTGCGCTGCCGGGTTCTTCGTCGACGAGGAGCCCCTGCACGGCGGCGTCGCGCTCCCGGAAACGGCAGATCGCCTGCACCTGCCGCTCGCTGGCGGCGACAAGAACTACCTCACGACCGACGCGTACCAGATGCAGCGACTTCCCTGGCCCCAGCGGCAGTGCGGCGAGCTGGCTCAGTGCTGTACCGTGGGCGGGCGCGCTCGCCCCGAGTTTGAACCGCCGGAGCGCCCAGTAGATCCCGTAGATCAAAGCGACTACGACCGCCAGCCCGAGCACCGTGCGAGCGAAGCCGCCGCCCCCGCTCGCCGCCTGTGTCGCCGGCGCGCCGGAACCGAGATCGACGGGCGTGCGCTCGCCGAGATCGCGGGCGGCAGCGAGCGCCACCGTGGGCCAGACCGCCAACGCCGCTCCGGCGGCGGTCGCGCAAGCAGCGAGCGCGGTCAGTCGTGAACGCATGCGGACGGACGGACGGACTCTCCCGGCTCCCGATCGGAGCCTGCAAGGACGGACGCCCGCGTAATCGGAGCGGTCGGCGCGCGCTTGAGGGTTCAGGCGACGGGCTCGCCGTCGGCGCCGGTGCTTGCCGGCTCGCCGCCAGCGGCTGCACGCGAGCTCTCCGCACGACGGCGTGGTGAGACGACCTCGGTGACCCGGATCCCGAACTCGTCGTCGATCACTACCACCTCGCCGCGGCCGATGCGACGCCCGTTGACGAGCAGGTCGACGGGGTCGCCAGCCGGACGCCCGAGCGCGATCAGCGACCCGGGGGCGAGCTCGAGCGTCTCGGCGATCGTCAATCGACGCCGCCCGATCTCGACGCTCACCTCGACCTCGACGTCGCCAAGACGCTCGAGGTCGGAGCTCGACTGCGCGGCACCGTCGTCAGCAAGCTGTTCGTACTGGATCTCGTCGGCCACGCTGCCAGGCTCCTCACTGCACGGTGACGTCGGTGAACAGCACTTCCTCGACCTTCACGTCACTCTCGTGTTCGATCGCGCGCGCGATCCGTTTTTTCAGGCGGTGCCGAGCTTCGCGGTCGATCAGATCGCTGTCGGCGGCTTGTGTCAGTTGGTCGACGATCACGTCGCGCACCACGGCCTCCTGGGGAAGCGGGCCGTAACCCTCCGGCGGCGACGACCCACCATGTCCGCCCCCAGCAGCTGCGTGCACACCGGGCGCGAGAACCAAAGCCACACTCACCTTCGCGTAGCGACCATCGGCGAGGTTGACGAGGAACTCTTTCGGCAGGACGTAGACCTCGCCCTCGATCTTGTGCTTTGGCTCGGCGGGTTTGGCAAACACCATCTTCCAGGCGCCTAGCAGCGCGACCAACACCACCACGGGTAAAAGCACTTTTTTGTTTTTGAGCAGCTTGCCCATCTTCCCCTAGCGCAACGGCACTGCACCCGAAGTGATCGACACGCGCAGCGAAGATGTAAGAGGTCCGACCCCGGAAGATGCCGTGCCGCGGCCACTGCGCAGCAGAACAACCTCCACACGCCGGTTGCGAGCCCGCCCGCTCGCAGTGGCATTCGACGCGATCGGGTGCAGCCACGCGTAGCCCGTCGCGCTCATGCTCTGAGCAGGAACGCCGTAGGCGATCAGCGCGCGTACGACTCGAGCTGCCCGCGCCGTCGACAGTTCCCAGTTGCTCGGGTAGCGACCACTAATCGGCACGGGATCGGTGTGACCTTCGACGGACACCGGCAAACCTGCGCGCAGTTTCAACATGCTTGCGACTTCGCTGAGGATCGGGCGGGCTCCCGGTTTCAGGTCTGCCGATCCGGAGTCGAAAAGGATGCGATCGGTGAGCAAACGGATCACCAAGCCGCGCTGGTCGATCAGCGTGCGGATCTGTCCCTCGAGGTGGCGTATGCGGACGTAGCGGTCGAGTCGCCGCTTGATCTCGCGAAACTCGATCTCGTCGCGGTTCTGCTCGTTGTCGACGAGGTTCGATTGCGCTTGCCCTGGTTGCGGCGGTGCCGGCGTACGTGAAGGTGGCGCTACCTGGCGTACCGTGTGCCCGCCGGGCAGGATCGCACCTGAAAACGCATCCTCCAGCGATTGCCGCAGCGCTTCGAGTTTCGACTTGTTGACGTTCGATATCGCGAACATCACGATGAACAGCGCCATCAACAAAGTGATCATGTCCGAGTAGGTGAGGAGCCAGCGCTCCTCGTTTTCGTGTTCGCCGTGCCCAGCACGGCGCCGCCGCGATCCGCGATGCCCGGCCATAGCTCAGGCAGCGACTGGCTCGGCCGCGGGAGCTCCAGCAGGAGCGCCGGCAGCGGAAGCGCGCCCAGCCGAACTTTGGGCTCCCGCCGCGGCTTGGTCGGCGAGCTCCGGTGGCAGGAAACTCACGAGCTTTTCGCGCAGCACACGCGGGTTCTCGCCTTCGAGGACAGCTAGGACGGCGTCGAGGGTCATGATCCGCAGGCGTACCTCGGCGTCGGTGAGCTCTTTCAGGCGGTTCGCCACCGGGAAGAACACGACGTTGGCCGACCCGACGCCAAACAGCGTGGCGATGAAAGCGCTCGAGATCGCCGGACCCAAACTGCCAGGATCGTCGAGGTTCTGCAGGACGTGCACGAGTCCGAGAACGGTGCCGAGAATTCCCATCGTCGGCGCAAATCCCGCTGCCTTTTCGAAGACGCGCCGGGCGTCACCGTGCCTCTGTTCGAGCGCCTCGATCTCAATCTCGAGAACCTCTCGCAACACCTCGGGATCGGTGCCGTCGACGACCATCTGGATGCCCTTGCGAGTGAAACGATCCCGGATCTGGTCGAGCTCAGCCTCGAGCGCCAGGAGACCTTCGCGGCGGGCGATCTCGGCTAGGCGAGCCATCAGTTCGATGCGCTCGAGCGGATCTGGCTCTTCTCCCTTGATCGCGATCTGATAGAGGCGCGGGATCGCCTTGACCCGCTCGAAGCTCGTGCCGGCCATCACCGCACCGAACGTGCCGCCAAAGACAAAGAGCGAGGCGGGAATGTTGATTAGAGCTGTGAGCTGGGTGCCCTCCATAATCGCGCCGAGCGCGATCAAAATGCACGCAAGGGCAATGCCGATCGCCGTAGTCGCCTTCATGGCTACCCCTCCCGGTGATCGGCGCGGGTTCAGGGAACTTTCACGTCACGAGCCCGGAGGCTGCACCGCTCCAGCTGTGCGTCATCTTTACTCGTCTCGTCGGCGCTCCTCCCACGCCACCTCGAGCGACCGGGCAGAGATCGCGGCGTGCCAGTCTCGGATCATCGCGATCACCTGAGCGCAACTCTCAGCCACCACAACTTTGGCTCCGTTAACGAGCGTGATCGTGGTGTCCGGGCACGCCTCGATCTGTTGGATCAAATGGCAGTTGACGAACAGCTCGCTGCTGTCGCGACCGACGCGATGGACCTTGATCATCTCTCACCCGCCAGGGATTGCGGCGTTGTGCGACCGCCGCACGAGCATCGCGAGAAGGGCCAGCTGCGGTCGACGACCGCGATCGCGGTGCGCGGCGCAACGGTAGGAGCGGAGGGTCCGTCCACGTCTCCTGTCCGCCCCACGAGGTCCGTGGCCTCCGCCCCTACCGTTGCGCCGCCCGCAGCCGGCCCTCTGCGATCAGCGCTTCAGGTTCACCAGGTCGGCGAGCATCTCGTCGCTCGTCGAGATCACCCGCGAGTTCGCCTGGAAGCCGCGCTGCGCGGTGATCATGTCGGTGAACTCGCTAGCGAGGTCGACGTTCGACATCTCGAGCGTGCCGGCGATCGTCGCCCCGAAACCGGCCGAAGCCGGCGCGCCGAGCTGCGGGGTGCCCGAGTTCAGCGTCTGCGCCCAGCGGTTGCCGGACATGCGCATCAAGCCGGCCGGATTCTGGAACTTGGCGAGCTCGAGCTGGCCGGCCGTTTGCAGGGTGCCGCCCGTGTCGACGTAGGTGACGGTGCCGTCCGTACCGATCGAGACGTTGGTAGCGCCCGCCGGAATCTGGATGTAGGGCGGGTTTGTGCCGCCGGTACCGAGCACGAACCAGCCCTCCTGGGTGACGAGATAGCCCTGGCTGTTGAGCGTGAACGAGCCCGCGCGTGTGTACTGAATGGCAGTCGCAGCAGGCGCTGCTGGCGGCGTGCCGAGAGCCACCCGGAAGAAGCCATCACCCTGGATGGCGACATCAAGGGGGTTGCCGGTCGACTGCAGGGCGCCGGTGGTCATCTGGTTGTCGACCGAGCCGAGCTGTACGCCGAGCCCAACCTGCAACGGATTCGAGCCGCCCTGGCCACCGCCGGGCGCTGTCGCACCCATCTGGAGCTGCGCGAGCGAGTCCTTGAACGTGGTGCGCGCTCCCTTGTAGCCGACGGTGTTGACGTTGGCGAGGTCGTTCGCCGTGACGTCGAGCATCGTCTGGTGGGTGCGCAAACCGCTGATCGCGGCGTACATCGAACGCATCATGGCTTCCTGCCCTCCTTCGCGTGGTCGCCGGCGCCGGACGCCGGCCGACCGTGGTTTTCTCCTTCGCTCCCCGCCGTTCGGCGAGCGGCGTGTGCGCGGTCCCCTCCCTGAGGTGCAGGTGCCCGCCTCATGCGATCACCGCGCTGTCGATGTTGGTGAAGACGTGTTCGCGCATGTGCTCGCGGTCGACAGCCGTCACCACCGTGCGGTTCTTGACCGCGACGACGAAGGCGACCCCATCGACGAACACCACCGAGTCGCGCGAGCCCTTCGCCGCTGCCCGCTCGACGCCAGCGGCGAGCCGCGCGAGACGCTCGGGATCGAGCTCGATCCCCCGGCGCGCGAGGCGCTCGCTGGCGTGCTTCGAGAACACCAGGCGCTGGGAGGCGGCGCGCTCGAGATGCTCGGCGAACGACGGGCCGGCCGTCCGCTGCGCACCGCGCGGGGACGTCTCGACCCGGCCCGCCGGGCGCGCACCGCCGAGCCGGTCGAGACCGGGCAACAGCGGATCGATGCCGCGACCCGGGGAGCTCGTCATGAAGCGACCGCCTTGACATCCGCGAGGCCGATGCGCGCGCCGTCTTCGAGGACCAGCGTCGGCTCGTCGCCGCCGAGATCGACGCGCAAGACGCGCCCGCTGCGCTCGCTACCGTCGCGCTCGTAGGTGGCGACGCGGCCGACCAGCGCCACGGCACGCGACGCCTCGTCCTTCTTTTGCTCGCGCTGCGCGACCGTGACGAGCTGCTGCAGCTGTTCGAGGGTCGCGAACTGCGTGAGCTGCGTGATGAAACGGTCGTTGTCGGTCGGCTGCAGCGGGTTCTGCATCTTCAGCTGCGCGACGAGCAACTTCAGGAACGAATCCTTGTCGAAGCCAGCGGCGGCGAGCGCGCGCGATGCGTCCTGTGCGGCGCCCGCTGCCTGGCTCGCGCCGCTCCCGCCTGTAGGTGCAATTGCGCTCATCGCTCCTCCCCTTTCTCTCTACGCCAGAACGTCGATGACCAGTCCGCGCACGAGGACGACGGCCTTGGCATTACCCGGCACCGGCTCCGGTCCGGCGGCCACCTCTGAGCGATTGCCGCTGTGCGGGTGGCTCGCGCTGTTAGAGCCGGGTTCGTTGTCGCGCTCGCGGAAACCGCCGGCAGCGTTGTCGGCCGCACGTGCCGCCGCCTCGACTTCGACACGCGCGACGACAAGGTCGCTGCGCTCGAGCGCGCGCCGGATCTGGTCGGCCGCGGCAGCGAGCGTCTGCGCCGAGTGCTCGTCGGCCGCGCTGATGCGGACGCTGAGGACGCCGGCGTGCTCGCGAATTCGCACCTCGATCTCGCCGAGCGCGGGCGGTCGCAGCCGCACCCGGGCGTGGTGCGCCCCGCGCGCAGCGAGCACGACGACGGCGGTCTCGGCGGCCTCGGCGAGCTGAGCTGGCGCGTGGGTTGGGGCACCGTCACTGCGCGGCAGCGGCGATGTCGCCGGTTGCGCCGCCACCGCCGCCTGGCCGGCTTGCGCTCCGCTCGCGCCCGAGGTCCCGGTGGTCGCCACTGGCGGCACGGAGCCGCCCGGACCCGCAGAGCCGTCCGCGAGCGCGTGACCTTCCGCCCGGGCTGCGCCAGCGGGGCTCGCTGCGGGCCCGCCGTCGCCCGTCGCTTGAGCAGCCGCATCGCCTCGCGCTAGCGCAGCAGCCGCTGTGTCCGTGCGCAGGCCGGCGGACGCCTGTCGCGTGCGCGCACTCTGGTCGCCGCTGGCGGGCTGGTGCGCGGTCGCGCCCTTGGCCTCGGCCTGGGCGACTGCACTGACCGACGGCTCGCGCCCCGCTTCCTGGGCCACCGCGGTTTCGGCGACGGCCGGTACCGCGCTCAAGACCGCTCGTTCGGTCCCGTCCACCAGCGCGCCGGCCACCACCGTGTCGGCCACACCCGCAGCTCCGATCGTCGGCGCTCCCGATAGCTCCTTCCCGCTGCCGACGGTCGCAGGGTCGCCGACGAGCCCACCCGCCGAATCGAACGTCGGCGCCGCGAGGGCGAGCTCCGCGGGCTGCACGGGGGTGCCAGCTGCGGTCGGGGTCGGGCCGGCCGGGGTGGGGACGGCGGTCGCGCAGGATGGATCTTGCTGCGCGCAAACGTTGGCACCTGAGGGCTCCCCGACACCCTTCGCATCTAGCGCCCGTCCCGCCGAACCGCCGCTCGGTGGGGCTGCGGTGTCGTCCGGCACGCTCGCTGGTGCCCCGCGGGCAACGACTTCGTCCGCCGCGCCCCTTACGCGCTCGCGGCCCGTAGCTTCGTCGGTCGGGCCCCCCGCGGTGGCGGTCCAGGCCCTCAGCAGCAGCTCGAAGCCACCGCCGGGATCGGGCGGCGGCGTCCCGCGCGGCGAGCGAATGCGCGCCAGCGTTTCGGGCACTGCCGCTCGCTGCGCACAGTCGATGCGGCTCGGCGGCGTCATCGTGCGCTCCCTCCGCGCGCGAATTCGCTTGCGTAGGCAAGAACCCGCTGGACGTAAGCCTGCGTCTCGGGGTAGGGCGGCACCCCGCCGTAGCGGCGCACGGCCGCGGGGCCGGCGTTGTAGGCCGCCAGCGCGAGGCGGTAGTCGCCACCGAACGCATCGAGTTGTTGGCGCAGGTATTTCGCGCCACCCTCGATCGCCTGCGCCGGGTCGTAGGGGTTCGTGACACCGAGCGAGCGCGCGGTTGCGGGCATCAGCTGCGTGAGTCCGGCAGCCCCCGCGGGACTCGTCGCACGAGCGTTGAAGCCCGACTCGGCGCGGATCAAGCCACGCAGAACGTTGCGGTCGATGCCGTAGCGGGCTGCTGCGCGGTCGATCAGATCGGCGTAGGGAACGTCAGCGTCCGAGCCCGCCCGCGTAGCTGCAGAAGCTAGGTCGGAGCGCGCGAGCGCCGACGTCAGCGTCGCGCCGAAATCGCCCGCTCCGGCCGTGCAGTGTGCAGCGAGGCGCGCGGCGAGAGCGTGCAACTGCGCGACGCGCTCGACTGTCGCGACGTAGCTCACGCTGCCTCCCCCACACGCCGCAGCAAGCCAAGCTCGTCGAGCACAGCCGCCTCGCGTCGCGCCTCGCTCGCTGTGTGCTCGGCGAGCTTGCGTTCGCGCAGCCGCTCGAGTGCCTTGCGTTCCTGCAGCGCACGCGCCGCGTCAGCCCGCCGCCGCTCCTCTTCGGCGCGCGCATCGGCGACGCGGCGCTCGAGCTCCGCCGCGGCAAGCCGCGTCCGTTCGAGCCACGCGTCGAGCGCGACAAGCTCACCTGCCGCCGCTGGCGCTCCGGAGCCGGCGCTGGCGCGCGCGGCGCGCGCTCGCGCCACGCGCTCGCGCGCGGCGAGCAGCTGCGCTTCGCCGCGTGCCCGGTGGCGAATGCTCTCCGCTAGCCGTTCGCGCGCTTCGCGCTCCGCGTGCTCGCGCACGCGCTGGACACGCTCGAGACGGAATTTGAAGCCCTTGCCTTTCAGCACGGCGCCCCTTTAGTCGGCTCCACCGCTGCTGGGCTCAGCGGCGTTGGACGGCCGTTCGACGATCGCATCGATGCGCAGCGCCCACTCGCCCTCCACCACCACGAGCGCGCCACGCGCCACAAGCCGGCCCTCGACGTACGCCGTCACCGGCGCCTCGACGGGATCGTCCAGATCGATCACCGCCCCGGGTTCGAGACCCGCCGCGTCGGCGGCCGGCATCCGTGTCCTGCCGAGCTCGACAGCGAAACGCACCGGCACGTCGTGCAGGGCCACAGGGTCGAGGCGCTCGCCACCGTCGTGCGCTGTCGTGCTCCGCTCGCTCACCTTGGCGCCGCCCATCGCCCGGTCACCTGCACCGCCTTGCGCCCGCCGTCGCGACCGGGACGCCCTACGTAAGTGGGAACGTCGCCGACGCAGACGACCACCCCGTCCTCGACCTTCCTCCGCAGCGGGAGGATGTCGCCGGGTGAGAGCGCCAGCACTTCGCCGAGCGTCAGCTCGAGCGCGCCGACCTCGACCCGCACCTCGACGTCGACACGGCGCAGAGACGCCTCGAGCGCGGCTGCGGTCGCGGGATCGGCGGGAAGACCGTCGCGAGCGTGGTACTCGAGCCTCTCGAGCAGCGGGAACATCGAGCTGTACGGCAGCGCCAGCACTATTCGCCCGCGCAGCTGCCCGGCGCTGACCTCGAGCGGCAGGGCGAGCGTTACCTCGCCGGGGGAGACGATCTGGGGCGCGAGGCGGGTGGTTGTCGTCGCACCCGGGCGCAAGCGCACGCCGGCAAGGTCGAGCCAGGTCGTGGAAAGGCTGTCGACGACCCCGGCGATCGCCCGGCGCGCGACGGCGAGCTCGAGATCGGTGGGGTCGGACGGTGCCGCCTCGCGCACCGCGTCCCCGGTCCCGCCGAGGAGCCGTTCGACGACGAAGAGCGCTAGACGCAGGTCGAACAGCAGCGCGACCTGTGTCGCGACCGGCTCGACATCGATCGTGGTCACGAGCGCCGGCGCCTGCGACTCGAGCACGAGCTCGCTGTAGGGCAGCTGGTCGACCTCGCTCAGCGCCACTTCGACGGTTGTGCGCAGCTCCGTCGACATGCGCGTCGCGAGCGAGCGGCAGACGGTCTCGTGCGCGTGCTCGAGCCGCCGCACGTGCTCGCGCGTGAACTTCGTCGGGCGACGAAAGTCGACAGCCTGTACCTCGACGGCGGCACTGTCGCTAGCTGGCGCTTGGGCGGAGGTCGCCATCACCCCCGGTAATCGCCAGCTGCGGGCGCGGGTTCAGCGCCGGTCTCGCCAGCCTCGGCCGTCACGGGCTGTTCCACGGCGCGATCTCGAGCGGCGGGATCGCACTCTGACCGGTGAGGTCGCGTGCCGCTGCGGGCTGTTCCCTCGCCGCTGCCGCCACCGCGGCGCCTGCTTCGGCGCCGTCCGCGGCGCCAGCGAGGTACTCCTCGGCAGCGTGCGCTATCGCGACCACCCCGGCGTCGGCGTCGCTCAAGGTCGATGGCTCGTCGAGCCGCTGCCGCAGGAAGCCGTCGATGCGTTCGCGCAGTGCGAGCGCGGCGTCGACGCGCCGGTCGCTGCCGCTCTGGTAGGCGCCAATCGCGATCAGGTCCTCTTTGTCGCGAAGCGCGGCTAGCAGCGAACGCAGCGTGCGCCCAGCCGCCAGCACCTCGCCGTCGAGCAGCTCCGACTCGAGCCGGGAGACGCTCTGAAGCACGTCGATCGCTGGATAGTGGCCGGCGTGGGCCAACGACCGCGACAGCACGACGTGACCGTCGAGGATCGAACGCACCGTGTCGGCGATCGGCTCGTTCATATCGTCGCCCTCGACGAGCACCGTGTAGAGACCCGTGATCGTCCCGGCGGCGCTGGTGCCCGACCGCTCGAGGAGGCGCGGCAGCAGTGCGAACACGGACGGCGTGTAGCCACGGGTCGCCGGCGGTTCGCCCACCGCCAGCCCGACCTCGCGCTGAGCCATTGCGAACCGTGTCACCGAGTCCATCATCAAGAGCACGTCGGCCCCGCGATCGCGGAACCATTCAGCGATCGCGGTGGCGGTGAGCGCGGCGCGGATGCGCAGCAGCGCCGGCTGGTCCGAGGTCGCCACGACGACGACACTGTGGGCGAGCGCGCCGGCGAGGTCGCGCTCGATGAACTCGCGCACCTCGCGGCCACGCTCGCCGACCAGGCAGATCACGTTCACGTCGGCCGAGGTGGCGCGCGCGATCATCCCGAGCAGCGACGACTTACCCACTCCCGAGCCAGCGAAGATGCCGAGGCGTTGGCCACGGCCGCAGGGGACGAGGGCGTCGAGTGCCCGCACCCCGAGCGTCACTCGCGTGTCGATACGCCGCCGTTCGAGCGCCGCGGGCGGTTCCCGATCTGCCGCTACGCGGGCGACACATTCGACGGCCGGACCGCCGTCGATAGGCCGTCCGAGCGCATCGAGCACGCGGCCGAGGAGTGCCTCCCCCACCGGCACGCGCAGCGCTGCTCCTGTCGCCTCGACCGGGGTTCCCGGGCGAACACCGACGAGCTTTCCGAGCGGCATCAGGAGCGTTCGCCCGTCGCGGAAGCCCACCACCTCGGCGGGAACAGGCGCCTCCTGCCTGCCCCGGTCGATCTTGCAGACCTCGCCCACCGAAGCCTCGAGCCCGGTGACCTCGACGATCAGACCGATCAGGTCGCTCACCCGCCCGCGCCGGCGATACAGATCGGCGTCGCGGACGAGCGCGAGCGCCGCCTCGAGCAGGTGTCCGCCGCATTCGCTCACCGACCCTGCCGGTCGTCACCGGCGAGCAGCTCGCGCACGCGTTCGAGCTTGCTCTCGACGGTGGCGTCGATCTCGCCGTCGCTCGTGCGCACGACCGCCCCGCCCCGCCCGACCCCACTGTCGGCCTGCACCTCGAGCTGCTCGATGCCACCGATGCGGGCGGCGATGGCGTCGGCCTGAGCACGAACCGTGGCAAGGTCGTCGGGGTGGATCACGACCGTCACTCGCGACCGCTCGGCCAGGCGTTGAAGCGCTCCTGCCACCACGTCGAGAATCCGTCGCGGCTCCGCTGTGACAGTCCCAGCTACGACCTTCTCGGCGATACGCAGCGCCAGCTCGACGGCGCGCGGCTCGAGCGCCTGAGCGGCGCGGTCGCGGGCACGAGCTAGTTCTGCGGTGGCGGCAGCAAGCGCTGCAGCCGCCTGTTCGATCCGTGCCCGCAGCTCGGCCTCCGCGTCGGCGCGGCCAGCCGCGTATCCCTCGGCGTAACCATCCGCGCGCGCCTGTTCGACGAGCACCCGTTCACGCTCGCCGCGGTCGACGGCGGCACGCGTCGCGGCCGAGCTCAAACGGTCGAACGCGAACGGTTCAGGCGACGAGGTCATCCTCGCCCCGACCGATCGTGATCACGCCTGCTTCCTCGAGCTTGCGCACCACGGCCACGATGCGCGCTTGTGCCTCTTCGACAGCGGAGCGGCGCTGCGGCGGCTGCAGCTCCATCTCCTCGCGCAGCAGCTCCTGCGCACGCTGCGAGAGGTTGCTCATGATCTTCTCCTTGACGTCGTCGCTGGCCCCGCGCAGCGCGAGCGGCAGATCGGACTGGTCGACCTCTTTGAGCACGAGCTGGATGCTGCGATCGTCGAGCTTGACGATGTCTTCGAACACGAACAGCAGATCGCGCACTTGCTGAGCGAGATCGGGATCGTCCTCACCAAGCTTCTCGAGCACGTTGCGCTCGGTGGTGCGATCCGCGTTGTTGAGGATCTCGGCGAGCGACTTCACCCCGCCCGACTCCTCGTAGCTGCTGGCGATCACTCCCGAGAGTTTCATCCGCATCACGCTTTCGATCTCGCGCACGACCTCGGGGCTTGTGTCGCTCATCTCGGCGATACGCCGCGCGACCTCGACCTGCAGTTGCGCGTCGAGCTTGGCCAGCACCTTCGCGGCGAGAGCGGTGTCGACGTTCGCCAGCACAACCGCGATCGTCTGGGGACGTTCGCTCTGCAGAAAAGCGGCGATCTGCTCGGGGGGCGTGCGCCGCAAAAACTCGAACTGGGGGCGCTGGCCCGCGCCCATAACACGGTTCAGGACCTCTTGCGCTCGTTCCGCACCGAGCGTTCGCTCGAGCACCGCCCGCGCGAAGTCGACGCCCCCCTCGACAACGAAACGTTCTGCTGCCGCGTTTTCCTCGACTTCCCGCCAGATCTCCTCGACGATCTCGGGCGGCAACGACCGCAGGCGGCTGATCTCGAGCGTGAGCTGCTCGACCTCGTCGTCGCTCAGGTGGCTCATAATCTGGGCCGCGCGCTCGGGACCGAGGCTCGCCAAGAACGCCGCTGCCTTGCGGATCCCGCGCAAGCCGGGTGCTGCGCCGCGCGAGCTGCCGCGGTCGCGCGCGGACGGTTCCGGCACGGGGGGAGGTGGGCCGGCAGCGGTGGGATCACCGGCCAGACCATCACCGGGCTCAGCGGTGGCGATTGCGATGCTCTCGTCGGCTTCCACCATCGTGGCGTGCGGATGTCACGTGTTCGCCTCGAGAACGAGCTCGGCACGCTGTGTCCCCTGCCTGGCGAGCGCCCAACCGGTCAGCTTTCGCGCATCCATGCCCGTACCTGCTGAGCGAGACGATCGGGTTGCTCTTCCGCCAACCGTTCGACGGTCGACGCCGGTGCGGGTTCGCTGGCGCCTTCGCCGGGAGCGGCTGCCGGCGCTGCGACGGGGACGAGACCGGTCGGCTGCTCTTCGGGTCGCATCCCCTCGAGCTCGCTGAGCCGGCGCGGCGCGCTGATCTCGCGCAGCCACACAGGCTCGGCGATCGGCTCCTGTTCACGCCGCTTCAACTGGCGCGTCACGAACCACAGGAAGGCCAGTCCGGCGAGCGCGAGCGCAACCCACTTGAGGTAGCCGAGCAAACCGCTCACCGGCGAGGGCGAGCCGGTTTGTGGGGGCGCGAACCGCACCCGGCTGACCGTCAGCTGGTCGCCGCGGGCACGATCGATCCCCGCCGCTGCTGCTACAGCCTGCTGCAAGGCGCGTACAGAAGCGGGCGGCACCGACGTGTCGAGCAGTAGCGCCACGCTCTGCCGTTTGACGGTTCCCGGTGCAACGCGCCGGCGCTCGACCGTTTTGCTGACCCCGAAGTCCGTCTGCTCGTTGCGTCGCCGGTAGTTCGACCCGGCGCCCGCCCCGGCCGGCTGCTGTGTGAACGTCGGGATGTTGCCGGCCGTTCCCGCCACGCCACCGGCACCGCCGGCACCTTGCAGCTGCTCCTCCTCGACCGTGCGCCGCAAGGGTGTACCCCGCCGCGCGTAGGTGAGCTTCTCCTGCGTGGTGCGGTCGACGTCGAGGTCGGAGCTCACCTGAACCTGCCCCTTGCCCGGCCCGATTGTGCGTGCGAGGAGCGCGTTGAGGCGCGTCTCGAGCTCCTGGTTGTAGCGCGCCTCGGCCGCCTGTTTGCTCGCCACGTCGCCAGCGCTGCCGTCGGACTGCGGCCACAGCAGCTGGCCGCTCGAGTCGGTGATCGTGACGTCGTTGGGGCTCAAACCCTCGACGCTCGCGGCTACCAGTCGCGCCATTCCGCGCACGGCGTTCGGGTCGATCGTCCCCGAGCCACCGAGCACAACCGCCGCGGTCGGCTTCTGGCGATCTTCGACGAACAGCCGGTCCTGGGGAAGGGTGAGCTGCACCTGGGCGGTGCCGACACCGTCGATCTGCTCGAGCGCGCGCGCGATCTCTCCCTCGAGCGCCCGCTGGTAGGCGACACGCTGCTGGAAGTCGCTAGCCCCGAGCTTCTGCTTGTCGAGCAGCTCGAACCCGGGTTGCGAGCGGCCCGGCAAACCGGCCTCGGCAAGCGCGACACGTGCCTCCGCTGTCTTTCCCGAGTCGACGGCGAGCGCGGTGCCGTTGTTCTCGAGCTTGTAGGCGATTCCGCGCTGGTCGAGGGCGGCTGTGAGCTTGCCGGTCTCGGCGGGATCGAGACCGGTGAGCATCGTCGTGTAGCTGGTGCGTGTGGCGAGCGAGTAGAGCAGGATCGCGACCGCCAGGACCGCACCGATCGACGCGATTAAGCCGATGCGGCCGCGAAGGTCGGTGTTGCGAAGCAGTTGCAGCGGATCTGGCATCGCTCAGACCTGGGTGCGGAAGACCTCTTGGTACGCCTCGACCGCCTTCGTGCGGATCTGGTTCGCGAGCTGCATCGCCAGCTGCGCGCGCTCGACGGCGAGCACGACCGCGGTCGGATCGTCGGCCTCGCCGGTGGCCAGAGCCCGGGCGGCGTCGCTGGCGTTCTGTTGCGTCTGGTCGAGCGCCGACAGCGCACGGCCGAGCAGGTCGCCGAAGTCGCTTGCTTGGGTTCCGGCGGGGGCGTCGATCGCCGCCTCGCGGCCCAGCCCGCCGACCGACGGGATCGACCACTCGTTGGCGCTTACGGGATCGGCTGGCGTCATCGCAGGATCTCGAGGGTGCGGCTGAACATCTGCTTCGCCGTCTGCATCGAAGTGACGTTGGCCTCGTAGGCGCGCGAAGCGGTGATCAGGTCGACGAGCTCGCTAACCGGGTTGACGTTGGGCATGCGCACGTAGCCGCGCCCGTCGGCGTCGGGATGCCCCGGGTCGTAGACCAGTGGTCCCGGCGTCGTGTCCTCGACGATGCCCGCCACCTCGACACCGGCCGCTCCGGCCATCCGGCGCCCGAGGACGGCGGCGAAGCCGCCCGGCTCGGCGGAGCGCAAGAGCACCAGCTTGCGGCGGTAGGGGCCGCCCGCGGCCGAACGGGTGCTCTGCGCGTTCGCAAGGTTGTCGGCCGCGACGTCCATCCGCACACGTTCGGCGGTGAGGCCACTGCCGGCGATGTCGATCGCTGCGAACAGGCTCACTCTCTCCCCCTCCTTCCGCTCTCTCCGATGCCAGCGGCGACGCTCACCGCACAAGCCCCATCGCCGACTCCAGAATTGCGATACGCGCGCGCAGGACGCGGGCCAGCGCCTCGTACTCGAGCCCGTTCTTGGCGATTTCCGCCGCCTCGCGATCAGGATCGACGGTGCTACCGTCGGCCCGCACCGCCCCGGCGGAGACGTCGACCTGTGGCGTGAACGCCACGTGCTCGACGTCGCCGGTTGCGAGCGCTCCCCGGAGCGCGGCGTGGAAGTCGAGGTCGCGCCGCTGGTAGCCGGGCGTGTTGATGTTGGCGAGGTTCGACGCGAGCAGCTCCTGGCGCTGTGCCGCACCGCGAAGTGCGAGCTCCAGCGCGCTTTGCGTGAGATCGAAGAGCTGCATCCTGGACGGACCTCGAGGACGGACGCCCCGGTATTCGTCCGCTACTGCCCGCGCTTGAGATCAGGCGCTCGCCTCGATGCGGCCGCTACCTGCCCTAGGAACCGCCCGGTAGACGGATCGCAGCCTGCGTCCGCGCTCGTGCCCAGCGAGCTCGACGCCGATCGTTTCGCGCGCGCGGGAGAGAGCGAGGAGCGCGGCCTTCTGGAAAGCAAGAGCCGCCGCGAGCTCTTCGGCGCTCAGCTGCGGCGGACCGGCGCCACCGCTGCCTTTGGTCGCAAGCCGTTCGATCGCTCGGATCTGTTCGAGCACGCGGACCGCGTCGCCGGCGAGCGCGGCGTCGTAGACCTGGCGCCAGAGTTCAGCGAGCGAGAGCCCTTCGTCGCTTGCGGCGCTCATGCGCGCACAGCGCCACCGGGCGCGTGTGCCCCCGTCTCGCTTCGCACCGTCCGGCTCGCCGCATCGAAGGCTTCGCCGAGCTCGCGCAGCCACCGCGCGACGCGCGCCACCGCGCCGCTGTCGCGCGCCAACCGCGCGTCGGCGAGCTGGCGCTTGCAGAAGACGTAGATGCCTTGCAGGCGCGAGGCGATTTCGCCCTGGCTCAGGTCGAGTGTCGCGAGCAGTTCGTCGAGGATCGCGTCGGCGCGGTTGAGGTTGTGGTGAAAGGCGGCCGTATCGCGCGATTCGAGCGCCAGGCGCGCGCGCTCGAGGAAGCGAACCGCCCCCTCGAACAGGAGCACCACCAGCCGCTCGGGAGGTGCAGTCAGAACTTCCTGCTCGCGGTAGGAGCGGGCACTCGCGTAGGGCGTCTTCACGACCCGGTGATCGGCGCGGTCGGCGTGTGTTTTAGCTCGCGCGCGACCCCGCAAGCTCTGTCAGCAGCGTTCCGCTCGCCGCAGCGAGCGACTTTTGCTCGAGCGCGGTCGTGGTGGTCGCTACGACGAGCGGAGCATGCCGGCGAGCTGCGCCTGCAGCCATGAGCCCTGCGCTTGCACCGCTTGCAGGGCTTCCTCCATCGCCGTGAACTGTGCGCGCAGCTGCTGCTCGCGCAGCTCGAGGCGGCGGTCGATAGCGGCCATGCGGTCTCGTATGGTCGAGATCTCGCTGCTGATCGAGGTTTGGCGTTGGTCGAACACACCGCCCGGTCCAGCCCATGCAGCGAGCGCCGTGTCGAGCCGCTGGGCGAAACCGTCGCTGCCGGCTACTGCACCGACCAGCTTCTGCACGCCGAGGGGATCGGCATCGAGAGCGGCGTCGAACTTGGCCTCGTCGAACGTCAGCCGACCCGCGACGGCGTTCGGGTTGATCGTGCCCGAACCGGTGGTGGCGCCTGTGGAGATACCGATCTCGGCGAGCTCGTCGCGGTCGGCAGCGAGTCCCGCGACGGGGTCCGAAACGAGTTGCCGCAGCTGTCCGACAAGGTCGCGCAGAGAGCTGTCGGCGTACAGCGCACCCTTGCGTGCGTCGGTCGTGGTCTTGGGGTTCTTGACCGGGGTTTCGGCGAGGTCGTCGCGGACGAGATCGAGCAGCGAGTTGTACGCGTCGACGAACGCCTTGACCTTGGCTTTTACGGCCGCGCGATCGACACCGGGTGGAGTCACGTTGACGGTGACTGTGGTGCCGGGGCTCGCTGCGCGCAGATCAAGGGTCACCCCGGCGATGGCGTCGCTGACGCGGTTCGACGAGCGCGTGTAGAGGACACCGTCGACCTTGAACTGGGCGTCTTGCGCAAGCCGCGCCGCCCCAGTGTCTTCGCTCAAGAAGCTGGCGTTCGCCGTGAACGCGCCGCTCGTGCCGGTCTGGCGGCTCGAGAGCACCAGCTTGCCCTGCACGACCACCGCATAGACGGGGGCGTTCTCGTCGGCGTTGATCTGCGCTGCCAGGTCTTCGATCGTCGTGCCGGCGGCAACCGTCGTGCTCCACGAGCCGATCGTGAGCGTGTCGTCGCTCGCCGGCGCGGTGTAGTCGTAGGTGCGCTGTTCGGCACGCGCAAGCTGCAGCACTTCGACCTGGTAGCCGCCGGGACCGGCGGCACCGTCCAGTCTCGCCTCGACGATCGTGTTGTGGCTCGTCGAGATCTGCTGCACAGGTGCCCACGTGGCACTCGAGCGCAGCGCGGCGACGGCGTCGCGGAGCTGGTCGGCGCGCGCGTCGATCGCAGACAGCGCCTGTTTGCGAGCATCGAGGCGGGCCTGTTGCAGTTCGAGCCGCGTGCGCGGCTGGCGCTCGATCGCCAGCAGCTGCTGGATGATCGAGTTGGTGTCGAGCCCGCTCGCTAGGCCGCTGAAGCTGAAAAGCGGTGTAGCCATCTATCTCACCGAACTCCCGGCGGTCCGATCCCGAGATCTGGCGCCGTCGCGATCCCGAGCGCCGTGCTCGGGGGGACGCGACGCACCAACCTGCCTTCCAGATCGCGCACCTCCACGACGACCCGGCCTGTCTTTTCGTCGATCAGGAAGTGCAGCTCGCGCCCGAGCGCCCGCAGCTCGTCGAAGAGGTTGGCTGCAACCGCCATCTCCTGCTCCACCTCGAGCGGCAGCGGCGTGACGTGCGCCGGCGCAAGGGCACCGCGCGCACTCTGCGCGCGCTCTGTCGCGCCGGCTCCCGTCGCCTTTTCGCCATCCTTGGCTCGTTCGCGCACCGTGGTCGGGGGGTAGAAGCTCGCCTGCGTCACCGCTGCCGTTGTTCTCTCGATCGCTCCCATGGCATCCGTGCTCGCTGGGTACGACCCTCCCTGCCGGTCGGCCGTGCCCCGCTAATCGGCAGATGCTCGCGCGTCTTTAGGTCGTCGCGTGCGAGCTGGACGCCGAATCGGCAGCAAGTAGCCGCTCGTGCATGCGCACGCAGCGCGGGTCGGTCGGCGCTCGTTGGCGGGCCTCCTCGGCGAAGACCAGCGCGTCTTGCAGCAGACCTTTGGCGTAGGCGACCTGGGCGAGACCGAGAAGCGCCTCGGCGTCGGGCCCGAAGCGCTCGCACGCCGTGATCCACTCTTCGGCAGCCGAGTCCAGAAAACCGTGACGAAGATATATGCCGGCGAGGATCTCGTGGCGAGCGCGAGCGTCGATCGCGCAGCGCTCGAGGAGCTGCACGAGCAGCGCGAACTCGTCGATCTCGCGCACCCGCGCGAGCGCATCGAGACAGCGGGCGACGAGCGCTGCTGACTCGGCCGCCAAAAGACCGGGTTCGCGGCCGGCGGCGAGCGCCGCCCAGCCCTCGAAAGCCGCGTGCTCGTGCGCCGGCAGCAGCGCGCGCGCGCTGGCGAGACGGTCAGCGATGCGGCTGTCGCGCGCGACGAGCCGCGCAAACAGCTCGCAACGGCGAGCGGCGGGCGAGTGGGGATCGTCATCGGCCACCGCCTCGGCCACCGCGGCCGCTTCCTGCCAACGCTTGAGGCTGAGGAGCGCCTCCCCCAAAGCAACGCGCGCTCGCCCGTTCCTCGGCTGGAGCTCGACTACACGGCGGAACCGCTCCTCCGCGGCTTCTACGTGGCCGGCCTCGTACAACGCGACACCGGTCAAGAACAGGACGGTCGGTTTCGTGTTCAGCTGACCCTCAACGTCGCGTGCCACGCGCTCGGGACCGCCGCCGTTGCGTGTGATCAGCGTCGCGGCGAACAACACCGCGGACGGGTGGGCGACACCACCTGCGATCGCTCTCAGCGCCTCGCGCTCGGCGGCCACGAAGTCCCCGCGGCGAGCGAACACCTCGGCCAGGCCCATACGCGCCAGGTGACTGCCGCAGCCGCGGATGCTCGTGTAACGCGCCGGCGCTTCGCCCATCTCGAGGCAGCGCTCGAAGGCCCGCTGCGCTTCGTCGAGCCGACCGCGTTCCTGCTCCACCCAGCCCCGCTCGAACACCAGGTCGGTGAAGTCCGGAAACAGCGCGAGGCCTTCCTCGATCACCGCAACTGCACGATCGAAGTGGCGCAGCTGGCGGTGGGCGAGCGCCAAACGGGTGTAAAGGGTCGGCGTGAACTGCAGCACGCGCGCGCCACCGTCGCGTTCGAGCAGTTCGCGCGAACGTTCGAGGTGGCGCACCGCGGCGGTGAGGTCCCCCACAGCCAGGTACTCGGAGCCGAGGTTGAACTCGAAGAAGGAGTCGGGCTCTCGCTCCTCGGCTTGGCGCTGCAACAGCTCGATATTGCGGCGCGCCTTGTCGCGTGTGTCGCGCACGACGCCGAGGTACCCGAAGTGCTCGACTCGTACGTCGGTCTGCTCGATCCGTTCCGGCAATCCGCTCGGCAACGCCCACGCGAACTGCTCGTGCAGCCGACCGCGGAAGCGGTACGTGGGGCGGTTGCGGAACATCCTGAGCGCCGCATGGGTCACGGCGGTGCCGTGTTCGAGCTCGCCGGTGTAGCTGGTCTCGACGAGGTGGAAAGCCTCGCGCCACACGCGCCCGGCTAGAGCGCGCAGTTTCGGCACGTCGTCCTCGACGAGCACCTCGTCGGCGTCGAGAAAGAGGATCCAGTCGCCTGTCGCGGCCTCCACCGACACGTTGCGCGCGTCGGCGAAGGAGCCGTTCCAGGGGAAGTCGATCACGCGCGCCCCGAAGTCGCGTGCGATCTCGCGCGACCGATCGGAGGAGCCGGTGTCAACCACCACGATCTCGTCGACCGCCGGTCGGACCGCCGCCAAACACCGCGGCAGCACCTCCTCTTCGTCCTTGACGATCATGCAGAGGCTGATGCGCAACCCCTCGGCCGGCCGTGCAGCTGCGGCTAGCTCGCGGGCGCGACCGTCAAGGCGAGCGCATGTCGCTCGCGCTGCCGCCGAGACTCGCACGCGGCCACGGCGGCGGCGGGCAGCAGCGAGGTTGCGCTGCGCGTCGGCGTGGTTGGGATCGAGACGTACGGCAGCGGCAAACAGCGCCGCGGCCGTGTCGCGCGCGCCCAGCTCGTAGAACGGGATCCCGGCGTAGTTGAGCAGCACGGGCTCACGGGGCTCGCGCGCGAGCACGTCGAGGGCCACGCGGCACATCTGGATATAGAGCGACTCGAGACGGCGCGCGTCCGCGCGGCAGGTTTCCGCGAGCGCCGCCTCAAGCAGCAGCTTGCGTCCGCGGTAAGGCTCATGCGGAGCAGCGAGCTCGTCGCAGGCGCGCAAACAAGCGTCGATCTCGGCCCGGTCGAGAGCTGCCCAGGCCCGCCGCGCACGTGCCGCCAAAGCAGCCGTCTCGGAGACAGCGCTCGCAGGGCTCGCCGCCCGCGGAGTGTCGGACAAGGGCTTCAGGCGGAGTCCCATCGTCCCCGCATTCGCCATCTGAGCCGTGAACTTGACCCCGAGCGCCGGACGATCGTCCAGCCTGTCGCCAGCCGTCGCTCAGGTTTCTGGGCGTCGAGCCGAGAGGTATCACCACGGGCAGGGCCGGCGCGGGACCGGCCGAGGGACCGAGATCCGAGGAAGCTCGGGTTTGTTGCCGCCGTCGGGCTCTGTTCGACATAGGAACCGCCCATCCGTGGACAAATTCGACGGCCGTAGCCGTCCTTAGCGGGAGGAAGGACTGGCGAACCATGCTCAAACTGGAGATCAAGGATGTACGCAGGCCCGCGGCGCACGACGTCTTGGCGCTGTGGCGGGAGT
Organism: Thermoleophilum album; assembly: GCF_028867705.1. GTDB lineage: Bacteria > Actinomycetota > Thermoleophilia > Solirubrobacterales > Thermoleophilaceae > Thermoleophilum. The sequence goes on along the minus strand of NZ_CP066171.1, from coordinate 1,011,139 downwards.
ACAAGCGAACCGGGTCGATCCATTTGCGCAACCGCCTGGTGCTGACGTTCGCGCCGCTTGTCAAGCACATCGTCTACCGCAAGATCCGCGAGGTGCCGGTGAACTGCGAGGTCGAGGATCTGATCTCGTGCGGTCTTGTCGCGCTGATCAACTCGATCGAGCGCTACGACCCGGACAAGGGCGCCACGCTCGAGCAGTTCGCGTGGACGCGGATCCATGGCGCGGTCCTCGACGAGCTGCGCCGCCAGGACTGGGCGCCGCGCTCGCTGCGCGCTCTCGACCGCCAGATCCGCAAGGTCGACCAACACTTCATGGCCGTCTACCAGCGCCGGCCGACAACGCGCGAGCTGGCGGACGCCCTCGGGATCGACGAGGACGAGCTGCGCAAGCGCCGCGCCGCGCTCGAAAACGCCGAGCTGGCATCGCTCGACCAGGTCGTAGCGAGCGACGAGGACGACACCGAGATCGAGCGCATCGACACCCTCCAGGCGGACGCGCGCGACAGCGATCCCGAACGGGCAGCTGCGCTTCGCGAGGCCAAGGCGCGCTTCCGCCACGCGTTCCGCGAGCTCTCGCAGCGCGAGCAGGAGGTAGCGGTGATGCTCTACGCGAAGGGCCTGACGCTGCGCGAGATCGGCGAGGTGTTGGGCGTTTCCGAGAGCCGCGTCTGCCAGATCCACGGCCGGCTCAAGCAGAAGCTGCGCAGAGCGCTGGCCGACCACGAGCCGCTTTTCAGCGAGGTCGCCTAGCCGGCTACGACGGAGCACCGTGCCGGATCTGCCGCTTGCGGCCTCCGCCGAGTGTGGGCCCGGTGGCGCGGGTCGGCGGCGGCGTGGCGTGCGCCGCGCGCCACCGGCTATCCGCTCTGCAGTCGCCTATCAAGCTGGTACGCCCACACAAGTAGCTCAGCGACCGCTGCGTACAGCTCGGGGGGGATCTCGCTGCCGAGGTCGAGCTTGGCGAGCGCGTCGACGAGCAGCGGGTCCTCGCGCACCGGCACGCCGGCAGCGCGCGCGGCGGCGACGATGCGCTCCGCGAGCCGGCCGCTTCCGGTGGCCACTACGCGCGGGGCTGAATCGATCTCGCGCCGGTAACGGAGCGCGGCGGCACGCTTGCGCTTTGCCGACACTGGCCGTGGACGGTGCTGGCTCACCCGCTGCCTCACCCCCGCACTGGCGTCCGCGACCTATCCGTAGGCATCGACCGGCTCCCTCCGGGCGACGAACTCAACGGCGACGTCGCCCGGAAACGCTTGGCGCAGCGCACGCTCGAGATCGCCGTGCGTCGTCATGGCTAGGTCGAACGCCTCGCCATGTGCGAGCGCAACCCGCACGCGCAGGCTGTCTCCCACCGCCTCGGCGTGGAAATCGAGATCGCCCGCGTGTGGCGCGCGCAGCGAGAAGCTGACGGCACAGGTGCGCTGCTTGCCCGGCACGGGGCGGCGAGCGGCACGCTCGTCGCTCGCGTGCCTAACGAGCGCCCAGCCCCCGGGGAGCACGAGGGCTTGATCGGGATGCTGTTCGCTCGCTTGGGCGCCTTGGGGTTGCGGCGGCTGCGGCTGCGAGTTCGCCGGTTCGCCCACCATGCGGAGCACAAGCTCGTTGGGATCGGCGCGCTCGACGCGCACGCGCAACCGCTGGCCTGCACTGACGTGCGAGGGAATACGAGCGTCGAGCAGCATGCCTGCGAGAGCAAGGGTCCCGCGCTCGCCGTTGCGTTCTACGACGCGGACGCTGAGCACACGTCCAGGCCAGAGGACGAGGTCCGTCAGCGCTGCGCGCACGAGCACGATCGCCGATGCCTGCACGCTCCAGTGATCGGCACGAGCGCTAAAAGCGAGCAGTCGAGCTCCGATTACCGCGAGCGTGGAGCGCGGGCTCTACATCGCAGCCTCGGGAATGCTCGCCGAGCTCGTGCGCCAGAACCTGATCGCGAATGATCTCGCCAACGTCACGACTCCCGGCTACAAGCCCGATCGTGCGTCGCAGCGGAGTTTCGCGGATGTACTGCTCGTCAACAGCCGCAGCGGCCAGGCTGTGGGCCCGCTCGGGCTGGGCTCGGTGATCGCGCAGCGCACCACCGACTTCTCCCCCGCCCCGCTTCGCGACACGGGCGAACCGCTCGACTTCGCGATCGAGGGCGAGGGCTTCTTCGCTGTGCGCACCCCACAGGGCGTGCGCTACACGCGCAACGGTCAGTTCCACCGCTCGGCGCAGGGCACGCTCGTCGACGCGCTCGGGAACGCGGTGCTCGACCGGGCCGGTCGCCCGATCACGGTCGGAGCGGACGGCCGCGTCGATCCGCGCCAGCTCGCCACGTACGAACTCGCCGGCGCTCGCAAGGTGGGCGACAACTACGTCGTCGGCCGACCGGTCGGAGCCGGGGCCAGCGTGCGTGCCGGTGCGCTCGAAGCCTCGGGTACGAACGCGGCGCGCGCGATGGTCGACATGATCGCCTCGCTGCGTGCCTACGAGGCGGCCCAGCGCGTGATCACGACGATCGACCAGACGCTCGAACGCACCGCCACGCAGGTAGCTGCGATGCCGGGCGCCTAGCGCAGCCGTCCGCCGCGCGCGGTCGCGCGCCTCGCCGCTTCTGGACGCTCGCTGGCCACCTTGCCATCTAGCGGCCGACTACCGGGAGCAGCGCTCGCACCCGGCTGACGCGCACCTTGAACCCCTCCTCGTCGTTCGGGCGCAGGTAGGGAGCGTCGCGGCCGAGCAGCTCGAGGCGCACCCGGTCGCCAGCCGCCAGCCGCCACCCTGTGCCGAGCAACTGGAAGCGAACCGCGCCGCGCTGCTTGGCTCGCAGGCGTACGGCACCACGACCGATCAGCCGCATCTTGCCGTCGCGGCCGACGGACCAGAGGCGCGCGACCACATAGGCACGGCCGGCGCTCGCGCGTACCCGCATGCTGATGATGGGGAGCCCAGCAACCACGGTGGTGCGCCGCACGCGCCGCTCGAGGACCAGAGTGCCCCGCGCCTTGGTCGGCGTCACCGCCGCACACGCTCCCCCACCACCGATCGGATCGATTGTGCGCCCGACAGTCGGATCGCCGCCGTCGCTCGTCACCGTGCCCGATGCCCGCGACGCCAGTATTAGCCGCCCACGCGCGAGCGAGTCCCAGCTGCGCGCGCGCAAGGGACGCGACGGGGTACTTTCGGGACAGCTCTGGAGGAACGCTGTCACTGCGCCGTTGCCGGGCCCGCCGCGGCGACCGCGCAGGAAGCGATCGAAGAAGGCGAGACCCTGGCGCAGGAACACGCCCTCTTCACCCAAGCGCGTCTGCGCCCGCGGATGGCCGAGGTCGCCGATCTGCAGCGCCACGAAGCCGCGCCTACCTGAGCCGGCGAGACGATATGCGTAGACCCCGTCGATAGCGGGGAAGAGATCGTCCGTCCATCCGTTTTGGATCAACAGCGGGGCGACAGCGCGGCGACGGTCGGCCACGCCGGCAGCGCCGTGGTAGCGGGTTAGCTCGCGCACCAGGCTGCGCGCCGCAGGCGTTTCGCGCGCGGCATCGGTGATCGCTTTCCACGTCGTCAGATCGGCCGTGGCGTCCGCGCCCGGGGGCGCCAGGTAGGCGCTGATCGCAGCGAGCGAGTAGAGACCATTGATGTAGCTCTGCTTGGGAATACCGAGCGGCTCCCAGCTCGCACCTACCCGCGCGCGGCGAGCGTCGCTGATGCGCCCGTTGAGGGTGAGAGAACCCGCGAGGTCGGCCGTCCCCCACCGCGCCCACGCCGCCCGCAGCGTCAAGAGCCGGCCCTTGGGACTGCGCCAGCGCACGAGCTTGCCGTTGCGGAGCCGAACACGGTCGCGCAAAAAGGCCAGCTCGAGGCTTTGGATGCCGCCGTAGGAAACGCCGGTCGCTCCGAGCGCCCGCGGGTCGGCGATGCCCTGGTCGACGAGCAGCCCAAGGAGATACTGGGTGTCGCGGATTTCGTAACGCTGGTCGGCGAGATGGGTCCAACCGCGCTCGCACCCTGCGGTGCGCGAGGCGGGCACGCCGCAAGAGCGGCCCCAGCCGCGAGCGCTGTAGTTGACGACCGCGTAGCCGCGGCTCGCGAGCGCGACGTTCGAGTAGGCGCTGTTTGCGCTCGCCGACTCGAACATCGCCTTCGAGCCGCCCCACCCGTGCAGCATCACGATCGTCGGGAACGGTCCGTCGCCGCTCGGGGGTAGCGTCACGTCGACGTCGAGCGGAACGCCGTCGAAGCTCGGCACGCGCTCGCGGTCGTCACGTGTCGGGCAGAACCGCACCCCGGACAGCGGCGTGCAGTCGTGCCCGAAGGGTCTCGGTGCAGCGACAGCATCGGCGTGCGCGACGCCGAGCAGCGCGAGCACGGAACCCAGCGCCAGGGCCGCACGAAGAGAGCGCACTGCAAGGGGCATCACTTCCTCCTTTCCCCAGAGGCGACCGGGGCGAAAACCGCGAACACCCTAACTCAAGGCTGCGAGCGTGCGTCCGACTACCGGGGCAACCAGAGGAGAGCGGGCGCCGGCTGGACCGCCGCGCGGAGGTCGACGCCCTTAACCGGAGGAGTCTGCCCCATGCTCGAAGGCCTGTATTCGGGCGCTGCTGGAATGCTCGCGCAGCAGCAACGCCTGGACGCGCTGGCCAACGACATCGCCAACCTCTCGACCCCGGGCTACAAGCACCTGCGGGTCGGTTTTCGCGATCTCCTCTACCGGCAGGACGGCCCGGCCGCTCTCGGCGGTGTCGAGACAGGTAGTGGCGCAGCGGCCGTGTCGAGCGGACGGAGCTTTGCGCCAGGAGCGCTCCGTCAGACCGGCGAACCGCTCGATATCGCGATTCAAGGGCGCGGCTTTTTCCGCGTGCGCCGTAGTGACGGAACGGTCGCCCTCACCCGCGACGGCTCCTTCAAAGTCGATGCGCGCGGCGAGGTGGTGACAGCTGCCGGCGAGCCGCTCGTGCCGCCGATCCGCCTCCCGGCCGGAGCGCACCCGCAGCAGGTGCAGGTCGCGACCGATGGCACGGTGACCGTCGCCGGCCGTCGCGTGGGCCGGATCGAGGTGGTCGATGTGCCAGCGCCCGCCGAACTGCGCCCGGTCGGCGACAACCTCTTCGTCGCGACGGCCGCCAGCGGTGCCCCGGCGCCGGCTCGCGGCGCACAGCTCGTGCAGGGCGCGCTCGAGCAAGCCAACGTCGATCTGGGTGAAGCGATGGTCGGCTTGATCGAAGCCCAGCGCGCCTACCAGCTCGCCAGTCGCGTGATCCAGACGCACGACCAGCTGCTCGAGATCGCCAACGGGGTTCGCAAGTGACGTTCGTCAACGAGCAGATCGTCGCGCTCGGCACCGGTAGCGCTGGCGCCCACGCGCTACCGTCCGTCGCCCGCGCGGAGATCCCGTCCGCGGTCCGCAAAGCGGGCGCCCAGGCGGTCGCGACCTACCGCGCTGCGCTGGCGTTCGAACAGCTGCTCGTGCGCGAGCTGCTCGACAGCGTCGACCTGGCCGGCTCGACCAGTACCGCGCAGCCGCTCGTCGCCGGCCGCGTCGCGGACGCGCTGGCCGAGGCGGTCACGAACGGGCACGGTCTCGGCATCGCAGACGAGCTCTACAGGGCGCTGCGCGTTGGCAGCGACGCTGCGGGAGCGGAGGCGCGGTGATGGCGACGCACGCCCGCCGCAACATGCCTGGGCCTGTGACGCCTGCGCACCCGCCCGCCGAGGCGCCGGCAGCCGGAACGGCGGTCGTGCACAGCGACGGGCTCGGCGAGCGGCTCGTGCGCCACCTCGATCGGCAGATCGCCGCCGCCCGCAAACTCCTCGCCTGCGTGCTCGAACAGGGGCGCGCGATTCGCGAGCGCGCGGTCGATCGCACGGTGGCGGCCGCTGCTGCGGTGCGCAACGAGGTCGAGCAGCGTGAGCAGCTCGAGCGCGAGCGCGCCGAGCTGCTCGCAGAAGCGGCGCGTGCGCTCGGCACGGAACCCGATGCGGTGACGCTCGAGGCGATCTGTTCGCTACTTGACCCCCGAACCGCGGAGGCGGCGCGGCATCGTTCGCACGAGCTGCGCGGTCTGCTCGCCGAGATCGCGCGCGAGCATCAGACGAACCGCATCCTGTTGCGCCAGGAACTGGCGTTCCTCGACCACCTATTGCGACTGGCAAGCGGGCCGCAAGGGGCTGCCTACCGGCCGGACGGCGATCTCGTCACGGCTGCCCCGCACGTGCACCGGGTAATCGATCGGAGGGTGTAGACGGTGCCGACGATCTCGACGTTCCTCGGCTTGCAAACAGCCCTCCGCGGGCTTCTTGCGCACCAGCGTGCGCTCGACGTCACCTCGCACAACATCACGAACGCCAACGCGGCCGGCTACACGCGCCAGGAGGCGACGCTCGGTGCCTCGCTGCCGCTCGAGCTGCTGCCGGTGCAGACACAGTCGTTCGGCGGCGCGCAGCTCGGCACCGGCGTCGAGGTTCACGAGTACCGCCGCTTGCGCGACCAGTTCCTCGACTTGCAGGCGCGCGGATCGGCGACGGCCAAGTACTTCGCCGACGCGCGTGCCACCTTGCTCGGCCAGATCGAGGAGGCGCTCGCCGAACCCTCCGACAACGGCATCCAGGCCGAACTCGCGAACTTCTTCGACGCCTGGGCGAAGCTCGCGAACAACCCCGAGAGCGCGGCCGCGCGCCAGGCCGTTCTGGCCCAGGCGGGTTCGCTGGCGCAGGCGGTGCGCGACCTCGACGCGCGGCTGTCGGCGATCGCCCAGACCGCCCAAAGCGAGTTCACGACGACCACTCAAACGGGCGGCGAGGTCGAGCAGCTGGCGCGCGAGATCGCACAGCTGAATGTGGCGATCGCGCGGGCGGTTCAGCTTCGCGAACAGCCGAACGATCTGCGCGACCGCCGCGACCTCTTGCTCGATCGTCTCGCGCAACTTGCGTCGGTGCAGGTCCAGGACGATCCCGCCCGACCGGGGAGCGTCGATGTACTCTTCGGCGACGCAGCAGCACCGCTCGTCAGCTACGACACCGTCACCTGGCCGCAAACGCTCACCTCTCCAGGAGGCCGCTTGGGCGGTCTTTTGGCCATCGCAGCGAGCGGCGGCACGGTCGACCAGTACCGCGCGCAGCTCGCGACCTTCGCGCGCAACCTCGCCGACGCCGTCAACGCGCTCCACGTCACGCCGTTCTTCTCCTACACCGCCGGGAACGAGGCGGCGACCCTCGCTGTGGCCGTCACTTCGCCCGCCGGCGTGCGCACCGGAACGAGCGGCGCTCCCGGCGCCAACGACATCGCGCTGGCGATTGCCGCGCTGCGCTCGCAAACGGCCGGTCCCGTCGACCAGTACGCGAGCTTCGTCGGCACGATCGCCAACGACGCTCGCAACGCCAACAACGAGGCTGCGCGCACCGCGGCCGTCGCCGAAGCTGCCGAGCAGCGTCGCCAGTCGGTGCACGGCGTATCGCTCGACGAAGAGATGACAGCGCTGGTTCGTTTCCAGCGCGGCTACCAGGCGTCGGCAAGAGCGCTCACGACGCTCGACGAGACGCTCGACGTGCTCATCAACCGCACCGGGAGGGTCGGTCTGTGACCTACCTGCGGATCACCGAGTCGATGGTCGAGCGCTCGTCGCTCGCCGACATCCAGAGCGCTGCGCGGCGGCTTGCCGACGCTCAGCGGCGCGTGTCGTCGGGTCGCGACCTCGTTCGCCCCAGCGACGATCCGCTGCGCGCGGCCAAGGCGATCTCGCTGCGCAACGAGTTGGCGCTCGTCGGCGAGCTGCGGGGCAACGTCGACGACGCGATCAACTGGCAGGAGGTTGCTGACCGAGCATTGAGCAACATCGGCGACTACCTGCAGCGAGCGCGCGAGCTGATCGTGCAGGGCGCCAACGACCCGGTCGGCCAACGGGGTCGAGAAGCGATCGCCACCGAGATCGACCAGATCATCGACGCGATCAAGCAGGAGGCGAACGCCACTTACGCCGGCCGCTACATCTTCGCTGGCACAGCGACACAGACCGCCCCGTACACGCCCGGAGGGCCAGACACCTACAACGGCGACGCCGGTGTGATCGAGCGAACGATCGGGCCCGGCGTGCGCATTCCGGTGAACGTCGTACGCGGCGGCGCACTACTCGGCCAGGGACAGGTCGCCAACGACGGGCTGATCCTCGACACGTTGCGCGACGCAGCCGACCAGCTGCGCAACGGCACGCCGGCGGATCTCAACGCACTGCGCTCCACGACTCTCCAGGCGCTCGACCGGAACATCGACGAGCTGTCGCGCGCGCGTGCCGAGATCGGCGCCACCCAGCGCCGCCTCGAGGCGGCGGGATCGCGCCTTGCCGACCTGGAGCTCACGGTGCGCACGTTGAGCTCGCAAACCGAGGACGCCGACATGGCAGAGGCGATCACGACCTTCGCTAGCCAGCTGACCGCTTACCAGGCCGCGTTGCGCGCGACCGCGAGCATCGTCCAGACGTCGCTGCTCAACTTCCTGAGGTGAGGAGAGGACCGATGAAGATCACAGTAGCCACGACCCGCTTCGGCGAGATCGAGGTGCCGCCCGAGTCGGTGGTCGAGTTTCCGCACGGGATCGTCGGTTTCGACAGCCGCCGGTTCACGCTCATCGCTCGCAGCGAGAACCCCGTGTTCCTGTGGCTGCAATCGCTCGACGAACCGGATCTCGCCCTGCCTGTCACGAACCCCTGGCTGTTTTTCCCCGACTTCGAGCTCGTCGTCGGCGACCCCGAGCTCGAGCGGCTGGGTATCGACCGCAGCGACCTCGACGTCTACGTGGTCGTACAGGCCGGTCCGAAGCTCGAGGATTTCAAGGCCAACCTGCTCGCGCCGATCGTGATCGGAGGCGGGCGCGGCTGGCAGGTGATCAACGAGTCCGACAGCGCTCGGCTGCGCGCGCCCCTGTTCGAGGAACGCACCCACCAAGCGGCTTGAAACGCCCGAGAGGAGCCGGATTCCGATGCTTTCAATAACGCGACGGCCGGGGCAACGAATCGTCATCGGCGAGGACATCGTCGTCGAGGTGACCGAGGTCAGCGGCTCGACCGTGCGGCTGTCGATCGACGCGCCGCGCTCGGTCCCGATCTACCGCGAGGAGATCTGGCTCGAGGTCAAGCGTGCCAACGAGGAGGCGGCGCGAGCCGCCGATGGCGACGTACCGAGCGAGGCTCTCGACCGGCTCGCCCGGTTGAGAGCGCAAGCGACAAGCAAACAACCGCAATAGGTCAAGGAGAGACAATGCCATGTCACTGAGGATCCAGAACAACGTCGAGGCGCTCACCGCGCACCGGCAACTGAGCGGCACATCCGAGCGGCTGCGCAAGTCGATGGAGCGCCTCTCGTCGGGCTACCGCATCAACAAGGCCGCCGACGACGCGGCCGGGCTCGCGATCAGCGAGCGGATGCGCGCACAAATCCGCGGTCTCGCCCAGGCTCAGCGCAACGCCCAGGACGCCGTGTCGATGGTGCAGACCGCGGAAGGCGCCCTCAGCGAAGTGCACGCGATGCTCCAGCGTGTCCGCGAGCTGGCCGTGCAGTACCGCAACGGAACGCTGTCGGCGAGCAACCGCCTGTCGATCCAGTCCGAGGTCGACCAGCTCTACGCCGAGATCCAGCGGATCGCCCAAAGCTCGCAGTTCAACGGCATCACGCTTCTCGCGGCAACGGGCGTGGTCACGTTCCAGGTGGGAGCGAACGACGGCGAAGTGATCACCGTGTCGACGCTGGACCTCGTGGGGGCGCTCGGCACCGCGGCGTTCTCGCTGAACATCGCGAACACGCAAGATCTCAGCGAGATCGACCAAGCGCTCGACGTCGTCAGCGCGCAGCGAGCACAGCTCGGGGCCGTGCAGAACCGACTCGAGCACCTGCTGAACAGCATCGCTGTCTACCACGAGAACCTGGTAGCGGCCGAGTCGCGCATCCGTGACCTCGATATGGCCGAGGAGGCGGTCGAGCTCACCAAGCTCCAGGTGCTCCAGCAGGCGGGCACGGCGATGCTCGCCCAGGCCAACCAATCGAACTCTTCGGTGTTGCAGCTACTGCGCGGCTAGCACGCTCGCTACGACAGCTCGCGCGCACACGCCAAGGCCGCCGCGAGGTCGGCGGGTAGCGGCGACTCGAACTCGAGTGTCGCGCCGCTCGCGGGGTGGTCGAAGCGCAGGCGCGCGGCGTGCAGAAACTGGCGCGCGAGCCCGAGCCGCACACCGAGCGTGCGCCCGCCGTATACCGGGTCGCCGACGACCGGGTGACCGATCGCTTCGAGGTGCGCGCGTATCTGATGGGTGCGGCCGGTGACGAGCGCCACCTCGAGCAAGGCGGTGCGCGCGTGCCGTTCGCGCACACGGAAGCGTGTGAGCGCCGGGCGTGCGCCCGCACCTGCGACCGTGCGGCGGGTGCGGCGGCGCCGGTCGCGGCCGAGCGGCGCCTCGATCAGCCCTTCGCTAGCCGCCGGGTCGCCGGCGACCAGCGCCAGGTAGACGCGCTCGATGCGGCGCGCGCGCAACGCCCGTGCGAGCTCCTCGTAAGCCTCGTCGCTGCGCGCCACGACGAGGAGCCCCGAGGTGTCGCGATCTAGGCGGTGAACGATCCCCGGCCGTTGCGGGTCGCCGCCGGCGGCACCCCGTTCGCCCAAGAAGCGATCTAGCGTCGGTGGCTTTACGCCCGGCGCGCCGTGCACGGCCACACCCGCTGGCTTGTCAATTACGAGCAGGTGTGTGTCCGCATAGACCACGCGCACCGGCGGCAGCTCGGCTTCGTCGCACACCGGCTGGCTCGCGGGTGCCGCGATGCTGACCACGTCGCCACCCACTAGGCGTCGCGCCCGGTCGGCCGGACGCCCGGCGACGCGCACGCAGCCCGCGTCGATCAGACGCTGCGCTTCGCTGCGGCTGCGCGCCACACCCAGCGCGACCAGCGCCCGGTCGAGCCGTTCACCGGCGAGCTCCGGAGGGCAGACGAGCGACCGCTCTGGCATTGCCGGTCGGGCACTCACGCCCCGCGTTTGGGCAGGGAGCGAGGAGCGCGCTCGCTAACGACTACGAACCCCGCCACACCGAGCACGATCGCGGTATCCGCGAGGTTGAACGCCGGCCATGCCACCGGGTCGATGAAATCGATCACGGCCCCGATCCGCGCGCGGTCGGCGAGGTTGCCGAGCGCCCCGCCGACGATCGCCCCCACCGGAAGCCACAGCCACGAAACGTTGGCGTTACGGACAAAGTGGGCAACAAGGAGCACCAGCGTCACGGCGACGAGCCACCCGATCGTGTCGCCGAAATCGCGCAGGGCGCCGAACGCGACCCCAGTGTTGTAGGTGAGCGCCAGGTCGAGCCCGGGTACGAGCGCGACACGCTCGCCATCGCCGAGCAGCGACACGACCGCCTGCTTGCTCGCTTGGTCGAGCGCCACCACGATCCCCGAGAGCGCGAGCGCAGCGGCGATCCGCTCGGTCGCTCCCGAGCGCGCCCGCGCCACCACTAGCCGCGGACGACGCCGACGACCAAGCCACCCACCACCATCAGCACGATCGTCGCCACCAGCGGGCTGAGGTCGAGGCCAGCGGGCCCTAGCTGGAGCGGCGGCAAGACCCGACGAAAGAGTCCGAGGTACGGCTCGGTGACGTCGTGGACGAACTGCACGAACGCACGCAACACGGGGTTGAACGGCAGACGCGGGAGCCACGACAACAACACACGGACGAAGATCAGCAGCACGTACAGGTAGAGCAGCGTTTCGAGGTAGCGCGCAACGTCAGCGCGCGAGATCGCGGCGATGACGCTCACGACGTCGCGACCTTTCCCTCCGCGGCGGCGAGCGCCCGCGCGACTGCCCGCCCGAAACCGAGCTCGTCGAGCTCCCGCAGCCCGCGCTCGGTCGCACCTCCAGGGGTAGCTACGCGCCGCTCGAGTTCCGCCGGTTCGATCCGTTCCGCGTCGAGGTAGGCGAGCGTCCCGCCCGCGGTCAGGCGCGCGAGCCTGCCCGCGAGTTCGGGATCGAGACCGAGGCGTGCGCCCGCCGCAGCGAGCTCGGCCAGGAAACGGGCCACGAAAGCTGGCCCGCAGCTAGCCAGGGCCATAACAGCGTCGAGATCGCGCTCCGCCACCTCGACGACCTCGCCTGCGCGCCCCAGCAGCGCACGCAGCTCGTGCTCGGGACCATCGGCCGCGCGCGGTCCGGGCACGTAGCCGATCACGCCGCGTCCAACAGCGACCGGCAGGTTCGGCATCAGGCGGTAGAGCGGAACGTCGTCGCCGAACTCGGCGGCGAGCGCCGCAAGCGGCGTGAGCGCGAGCACGGACGCAACGGCGGCGACGTGTCCGCGGATCTCCCCCGCGACGGTCTGCAGCTGTGCGGGCTTGCAACACAGCACAACAAGATCGGCACGTTCGGCGAGCTCACGGTTGGAGCTGCACGTCTCGCCACCGACGCGCTCGGCGAGCGCTTGCGCGCGAGCGCGGTCGGGATCGTGGACGAGCACCGGCTCGCCGATGCCCACGGCCAGCGCCGTAGCCATGTTGCCCGCTCCCACGAAGCCCAGCTTCATCGGTTGCGAAGCCTAACCGCACGTCCGGCACCGGCCCGTCGCAGTGGATCGCGACCCACGACCGGCGCCGAGCGCAGCAGACGGGCCTGCCCGAGCTAGGACTGGTTGAAGAACCCCTTCTCGATCAAGCGCGCGCGCTCCTCCGCCGACACCTCGACGTTGCGCGGAGTGAGCAGGAACACCTTGTCGGCGATCCGCTGCATCCCTCCGTCGAGGGCGTACGTGAGGCCTGACGCGAAGTCGATCAGCCGCTTCGAGAGGTCGGTGTCGGTCTGCTGCAGGTTGATGATCACCGGGATCTCGTTCTTGAACTGGTCGGCGATCTCTTGCGCGTCGTTGAAGCTTTTCGGCATCACCAAGTGCACTTGTAGCTCGGGGCCGCCGCGGCCATTGCTCGCGACGGCGCGCAGCGGTCGGGAGCGCGTCGGCGGTTCGTCGGCAAAGATGTCGTCGAAGTCGTCGCGCGGCCGCCGCCTGCTGAGGCGACGTACGTTGGGCCGTTCGCGGTACCGCTCCTCGAGCACGTCCTCGGGCTCGGGCTCAGCGGCAGCTTCGTAGCGCGGATCTTCTTCCTCGGCGAGCCCGAAGAAGATCAGGGCGCGGTGCCAAGTGTCTCGGAGCGACATGTCCCCGTCCGTTTCGTGCGTACGAGCGGAAATCCTGCAAAGCTGCCCGTCCGCTGTGAACGAACCTAAAAGTAGCGCAGACCCGACGACCGCGAGCAGCGCGCGAGCAGTGGTGGTCGCGCGCCGCACGGCGCTTGGCGAGCTCGTTCTTCGTGGCGAGGCGTTCGGTGAGGGGCTGCCGGTGGTGGGCCTGCACGGGCTTACGGCGACACGCCGCAACGTCTTCCACGGCTCGCTGCTGCTTGCGCGCAGTGGCACACGTCTCGTCACGTACGACGCGCGCGGACACGGCGACTCCGACCCCGCTCCGCGACGCGACGCCTACGGCTACGACGAGCTCGTAGACGACCTCGAGGCCGTCGTCGCCACGGTCGCGAGAACCCCGCCGCTTCTGGTTGGCGTTTCGATGGGCGCAGCTACGGCGCTCGCAGCCGCGCTCCGCAGCCAGGTCGAGGCAGCAGGTCTCGTGCTCGTCACACCCCCGGCGCTGTCGCGCCACGACGAGCCGATCCCAGTCGACGAGCTCGCCGCCGCGCTCGAAGTGGGCGACCTCGACCGAGCCGCCAGTCTGGCACTACCCGCCGCGCTCGCCCCGCGCTGGCGAGCGGTGGCGCACGCTGCTGTGCGCCAGCGTTTCGCCCGCCACCGTCAGCCGCGCGCCGTCGCCGACGCGCTGCGGGTGGTGTCGCGCTCCCCGCTGCCCTTCGCCGGCGGCGACCTGGCGCGCCTCGAGCTGCCGGTGCTCGTCGTCGGCTCGCGCGACGACGCCGACCCGCTCCACCCGCTGGCGGACGCTCGCGAGCTCGCTGCCGCGATCCCCGCGGCCGAGTTCGTCGTCGAGGACGAGGGGCGATCGCCGCTCGCCTGGCAGGGCGCGCAGCTCGCGCGCGTCGTGCTGGCGTTCGCCGAGCGCCACGGCTTGCTGTCGCGGGGTCGCTAGCCGCAACTTCCGCTCGCGCACCGGCCGTTGCTCGGCCGTTCGCGCGAGCCCAGGCGGGAGCGGTCAGACGAGCAGGGAGCTGCCCAAACGGATGATCGTGGCGCCCTCCTCGACCGCCACCTCCCAATCCTGGCTCGTCCCCATCGAGAGCGTGCGCAGGCCGTGGCGTTCGGCTAGTTCGCGCAGGGCACGGAACCAGCGGCGGTTGCGCTCGGGGGTGTCGGCGAGCGGCGGCATCGTCATCAGCCCCGCGACCGGCACCGGACAGCGGGCTAGGAACTCGCCGAGACGTTGGGGCGCAATCCCTGCTTTGCCCTCCTCGCCCGCGACGTTGACCTGCACCAGCACAGCACGTGCCGGGTAGCGCTCGAGCTCGCGTAGCGCGGACTCGCTCGCCAGCGAGTGTATGAGACGCACCCGCGGAGCGACCGTGCGCACCTTGCGGCTCTGCAGCACGCCGATGAAGTCCCACTCGAAGAGCTCGCCGTGCGCCTCCTGTTTGGCGACGAGGTCCTGGGCACGGTTCTCGCCGACCAGGCGCACCCCCGCTTCGGCCAGCAGCGGCATCTGCTCGCAGGCGACGTACTTGGTCGCGACGAGAATCTCGACCTCGCCCGGGTCACGACCGAGCTCTGCGATCCGCTCGCGCACGCGCTCGAGGCGTGCGGCGACGCGGCGCGGATCGACGTCGTAGCGGCGCTCAGCCACCGTCCCGCACCCGCTGTTTGACGACGAGCACACCCTGTCGGCCGGTGGCCGCGCCGTCACGTCGGTAGGAGAAGAAGCGCTCGCGCTCGCACGCCGTGCAACCACTGAGGCGCCGCACGTCGCGCACGCCGGCGGCACGCAACTGCTGTTCGCACACCACAGCAAGGTCGAGGCGGTCGCCGCGCACAGCGCCGTCGTAGCCGGCGAAGCGCGCCGCAACCTCGCCGCCGACGCGGTAGCAGCAGGGGCCGATCCCCGGCCCGATGCAAGCGACCGCCCCGGCGCCGAGCTGGCGTGCCGCGTTGACGACGACACCGGCTGCGAGACCGCGCCAACCGGCGTGGACAGCGGCGACGGTGGTGCCGTCGGCGAGCGCCACCGGCAGACAATCAGCGGTGAGGACGAGCAGCCCGACGCCGGGCTCGTCGGTCACGTGGGCGTCGGCGCGCGGCGGTTCAGCGACGGACGCGTCGGCCTCGTCGTCTCGGCGGGCGGCATCGCAGCTGCCCGCCCTCCAACGGTGCACACGCCCGCCGTGCACCTGCAAAAGCCAGCGCAAACGGCCCGCCTCGACTCCCGCGACAGCCGCCAGTCGCCCCCGGTTCTCTGCGACACGCGCAGGATCGTCGCCGCTGCCGAGACCGAGGTTGAGGGTCGCAAACGGCCCGGAGCTGACACCGCCCCGGCGGTCCGAGAAGTAGGCCGTCGCCCCGGGCAGCTCGACCGCGACGGGTCGCGGCCAACCGTCGCTACGTTCGCTGAAGCTCACTTCGCGTCGCCACCCCGGCCCGCGGCCTCCTCGGCGAGCCTGACCTCGGCTAGGGCCGCCGCGAGCTCCTCGTCGCGGCCCGACACGCGGCCGTCGAGTTTCATTCGCAACACGGCCCGCAGCGCCTGGCCGATCAGGGGCGATTCGGGAACGCCCGCGGCGACCAGGTCGCGCCCCGAGATCTCGAGCCGCACGTGACGGAGCCGGTTTACGTAGTCGGCGATCGCCCGCTGCGGAGCGCCTAGCGCCAGTGCGACGGCGAGCGCCTCGGGCGGCTCGGGCGCCAGCAACTCGTAGATCTGAGAGGGCCGTAGCTCGCCGATACCGAGAAGGGTCGCGAGCTGCCGGCCGCGGCGCGCAGCGCGCTCGACAGCGTCCCGCTCCGGCGCACGCAGCGCCAACTCGTCGAGCCATTCGCGAGCGCCCTCGGGGTCGCGTGCGAGCAGCGCCGCGAGCGCGCTCAGCCGTCGGCTCGCCCCGACGACGTTGGCGGCCAACGCGGCATCGGCAGCGAGCTGCGGGTCGGCAGTGAGCGCAGGGTGCAGCGAGCGATCGATGCCGAGCTCGCGCATCCGCCGCAAGGCGCGCGGGATCAGCTCGATCTCCTCGAGCAGCGGCAGTAGCTCGTCGCGGACGCGCGGACCTGACACCAAGCGCAGCAGCGAGCGCGCAGCGGCCTCGCGCGCCAGCCGCTCGGTCTCGGGGTCGAGCTGGAAACCGAGGCGCGTCTCGTAGCGAAGCGCGCGCAGCAGCCGTGTCGGGTCGTCGACGAAGCTGCGCTCGTGGAGCACGCGAACGATCCCGGCCGTCAGGTCGCGCACGCCGCCGAAGGGGTCGTGGAGATGACCGAGCTCGTCGCCGTGCAGAGCGATCGCCATAGCGTTGATCGAAAAGTCGCGGCGCGCGAGATCTTCGGCGAGGGTCGCGGGCTCGACTTCGGGGAGCGCACCCGGGCGCGGATAGCGCTCCTTGCGGGTCATCGCCAGATCGACCCTCAGGTCTGGCGCGTGCACGGTTGCCGTGCCGAAGCGATCGTGCCCCACGACGTCGCCGTCGAGGCGACGGGCGAGCTCGCGCGCAGCCGATCGCGCGTCGCCCTCGACGGCGAGATCGATGTCGAGCGAGCGCTCGCCGAGCAAGAGGTCGCGAACCGCACCGCCGACCAGGTAGACGGGTGGCAGCCCGTCGAGCGCCGGCAACAGGCGCTCGATCCCCGGGATCCGGCGAACGCGCTCGCGCAGATCCTCTGTGGAGACGCGTCGCACCTCCAAGACCGCAAGGCTATCGGCCATCGCAGCCCCACCAGGAGCAGTGTCAGTCGAGCCGCACTGGCACGCCGCGGCGCGCCATGTGCCGCTTAGCCTGCGTGATCGTGTAGCGCCCGTAATGGAAGATCGAGGCGCACAGGACAGCGTCGGCACCACCGCGCTCGATCGCCTCGACAAGATGCTCGAGCTCTCCTGCCCCGCCGGATGCGATGACCGGCACGTCGACGGCGTCGCTCACCGCGCGCGTGAGCCCGATGTCGTAGCCGTCCTCGGTACCGTCGCGGTCCATTGACGTCAGGAGGATCTCCCCCGCTCCGCGCGCGACTGCCTCGCGCGCCCATGTCACCGCGTCGCGCCCGGTCCCGCGGCGTCCTCCCTCGACCACCACCTCCCAGCGGTGACCGTCGGTGTGCACGCAGCCGGTGCGGGACGCCTGCCCGGCGTCGTCGCAGCGGCGTGCGTCGATCGCGACGACGACGCACTGCGAGCCGAACACGCGTGCAAGCTCGTCGATGAGCTCGGGACGGGCGACAGCAGCCGTGTTCACCGACACCTTGTCGGCCCCGGCGGCGAGCACCGCGTGAGCGTCCTCCACCGAGCGGATCCCGCCGCCGATCGTGAAGGGAATGAAGATCTCGTCGGCGCAGCGGCGCGCCAGCTCGGCGCCGGTGCGACGGCGCTCATGACTCGCGCTGATATCGAGAAACACGAGCTCGTCGGCGCCCTCGCGCTCGTAGCGAGCGGCCAGTTCGACGGCGTCACCGGCGTCGCGCAGGTCGACGAATCCGACGCCCTTGACGACCCGCCCGCGGTCGACGTCGAGACAGGGGATTATCCGTTTCAGAACCACGCCGCAGCTGAGCTTACGCGCCCCTTTGTTGTGACCGCCGCACGCCGGCCTGTTGCGATCAGGCGGCGCCGGTACCTGGGAAGTGCGCCAGCCGGAAGGGGCGGGGACGCCGCTCGTCCAGCGCTGCTTGTGCCTCGGCGATCGTGAAACGGCGCTCGTACAGCGCCTTCCCGCAGATCACGCCGACGAGGTTGACGAGCCGCAGTTCGCGCAGGGCGCGCAGATGGTCGACCGTGCCTATGCCGCCCGAGTAGATGAAGCGGCCACGAATGGCCCGGCCGACGCGTTCGATCTCGGCGAGGTCGGGGCCTTCGAGCGTGCCGTCACGGTCGGCGTTCGTGTAGACGAAACGGACGACGCCAAGCGCCTGCAGGCGCGCGATCGCCTCGACGGCGTCGAGCTCTGTTCGCTCCTCCCAGCCCGACACCGACACCTTGCCGCCGCGCACGTCGACGGCAACTACGACCCGCGGATCCCAGCGCGCGAGCGCACGCTTGACGAACTCCGGGTCGCGCAGCGCCGAGGTACCGATCACCACCCGTGTCGCGCCGGCGGCGAGCGCCGCTTCCACAGCGGCCTCGTTGCGCAGCCCGCCGCCGAACTGAACGGGTACGTCGAGCTCGCTGCAGATTCGCCGCAGGTGCTCGAGGTTGCGGGGCTCGCCGTGCCGGGCGCCATCGAGATCGACGACATGGAGGAACCGCGCCCCCGCCTCGACGAACGATCGTGCCGCTGCAAGCGGCTCGTCGTAGACGGTCTCGCGACTGAAGTCGCCGCGTAGCAGACGCACCGCGCGCCCGGAACGGATGTCGATGGCGGGAATGAAGATCACTGCCCGTGCCTCGCTACGAGGGGCTGCCGGTCCCCGCTCGGCGTTCGCCGAGCGCACAGCGCGACGAAGTTTTCGAGTACACGCAGGCCAGCCGGCCCCGACTTTTCGGGATGGAACTGGACACCGGCAAGTGTCCCACGTTCGACGGCGCTAACGAACTCCTCGCCGTAGCGGGCGACGCCGACGACATCCTGGTCGTGTCGGGGGCGGGCGGCGAAGGAGTGCACGTGGTAGAAGGCGGTGCGTTCCCCCAGGCCGGCGAGTAGCCAGCTGTCACGCCGCCGCTCGACGAAGTTCCAGCCGATGTGCGGCACCTTGAGGCCGCGCGCAGCGAGCGCTGTGACCTCGCCCTCGATCAAGCCGAGCCCGTCAGCTCCGCCCTGCTCCTCCGAGCGCTCGAAGAGGAGCTGCATGCCGAGGCAAATGCCGAGCATCGGCAGCCCTTGCCGCGCAGCGTCGAGCAGGGGCGCAAGTAATTTGCGTGTCCGCAGCTCGCGAACCGCGGCGGGGAAGGCACCTACCCCTGGCAACACAGCACCAGCGCAGCGGCCGAGGTCGCGTGGGTCGCTGGTCACGCGTGGCTCAGCGCCGACGTGCGCAAGAGCCTTGGCAACCGATCGCAGGTTGCCCATTCCGTAGTCGAGAACGGCAACTGTCGGTGGCGACGGTGGCTTGCGCGTGCCGGTCGTCACGTCTGCGCCTCGCCGAGGGCACCTTTCGTCGACGGAACACCGTGCTCGAGCGGGTCGCGCGCGCACGCACGTCGCAGCGCTAGCGCGAACGCTTTGAACAGCGCCTCCACCATGTGGTGGGCGTTGTCGCCGCGCTCCACGCCAGCGTGCACGGTGAGACCGGCGGTGCTTGCCACGGCGCGCAGGAATTCGGCGCACAGCTCAACCTCGAAGTCAGCCACCTGCTGGCGCGGGAAGACGGCATCGAGGCGTGCGTACGGGCGGCCGGAGATGTCGATCACGCACCACGCGAGCGCGTCGTCCATCGCCACACGCGCCTCGCCGAAGCGACAGATGCCGTGGCGGTCGCCGAGCGCACGGTCGAGCGCGCGCCCGAGGGCGAGCCCGGTGTCCTCGACGGTGTGGTGCGGTCCAGTCGCGATATCGCCGTCGACGCGAACATCGAGGTCGATCTTCCCGTGACGCGCCACGGCGTCGAGCATGTGGTCGAAGAAACCAACCCCGGTGCTGCGCTCGCCCGCACCGCTGCCGTCGAGATCGAGCGCGAGCCGCACGTGCGTTTCGCGCGTGCGGCGCTCGACCTCGGCGCAGCGCTTGTCAGTGGCGGCGTCTGCGTTCACTCTTCGACCTCTCGGCGCGGCTCGCTTCGAGCGTCCGCCTCTGCGCCTGACGGTACAGGAGCGGCCGCGTCGTGCACGTTTTCGCGCTCGCTTTCCGGTTCGCGACGCTCGCTCGACCCGTCTAGCTCGCGAGCTCGTTCGAGACGCATTTCGAGCGAGCGTGCGTGCGCGACGAGTCCCTCGTAGCGGGCGATCAGCGCTCCCGCCCGAGCGAGCTCGTCGAGCGCTCGGCCGGGGATCGCGACCGTCGCCATCCGCCGCTGGAACGTCGCTGCCGATACCGCGCTCTGGAAGCGCGCGGCGCCGCCAGTCGGAAGGATGTGGTTCGAGCCGGCGACGTAGTCGCCGAGCGCGGTCGCAGCAGCAGCCCCGACGAAAACGCAGCCGGCGTTCCGCACCTCTGCGGCGAGCGGCTCAGCGCGCGCACCGACGAGCTCGAGGTGCTCGGGGGCGATCGCCTCGCAGAGCGCCAGACCGTCCTCGAGAGAAGCGACCGGGCACAGCGCGATCGGTGTTTCGAAACGGCCGCCGAGCGCTGCTGCCAGCCGCCGCAGCTGCCGCTCCAACGTCTCCAACCAGGCGTGTTCGGGCGCCACCGCAGCGACAAGACCGTCGGGGCCGTGCTCGGCCTGCGCCAGCAGGTCGGCGGCGACGAGCTCGGTGTCGGCGTCGCTATCGGCAAGCACGACGAGCTCGCTCGGCCCCTGGACCGCATCGACCCCGACGTGACCGAACACCTGCCGTTTGGCTTCCTGCACCCAGCGGTTGCCGGGGCCGGCGATGAGGTCGACCGCTCGCAGCGTCTCGGTGCCGTAGGCCAGCGCCGCGATCGCCTGCGCCCCTCCCACGCGCCACACTTCGTCGACCTCGAGAAGCGCACACGCGGCGAGCGTCGCATCGGCGATCCTCCCGTCGGGACCGGGCGGCACGCACACCACGAGCTCGGCGACGCCCGCGGCGCGCGCGGCGGCGGCGCCCATCACCAATGTCGACGGGTAGGCCGCGCGGCCGCCGGGCACGTAGAGACCGGCGCGGCGCACCGGCAGGCGGCGCACAGCGATGCGGTGCCCCTGCGGGAGCTCGACTGTCTCGGCCTGCGGGCCGAGGGCGAGCGTCGCCACCCGCTCGACGTTGCGAGCCGCCAGCGTCAGCGAGTCGAGCAGCGCGCTGTCGGCACGGGCACGGGCGGCGGCGATCTCGTCGGGCGCGACGCGCACGCCGCCGGCAGCGAGCTCGACACCGTCGATCTCGGCACTGAGGGCTAGGAGGGCGGCGTCGCCGCCGTCGCGTACGCGGGCGATGATCTCGCGGACACGGTCTTCGATACTCGCACCTGTCGGCTGCAGGGCACGCACACGTGCGGCGCTGGTGTCCTGCTCGAGCCAAACGATCGGCGGCGTGCGGCCTTCCTCCATCGTGACCTGCACGCTACCGAGGACTGCCTTCGCCGGCGCGCCCGCCGGGAGGCGCACCGCCGTTGACCACGGCTTTCACGCGCTCCACGAACTCGTCGACCGCGCGTGCCTTGAGCTTGTGAGCGACCGGGTTGGCGATCAGCCGTGCTGTCGAGGTCGCGATCTCCTCCACCACCTGCAGACCGTTCTCGGCGAGCGTACGGCCGGTCGCAGTGAGGTCGACGATCCCGTCGGCTAGTCCGCACAGCGGCGCGATCTCGACCGAACCTTTTACCTCGACGACCTCGACGTGGCGCCCGGTTCGCGCGAAGTACTCGCGCGTCGTGCGCGGGTACTTGGTCGCGACACGCATGCGGCCGAGACGGCGCAGCGACTCGCCTAGTGCGTCGCTACCGGACGCCGCTGCCAGCACCATCCGGCAGTGGCCGTACCCGAGGTCGAGGAGCTCGTAGACGTCGCGGTCGCTCTGTTCGCAAATCACGTCCTTGCCGGTGATCCCGAGGTCGGCCGCCCCGTGCTCGACATAGGTGGGGACGTCGCTCGGGCGCATGGTCACGATCCCGAGCTCAGGGAAGAGCAGCCGCCGCTCGTTTTTCCTGATCGAGTCCGTGTCGTAACCGAGGCGATCGAGCAGCGCGAGCGTTTCCTGGAACAGCGCCCCGCGGGGTATCGCCAGGACGAGTCCCGCGAGTGGCGAGCGTTCGCCCGGTGCGCTGCTCATGCTCGTGCTCGCTCCTCGGCTGCTTGGGCGAGGTGGACGCGCTGCAGGTCGAAGGCGACGCCGAAACCGGTCACGTCGCGCCCGAAGCGCGCGACGAGGTCGTCGTAGCGACCGCCGCCGCCGATAGCGAAGCCGACCGCCGGATCGTAGAACTCGCAGACGATGCCGGTGTAGTAGGCGAAGTCGCGGCGCAAACCGAGATCGACGATCACACGTTCACCGTGACCGGCGGCGGCAAGGCGCTCGAATAGGCCGAGAAGGCGCGCGGCACAAGTCGGGACGAGATCGGCGACCAGCTCCAGCACCTCGGGTCCGCCACGAGCGTTCGCCGCGGCGACGGCTCGCTTCGCCGCGGTCGTCGGTAGCGCACCGGCGAGACGCTCCACCGCCACGAGGTCCCGCCTCCCCAGCGCTGCGAGCAAAGCCCGCTGGGCTTGGTCGTCGACACCGAGCGCCGCCAACAACTGCGGATAGAGGGCGGCGTCGCCGATCCCGACCCGGTGGCGCTCCAAACCGCAGCGCTCGAGCCCCGCGAGCGAGAGCGCGATCACTTCGGCCTCGCCATCCGGCTCGGCCACGCCCAGCAGTTCGATCCCGGCTTGCAGGAACTCGTGCGGCTGGTCGGCACGCACCGGCCCGGTGCGGTAGGCGTGCGCGAAGTAGCACACCCGCAGCGGCGGCGTTTCAGCGGCGAGACGTGTAGCTGCGAGCCGCGCGATTGGGATCGTCATGTCCGAACGCAGCGCGAGGGCTCGCCCGTGCTCGTCGAACAGTTTGTAGGCCGCTTTGGCGGCATCCGGGTCGCCGAGCCGCAAGACCTCTTCGAACTCGAGCGCCGGGGTCCAGACCTCCCCGTAGCCGGCCGCACCGAACGTGCTGCGCAGCACGTCGGACAGCTCGCGCAGCTCGCGCATCTCGTCGGGCAGCACGTCCCGCATCCCGGCCGGCAGACGGCGGGCGAGGGGCGCGGTGGCCGCGACGGGGTCGGTTGATGCGCTTGGGAACAGCAATTACAGCGCGCCCGCCGTGCCGCGTGCGGCGCGCAGCACGATCGGTTCTTCCGGTGACCCGACCCGTTCGATGCGCGCACCGAGCGCGCGCAGGCGCTCATCGATCCGCTCATAGCCGCGGTCGATCTGGCGGACGTTGCCGATCTCGGACACCCCTTCGGCGCAGAGCGCGGCGATCAGCAAGGCCATGCCGGCGCGGATGTCGGGGCTTTCGAGCCGTTGCCCGCGCAGTTTGCTGGGGCCGCTGACGACAGCTCGGTGTGGGTCGCACACGATCACGCGAGCGCCCATGCTGACCAGCTTGTCGACGAAGAACAGCCGGTTCTCGAACATCTTCTCGTGGATCAGGATCAGCCCGTCGGCTTGTGTGGCCATCGCAACGACGATCGAGGTGAGGTCGGCGGGAAACGCAGGCCAGGGGCCATCCTCGATCTTCGCGACAGCGTTGCCGTCGTCATCGCGGACGCGCAGCGTTTGCCCGGCGGGGACGACGACGTCGCGCCCCTCGAACTCGATCCGGCAGCCTAGCCGCTCGAACGCGATCCGCACCATCCGCAGGTCCTCGGGCACCGTGTCTTTGATCCTCAACTCCCCACCTGTGCAAGCAGCGAGGGCAATGAAGCTGCCGATCTCGATGTGGTCGGGACCGATCGTGAAGTCCGCTCCGCCGAGCTCGCGCCGCCCCTCGACGACAAGCCGGTTCGACCCGATCCCCTCGACGCGCGCACCCATCGCGGTCAGTAGCCGCGCGAGATCCTGGACGTGAGGCTCGGCGGCGGCGTTGTGGATGATCGTGGTGCCGGGCGTCAGCGCGGCAGCCATCAATGCGTTCTCGGTTGCCATCACCGACGGCTCGTCCATGAAAAAGTCGCAGGGCCGCAGGCCGTTGGGCGCGACGATCTCGTAGTGCGATCCGCTGCGCACTTCGGCTCCGAGAGCACGGAAGGCGTCGAGGTGGGGGTCGAGTCGACGCCGCCCGATCACGTCGCCACCTGGTGGTGGCATCAGCGCGCGGCCGAAGCGCGCTAGAAGTGGACCGGCGAGCAGGAACGAGGCACGGATCTGGCGTGCCAGCTCGGGATCGACGGCAGTTTCCTTGACCCCGGCAGCACACACCGCGACGACGTTGCGGTCGATCCAGTCGGCATCGGCACCGAGCAGCCGCAGCAGTTCGATCATCGTCTCGACGTCGCGGATGTGCGGAATGTTGCGCAGCACGACGCGCTCCTCGGTGAGGAGCGCAGCGGCGAGCGCGGGAAGCGCAGCGTTCTTGTTTCCTGCCGGCGTGATCGTGCCGGAGAGCGGCACGCCGCCCTCGATTACGAACTTCTCCATGCGTCCCCTGTAGGTCGCTGGCTCGAGGTGGCGGGGCGCCGCAAGCGTAGCGGAGAGCACGTAGCGAGCTTTCGCCACGAGCGCGTCGTCTCCTGTAGGACCGCGCCTGCCCCCGCCGCGTTTCCGTCCGCGCTGCGCACTAGCGTGTCGAACAGATGTTCGTGTCGACTTCCCCCCGGGGCAGCTCGCCCACGACACTTAGCGCACGCGTCGTTCGCGCGCTCGACTTCGCCGTGCGCCTCGCGACGCTAGAGGCGTACTGTCTGCAAACTGAAGCGGCGGCGTCAGCACGACCGCGCCCGACATACACGGCGACATCGCGTGTCGCTGCCGACGCTGCGACGTGCGTTGCTGCCGTATCGGTTCGTAGGCGCCCGGCGAGCTCGCCGAAGCGGGCAGCCCACGCCTGCGTTATTACAGGCGGCTAACGAGCTTGCGGCTTAGCCGCGGATCTCGGCCTCCCACTCTCCCCGTTGTCGCGCCACCCTGATGCGCACGCGTGCGCCCGCGCCGGGCGGCTCGACCTCGAACTCCGCCTCGTCCTCGTGCGCGCCGGGGGCGTCGTGAACACGCACCAATCGCAGTGCCAGATCGGCGAGCTCGGGACGTTCCCTTCGCAGCGCTCGACGCGCGGCTGCTTCCAGCGCTTCCCGCCGCCAGGTCGGGTCCTGTGCCTGCGCCTCGGCGAGGCGTCGCTCGACGGCCGCGAGGTGACGCTCGAGTTCTGGAGCCAAAGCCTCGGCTCGACGGCGAGCCGCGACCATGCCGGCCAGGAAGGCGACGACCACCACGGTGACGATCGCGAGCACCACTATTTCGAGGACGTTCACGCCGAGCAGCGTACACACCCCGCTCGCCGCCGGCGACCAGTACCGCTCCGGGTCCGCACCCTGCCCCCCAGTTTGGAGCAGTGCTGACCTCGACGCCAGAGCACCGCGCTGCGCTTGGCGGCCCGTGCTGCAGCGCGCGAGCGTTGTCGGTCGGCGCAGACACCGCCGGGCGAAGCCAAAAAGAGAGAGGGCGCGCCGCTAGCGACGCGCCCTCGAAACTCGAATCCGGCGGCGACCTACTCTCCCGGGGGCCTGCGCCCCAAGTACCATCGGCGCTGAGGGGCTTAACTTCTCTGTTCGGAATGGGAAGAGGTGTTTCCCCCTCGCTATAGCCACCGGAAGCTTTTCAAGCCCTATCTGAGCGACTTCATCGAGCCGCGACTACGACCCTTGAAAACCGCACAGTCGGCGCGAGACGCGCGAAGAAATACCGTCAAGCCCTCGGGCAATTAGTACCGGTCGGCTGAACGCGTTGCCGCGCTTACACCGCCGGCCTATCACCTGGTGTTCTCCCAGGGCCCTTACTCCCTCGAGGGGATGGGAGAGCTCATCTTGGGGTGGGCTTCCCGCTTAGATGCTTTCAGCGGTTATCCCATCCGGACGTGGCTATCCTGCGGTGCCCCTGGCGGGACAACAGGTACACCAGAGGTCCGTTCACCCCGGTCCTCTCGTACTAGGGGCGACTCCCCTCAACTCTCCAACGCCCGCGGCGGATAGGGACCGAACTGTCTCACGACGTTCTGAACCCAGCTCGCGTGCCGCTTTAATGGGCGAACAGCCCAACCCTTGGGACCGACTTCAGCCCCAGGATGCGACGAGCCGACATCGAGGTGCCAAACCGGGCCGTCGATGTGGACTCTTGGGCCCGATAAGCCTGTTATCCCCGGAGTACCTTTTATCCGTTGAGCGACGGCGCTTCCACTTGCAACCGCCGGATCACTAAGGCCTGCTTTCGCACCTGCTCGACTTGTCAGTCTCGCAGTCAAGCCCCCTTGATGCCTTTGCACTCAACGCACGATTTCCGACCGTGCTGAGGGGACCTTTGCGCGCCTCCGTTACGCTTTAGGAGGCGACCGCCCCAGTCAAACTACCCACCTGCCACTGTCCCTCGCCCGGCTTCACGGGTCGAGGTTAGAAGCCCAGGACACCGAGGGTGGTATCTCAAGGACGGCTCCACGAGAGCCGAAGCTCTCGCTTCACAGCCTCCCACCTATCCTGAGCACGATGCCCCAGACTCCAATAACAGGCTGTAGTAAAGGTTCACGGGGTCTTTCCGTCCAGCCGCGGGTACTCGGCATCTTCACCGAGACTGCGATTTCACCGAGCCCCTCGTTGAGACAGCGCCCAGGTCGTTACGCCATTCGTGCAGGTCGGAACTTACCCGACAAGGAATTTCGCTACCTTAGGACGGTTATAGTTACCGCCGCCGTTTACCGGGGCTTAGCTTCAGAGCTTCGCCGCCCGAAGGCGGCTAACCCCTCCGCGTAACCTTCCGGCACCGGGCAGGCGTCAGCCCCTATACGTCGTCTTTCGACTTAGCAGAGACCTGTGTTTTTGATAAACAGTCGCCTGGGCCTATTCACTGCGGCCCCCTCGGGCTCGGGTCGCGAGGACCGTCACCCTAACGGGGCGCCCCTTCTCCCGAAGTTACGGGGCCAGTTTGCCGAGTTCCTTAACGAGGGTTAGCTCGCTCACCTCGGTATTCTCTACCTGTCCACCTGTGTCGGTTTTGGTACGGGCACGTGGGTCCTGCCTAGAGGTTTTTCTCGGAGGCATGGCGTCCGGGGCTCGCCGGCCCGTAGGCCAGCTGGCATCGCGCCTCCCATCATCACGCTCCCGGATTTGCCTGAGAGCGCTAGGTACACGCTTACCCCTGGTCGACCGTCGCCAGGGTCCCCATAGCCTTCCTCGTCACCCCATCGGTCATCACGGACCCGACGTGGTACGGGAATATCAACCCGTTGCCCATCGGCTACGCCTGTCGGCCTCGCCTTAGGTCCCGACTAACCCTGAGCCGACGAACGTTGCTCAGGAAACCTTGGACAATCGGTGGAAGGGATTCTCACCCTTCTTTCGTTACTCACGCCGGCATTCTCACTTCCCGCGCCTCCACGGCTGGCTTACGCCGCCGCTTCACCGGCACGGGAACGCTCGCCTACCGCCGGTACCGCCGAAGCGATACCGACCCGCAGCTTCGGTGGGTAGCTTGAGCCCCGTTGAATTTTCCGCGCCCGAGCACTTGACCAGTGAGCTGTTACGCACTCTTTAAAGGATGGCTGCCTCTAAGCCAACCTCCTGGTTGTCTGAGCGCTCGGACATCGTTCCCCACTTAGCTACCACTTTGGGACCTTAGCTGGCGGTCTGGGTTGTTTCCCTCTCGTCCAGGAAGTTTATCCCTCCTGGGCTGACTCCCCGGGTACGCCTGCTGGTCTTCGGAGTTTGCCTGACGTCGGTAACCTGGTGGGGCCCCTAGGCCAAGCAGTGCTCTACGGCCAGCAGGTATTAACCGGAGGCTATACCTAAATATATTTCGGCGAGAACCAGATATCTCCGAGCTTGATTAGCCTTTCACTCCTACCCACAGGTCATCCGCGCAGTTTTTAACCTACGTCGGTTCGGCCCTCCACGAGGTCTTACCCCCGCTTCAGCCTGCCCATGGGTAGATCGCCCGGTTTCGGGTCTATCGCCACCGACTAAGCGCCCTGTTCGGACTCGCTTTCGCTGCGGCTCCGCTCATCGCTTAGCCTCGCCAGTGACGATAACTCGCCGGCTCGTTATGCAAAAAGCACGCCGTCACGCCCCGAAGGACGCTCCGACCGCTTGTAGGCGCACGGTTTCAGGTTCTATTTCACTCCCCTTCCGGGGTTCTTTTCACCTTTCCCTCACGGTACTAGTGCGCTATCGGTCGCCAGGGAGTACTTAGCCTTGGAGGGTGGTCCCCCCAGATTCGAACCGGGTTTCACGGGCCCGGTCCTACTCGGGATCAGCCTTCGGGAGAGCTGTCGTCTTTCGCCTACGGGACTATCACCCTCTGTGGTGCCCCTGTTCCAGGGGTCTTCGGCTAGACGCAGCTTTTGTAACTCCCGCCGGGCGGGGCACCGCCCGGACAGACTGTCCCACGACCCCCGACAAGCAACGCGTGCCCGCTTGCACTTGCCGGGTTTAGGCTGGTCCCCTTTCGCTCGCCACTACTCGGGGAGTCTCGGTTGATTTCCTTTCCTCGAGCTACTGAGATGTTTCAGTTCGCCCGCTTGCCCTCTCGCCCCTATGTATTCAGGACGAGATGACGCCGTATTACCGGCGCCGGGTTGCCCCATTCGGGAATCCACGGATCACAGCCTGTGCAGCGGCTCCCCGTGGCTTATCGCAGCCGTCCACGCCCTTCGTCGGCTCCTGGCGCCAAGGCATCCACCGTGCGCCCTTACCATCTTGACGGTGAGCTACCAGCCGGACGCGTAGAGCGCCGGCTGGTCTCGCGTCTCGGTGACACGTCCGCTCCGCGTGGAGCGGTGTGTCTGCCGACTGTGCAGTTTTCAAGGGCCGCACCGGCCACGACGGAGTGCGAACGCCCGCGGCGTGGGGCGTACGACCACTCCAGCGGCGGGAGCGGTCCCTGAAAACTCGGCAGCGTACGTGCGCGGCCCGGCCGACGTTCGGGAGCTCTCGAGGCGACCGCGCGGCGGTCGCAGCTCCAGGCTTCTCCCTAGAAAGGAGGTGATCCAGCCGCACCTTCCGGTACGGCTACCTTGTTACGACTTCACCCCAGTCACGAGCCCCACCTTCGACGGCTCCCTCCCCTTGCGGGGTTGGGTCACCGGCTTCGGGTGTTGCCCGCTCCCGTGGTGTGACGGGCGGTGTGTACAAGGCCCGGGAACGTATTCACCGCGGCATTGCTGATCCGCGATTACTAGCGACTCCGCCTTCATGGGGGCGAGTTGCAGCCCCCAATCCGAACCTAGACCGGCTTTTAGGGATTCGCTCCCCCTTACGGGTTCGCAGCCCGTTGTACCGGCCACTGTAGCACGTGTGTAGCCCTGGGCATAAGGGGCATGATGACTTGACGTCATCCCCACCTTCCTCCGGTTTGTCACCGGCAGTCCCCCATGAGTCCCCGGCAGGCACGTAGCCTCCGCTGGCAACATGGGCGGGGGTTGCGCTCGTTGCGGGACTTAACCCAACATCTCACGACACGAGCTGACGACAGCCATGCACCACCTGTGCAGGTGCCCCGAAGGGAGACCGGGTTTCCCCGGCTGTCACCTGCATGTCAAGCCCAGGTAAGGTTCTTCGCGTTGCGTCGAATTAAACCACATGCTCCGCCGCTTGTGCGGGCCCCCGTCAATTCCTTTGAGTTTTAGCCTTGCGGCCGTACTCCCCAGGCGGGGCACTTAATGCGTTAGCTTCGGCACGGAGGGAGTCGGCTACCCCCCACACCTAGTGCCCATCGTTTACGGCGTGGACTACCAGGGTATCTAATCCTGTTCGCTCCCCACGCTTTCGCGCCTCAGCGTCAGTACCGTCCCAGCGGGCTGCCTTCGCCATCGGTGTTCCTCCCGATATCTGCGCATTTCACCGCTACACCGGGAATTCCACCCGCCTCTTCCGGACTCTAGCCCGGCAGTATCCACCGGCCTCCCGGGGTTGAGCCCCGGGCTTTCACAGCGGACTTACCGGGCCGCCTACGCGCGCTTTACGCCCAATAATTCCGGGCAACGCTAGCCCCCTACGTATTACCGCGGCTGCTGGCACGTAGTTAGCCGGGGCTTCTTCTGGAGGTACCGTCACCCGGGACCGCTATTCACGGACCGGGCTTCGTCCCTCCTGAAAGGGGTTTACAACCCGAAGGCCTTCTTCCCCCACGCGGCGTCGCTGGGTCACGCTTTCGCGCATTGCCCAAGATTCCCCACTGCTGCCTCCCGTAGGAGTCTGGGCCGTGTCTCAGTCCCAGTGTGGCTGGCCATCCTCTCAGACCAGCTACCCATCGTCGCCTTGGTGAGCCGTTACCTCACCAACTAGCTAATGGGCCGCGGGCCCATCCCGAAGCGGAGGCCGAAGCTTCCTTTCCACCGCCTGCCGCAGCAGACGGAGCACATCCGGTATTAGCCCGAGTTTCCCCGGGTTATCCCGGTCTTCGGGGTAGGTAACCCACGTGTTACTCACCCGTTCGCGGCTTTGCCCCAGGCCGAAGCCTGGTTCGTCGCTCCACTTGCATGTGTTAGGCACGCCGCCAGCGTTCGCCCTGAGCCAGGATCAAACTCTCCACGAAAGACTGTCGCGAGCCTCGAAGAGGCTCGACAAGCCTCGTGAAGCCCGTCCGCTCCTGTAGCGGACGAGTCGGTCTGGCTCCTTGCGCAGCAGAAACTGCGCAGGAGTACGGGCCGCCCGCGAGAGCAAGCTCTCGCGTCGCACGCTGCCGAGTTTTCAAGGACCTCTTCCCGCCGCGGCCAGGGACTCCAGCCCGCGGCCGGTTCCGGACGGGGGAGTGTAGCACCGCGCACAGCGAGCGCCCCGCGCGCTTTCCAGATCCTCTGCGCGATTGCGCTCAGATCGTTGCGTCGGGACGAGCGCTGGCCGCGTCGACGAGCCGTACGCGCTTGAAGCGCCTCTTGCCGAGCCGCACGATCGCGCCGTCGACGAGCGTTGCAGGGACGTCTTGCGCGTCGCGCGGGAGACGCTCGCCGCCCACCTCCACGGCGCCCTGTGCGACGAGCCGCCGCGCCTCCGAGCGCGAGATACCGAACGCGTCGGCCAGGAGAGGGGCGACTGCTAGGCGTTCGCCCGGCGCAGCGATCGCCACCTCTTCTACGTCGTCGGGGGCTCGCCGTTCGACGTGGATGCGATTGAAACGCGCCTCGGCTGCGACCGCCGCCTCGGCACCCCAGAACTGCGCAACAAGCGCCCGCGCCAGCGCGCGCTTCGCCTCAACCGGCGACAGCGAGCGGTTGCGCGGCAGGTCGAGCAACAGCCGGTAGTAGTCGTCCATCACCGTGTCCGGGATGCGCATCAGCTTCCCGAACATTTCCTCCGGTGGGTCGGTAACACCGATGTGGTTTCCGAGCGACTTGGACATCTTCTGGACGCCGTCGATGCCCGGCAGGATGGGCATCGTGACGATCGACTGGGGCGACTGCCCGTAGGTTTGCTGGATCTCACGCGCGAACAGCAGGTTGAAGGTCTGGTCGGTGCCTCCTAGCTCGACGTCGGCGCGCACCGCCACCGAGTCGTAGGCTTGCAATAGCGGGTAGAGCAGCTCGAGCAGCGAGATCGGCGTGCCCGACTCGTACCGCTTGCGGAAGTCGTCGCGGTCGAGCAGCTGTGCGACCGTGGCGCGGCTGGCCAGCGCGAACAGGTCGCTCATCGACATGTCGAGCCAGGCGCTGTTGCGCACCACCTCGGTGCGCTCGCGATCGAGAACACGGAAGGCCTGCTCCTGGTAAGTGCGGGCGTTCGCCTCGATCGCCTCGGGATCGAGGCGCGGCCGTGTGCGCGAACGACCCGACGGGTCCCCCACCCGGGCGGTGAAGTCGCCGATGATCAGAACCACCGTGTGACCGAGTTCCTGGAACTCGCGCAACTTGCGCAGCACCACGACGTGGCCGAGATGGATGTCGGGAGCGGTCGGGTCGACACCGAGCTTCACCCGCAGCTTGCGACCGCTCGCGAGCTGCTCGGCTAGCTGGCCCTCGGGCAAGGCGCTGGCCACGTTGCGCAGCAGCCAATCGGCCGCTGCCCGCGGGTCGCCCGCGCGAGCGCTAGCCGGAACCGCGACACCTGAAGCGCCCTGGTCGGTCATCGCGGCAATGCTAGACTCGCGCGCCGTTCGCCTCTTGGTGCGAGCAGCGCCTCGCAGGCGTCGGCAGCGGGCGCCGCCCGAGCAATCCGCGCTCGTCGCCCCTCGATCGTCGATGGAACGGCCGCCGACACTCGTTCGACGCAACGGTTCGGAGGGCGGCACGATCGTCGCCTTCCCGCTGCCAACGGCCGACGGTGGCGCGCCGGCACCGCGCACGCGCATCCGTTGGTTGCGCCTCGCGCTCGTGCTGCTCGCGCTGAGCGCACTCGCCGCCGTGTCAACCCTCTTCGGAATGCTCATGGCGGTGGCGAGCGATCTGCCGGCGCTCGAGAACGCCGCCGAGTACCGTCGCGCCCAGAACTCGGTGCTGTACGCCGATGCCGGCGGCGGCCGCCGTGGTCCGGCCATCGCCCGCCTGACCGGCAACGACCACCGCATCCTCCTGCGCCAGGAACAGATCTCGCCGCACCTCAAGAACGCGGTGGTGGCGATCGAGGACCGGCGCTTCTACGACCACCGCGGTGTCGACTACCGCGGCATCCTGCGTGCGCTCGTGCAGGACGTGTTGCGGCGCCGCGCCGTGCAGGGCGGGTCGACGATCACGCAGCAGTTCGTCAAGAACGCGCTGTCGGCCCAGAATCGCCGCACTGTCCTGCAAAAGATGCGCGAGGCGGCACTCGCCTACCACCTCGAGCGCAAGTGGTCGAAGCAGAAGATCCTGACCGAATACCTGAACACGGTCTATTTCGGTAACGGCGCTTACGGCGCCGAGTCCGCTGCACGCACCTACTTCGGTCGCATCCTCGACCCGAACCGCTTCGCCGCAACGGCATCGCAGGGCGTCACGGGTGCTAACGCGCAGAACCAGCCGCTCGTCACCGACGAGCCGCTCGCGAGCCGCCTGGATCCCGCTCAAGCTGCGCTACTAGCCGGGATGATCGCCTCGCCGAGCATGTACGACCCGATCCAGAACCCGCGAGCGGCGCTCGCGCGCCGCAATCTCGTGCTGCGACGGATGTTCGAACAGGGGTACCTGACCCGCTCCCAATACCGACAGGCGCTCGCCGAGCCGCTGCCGACGCGCGCCGACATCACCCCGCCGCGGCCGGAATCGGCGGAGCCCTACTTCTCGACTTGGGTGACACAGACTTTGGTCGACCGCTACGGCGCGGGACTCGTTTTCGGCGGGGGACTAAGGGTCACGACGACGCTCGACTGGCAGCTGCAGCAGTCAGCGCAGCAGGCGATCACGCGCCACCTAGCGGGCGTCGGTCCGTCGGCCGCGCTCGTCGCGATCGAAAACCGCACCGGCGAGGTCAAAGCAATCGTCGGCGGCAACAACTACTACCGCCAGCCCTTCAACGTCGCCGTCCAAGGGCACCGCCAGCCGGGTTCGGCGTTCAAGCCGTTCATCCTCGTCGAAGCGCTGTTGCGCGGCGTCTCCCCCGATCGGACTTTCGTATCGCGACCCAAGGAGTTCCGCGTGCCGGGGTCGCCCGGCGAGGTGTTCAAGGTCGCCAACTACGAGGACCGCTACGCGGGTGTCACGACCCTGCGCAGTGCCACCGCGACGTCCGACAACTCGGTGTACGCAGAGCTCGGCCTCGAACTCGGCACTGGGCGCATCGCGCGTCTCGCCGAACGGATGGGCCTGGAAACACCGGTCTCCACGAACCCGGCGATGACTCTCGGCGGGCTGCGCGAGGGCTTGTCGCCGCTCGAGCTCGCCTACGCCTACACGACCCTCGCCAACAAGGGCTTGCGTGTCAGCGGCACGTTCGCCGCCCGCACGATGGGGCCGGTGACGATCGAGCGCGTGGTCGGCGCCGGTCGCGACGAACGCAACCAGCGCCGCAGCGAGCGTGTTTTCCCGGCTGCTGTCGGCGAGCGCGCGCAACAGGTTCTCGCCGGAGTGCTGCAGTACGGAACCGGCCGCAACGCCCGCATCGGCGAGTTCGCTTTCGGCAAGACCGGCACCACCGAGAACTACGGTGACGCCTGGTTCGTCGGTTCCAATCGCGACCTGACGATCGCCGTGTGGGTCGGCTACCCCGACCGCCTCAAGCCGATGTTGACGGAGTACGGTGGCAAGCCGGTCGCCGGCGGCACGTACCCGGCCCTCATCTGGCGCGACGTGATGCTGGCGTGGATCGCGCTGCGCGACGCGCGCGAGCGCGCACGCGACGGTTCAGCTACCACCACCGTCACGCAACCGGCGCCGGTGCCGTCAGCGCCCGCCGGCCCGAGCGGAACGGTCACAGCGACACCGCCGCGGCGCGAAACCGAAACGCGGGCGCGGACCGCTCCCGACCAGGCGCCCGGCGCGGGCGCCGCTAGCCCGCCGACGTCGCCGGCGCGACCCGAGCCGCCTAGCGAACCGGCGCCTGCACCCTCTCCGCAGCCGCAGCCTGCGCCCTCGCCGCCCGCGAGCGGCGGCGGCAACTCGCCGGGCGGCGGCGCGGCACCGCCCGCTAGCGGCCGGTGAGGCTGCGCTCGCTCCGAGCGCGTCGGTCGCTCGCAGCACGGGCTGCTTGCCCCTACCGAACGTCCACCGACCGCGGACGCGGGCGCGAAACGAACGGGCTGCCGGCGACGCAGAACCGCCACTCGAGATCGGTCGCGCGCGAAATGCCGATGCGTGTCGTGGCTACCACCTCGCCGAGCGGTGGGAGATCCGGCGTCGGCGCGAACACCGCGATCGCTCCATCGTCCAAGGGCACGCCGTCGTATTCGCCGCCGATCGCGAAAGCGCGGCACAGCTTGCCCGGCCCCGAGCAGAGCTCGGTGAGCTTCTCGACCCCGCGCCGCGCACGCATCGCCTCGATGCCGGCGAGTGGCTCAACAGCGCGGACGAGCACGGCCGCGCCGACGCCCGGCCGCTCGCAGACGATGTTGAAGCACCAGTGCACACCATACGAGCGGTACACGTACGCGGTACCGGGCGGCCCGAACAGCGAGCGGCAGCGGTCTGTGACACCACGGTGTCCGTGACAGGCCGGCTCGCGCTCGTGGTACGCCTCGGTCTCGACGATCCGCCCGGCCACGTCTCCGACCCGCAGCACGCAACCGATCAGCTCGCGCGCTACCGCGACGACGTCGCGCTCGAAAAAGTCGCGCCCGACGGGACGGCCCGACAGCAGCGCTTCCCCGTCGCTGTGCTCAGGCCGGGCCAGCACCTGCGGCGCTCGGGTGTCGAGCGGTCTAGCCGGCAAGCTCCGCGCGGGCCTTTTCGAGTTGTTCACGCACACGTGCGAGGGCGGTGCCGCCGCGCGAAATCTTCGACTCGAGCTGAGCTTCGAGCGCGAGCGCCGCGCGGACCTGTGCCGGCTCGAGCTCACCGAGCCGCTCGCGCAGCTCGCCATCGCTCAACTGCGACAGGCTCACGCCACGCTCGACAGCGAAACGCACGAGCCCGCCGACGCGTCGGTGCGCCTCGCGGAACGGCACACCGGCGCGCACCAGCATGTCGGCGATGTCGGTCGCTGCCATGAACTCGTCGCTCGCCGCCGTGCGCATCCGCTCGCGATCGAAGCGCAGAGCGAGGAGCTGCTCGCGTGCCACGCGCAGGCAGAGTTCAAGGGTGTCGACCGCGTCGAACAGCGCCTCCTTGTCCTCTTGCAGATCCTTGTTATAGGTGAGCGGCAGGGCGTGGAGAAGGCCGACCAGCCCCGCGAACGCGCGAGCGACACGCGGCGACTTGGCGCGCAGCAGCTCGGCGGCATCGGGGTTCTTCTTTTGAGGCATCAGACTCGACCCGGAGGCGAAACGGTCGGCGGGCTCGCAGAAGCCGAACTCGGCGCTCGACCAGAGGACGATCTCGGCGCCGAGCTGAGAGAGGTGAGCGGCACAGATCGCGGCCGCCGCCAGGTAGTCGAGCACTGCGTCGCGTGAGGAGACGGCGTCGAGCGAGTTCTCGGCGAGACGCGGGAAACCGAGCTCGCGTGCGAGGAACTCGCGATCGTTGGCGAACGTCACACCAGCAGCGGCGCCCGAGCCAAGCGGTAGCTCGCCCGCCAGTTCCGCGACGTTGGCGAAACGGCGACGGTCGCGCGCCAGCCGCCAGAAGTGCGCTAGAAGGTGGTGAGACAGGTAGACCGGTTGGGCGCGCTGCAAGTGGGTGTACGAGGGCAGCGGCCAATCGATGTGATCTTCAGCGCGCGCGAGCAGCGCGCGCATCAGCTCGGCGATCAGCTCGCGCGCCCTTTGCGCATGCTCGCGCACGAACAGCGCCATATCGGTCGCGACCTGATCGTTCCGCGAACGCGCCGTGTGCAGCTTCGCCCCGACCGCGCCGACGAGCTCGGTGAGCCGGCGCTCGATCGCCATGTGAATGTCCTCGTCGTCGTCGCGGAACGGAAACTCCCCTTCACGCAGCTCGCGCTCGACGGCGTCCAGCCCGGCGAGCAGCCGCTCCAGCTCGTCGTCGGCGAGCACACCGATGCGCGCGAGCATGCGCGCGTGCGCGCGCGAAAGGCGCAGGTCCTGCGGCCAGAGGCGGCGATCGAACGACAGCGACGTGTTGATCGCCCGAAATAAGGGATCTTGGGGCTCGGCGAAGCGCGACATGCGGTCGCGCCAGTCTACGTGCCGCCGTTGTCGGAGCGTGCGCGCGGGCGACGGGCAGACGGGCTCGCTCGCAGCTCGGCGAGCACGGCGCGGAGCGCCCCGCTAACGTGGTCGAGCTCGCTGTCGCCGAGCTGGGTGTGAAACGGCAGCGCCAGCGAGCGCTCAGCTACCCGCTCGCACACCGGGAACTGGCCGGGGCGGTAACCGAAGCGCTCGCGGTAGAAGCTGAAGAGGTGTATTGCGGGCAGATAGGGCTTGGTCTCGACGCCGCGCGCACGCAGCGCCGCCATCGCCGCCACCCGGTCCACTCCTTCCGGGAGGAGCACACAGAAAACGAACCAGCTTCGGCGCGCACCGCCGCTGTCGGGGCAGGGCAGCTCGAGCCCGTCGATGTCGGCGAGCCGCTCGCGGTAACCGGCGGCCACCCGCGCGCGAGCTGAAAGCAGCTCCTCGAGACGCTCGAGCTGCGCGAGCCCGAGCGCGCAAGACAACTCGTCGAGACGGTAGTTGAAGCCCAGACGGACATGGTCGAGCCAATCCATGTCGGGCGCCCGCCCCTGGTTGCGCTCGGAATCGACCCGCGCCTTCGTGGCGGCGTCGGGACAAACCAGTGCACCGCCCTCGCCGGTGGTGATCTGCTTGTTCGGGTAGAAGCCGAACGCCGCGAGGTTGCCGCGCGCACCGACCGGAACGCCGTCCTCGTGGACAGCGCCGAGCGCCTCGCAGGCGTCCTCGACGATCCACAGGCCGTGCTTCCGCGCGAGATCCTCGAGACGCGGCATGTCGGCGGGGTAGCCGAAGATGTGCACCGGCAAAAGGCCGGTCGTGCGCGGGCCGACGGCGGCGCGTGCGGCGTCCGGATCGATGTTGAACGTCACCGGATCGATGTCGCAGAACACCGGCTTGGCGCCCTCGTAGAGGATGCAGTTCGCCGAGGCGACGAAACTGAACGGTGTCGTCACTACCTCGTCGCCGGGTGCGATCCCCGCTGCCCGCACCGCGAGATGAAGCGCAGCCGTTCCGCTTGACACCGCCGAGACGTGCTCGACGCCGAGCTTCTGCGCCAGCGCGCGCTCGAACTCGCCGAGCATCGGCCCAAGCGCCAGGCGCCCGGAGCGCAGCGCTGCGAGCACCATCGCCAACTCGCGCTCGCCGATGTCCGGCCGCGCCAGCGCGATTGTGTCGCCGGCATGCGGTCGTGCGCTCGACTGCTGCACAGCGGCGGCCAGCCTACCGGCGCGCGTCGGCGACCGCTCGGGCGCGTGTGTGCTCGCGCCGGCTCGGCAGCATGCCCGCCTCGAGCGAGTCGACGAGAGCTTCCCAGCTCGCCTCGATGATGTTCTCGGACACACCGATCGCGCCCCAGGTGTCGACGCCGTCGCTTGCGTCGATCAGGACGCGCGTCACCGCACCGGTGCCCTTCGTCTCGTCGAGGATACGGACCTTGAAGTTGACGAGCTCGATGTCGCGCAGGTGCGGGTAGCGCTCACCGATAGCCGCGCGCAGCGCGCGGTCGAGGGCGTTGACGGGCCCGTTGCCCTCGGCCGTGCGCACGTAGCGCTCGCCGTCCACCCAGAGCTTGATCGTCGCCTCCGTTTCGACCCGACCGTCGGCGCGCTTCTCGCTGATCACGCGCCACGACTCGAGCCGGAAAAGAGGCTCGTAGCGACCGGTCTCCTTGAGGATCAAGAGGTCGAGCGAGCCGTCGGCCGCCTCGAAGTGGTAGCCGCGGTGCTCGAGCTCCTTGACGCGAGCGATCACGCGCGCCGCCGCGTCCTCGTCGATTTCGATGCCGCTCTCGTCGGCGCGCGCCTTGATCGTGCCCTTGCCGGCCAGCTCGGAAACGAGCAGCCGCCGATCGGCGCCGACGAGCGCAGGATCGATGTGCTCGAACGTGCGAGCGTCGCGGCTGACCCCGGCAATGTGCATACCGCCCTTGTGCGCGAACGCGTTCTTGCCGACGTACGGCTGGTTGGGGTTGGGAGTGACGTTGCAGATCTCGTCGATCAGGTGCGCGATCTCGGTGAGGCGCGCCAGCTTGTCGGCCTCGACGCACGCGAATCCCATCTTCAGCTGCAGGTTGGGGATGATCGTCGTGAGATTGGCGTTGCCGCAGCGCTCGCCGTAGCCGTTGATCGTTCCCTGCACGAGGCGCGCTCCCGCCTCGACCGCAACCAACGAGTTGGCGACACCGCAGCCGGCGTCGTCGTGCGTGTGGATGCCGACCGTGACGTGCTCTCCGAGCTCGGCGACGACGCGTGCCGTCGCCGCGGCCACAGCGGGGGGTAGCGTCGCACCGTTCGTGTCGCAGAGCGTCACGCACTCAGCGCCTGCCTCGACGGCGGCGCGCAGACAACGCAGGGCGTAGTCGGGGTCATCACCCCAAGCGTCGAAGAAGTGCTCGGCGTCGTAGATCACGCGCTTGCCCTGCTCGACCAGGAACGCCACCGACTCGCTGATCATGCGCAGGTTCTCTTGCGGATCGACCTGCGTGACCTTTTCGAGGTGCAGCTTCCAGGTTTTGCCGACCAGCGTGCAGACGGGCGCGAAGCACTCGGCGAGCAGCCGCAGCGCAGGGTCGTCGCTAGCGCGGGTGTCGCGACGCCTGGTCATCCCGAAGGCCGCGATCTCGGCGTGCTCGAAGCGCTCGTCGGCGAGGAGCGCGAACAGCTCCTCCTCTTTCGGATTGGAAGCCGGGAAACCGGCTTCGATGAGGTCGACACCGAGGCGGTCGAGGGCGTGCGCGACGCGCACCTTCTCCTCCGCCGATAGCGACATGCCCTCTCCCTGCATGCCGTCGCGGAGGGTGGTGTCGTAGACGATTACACGTTTCTCTGCTGCTGGTTGTGACATCGATCGTGAGCCTTCTGTCGGTCGGGATCTGGAGCGGACGGGAGCGGGAACGGAGGGACGGCGCGCGGACGCCGCCACGCGCCGTCTAGGTAATTCGCCGCTGCCGTGCGCTCGGACTCACGCTGTCGTGGATGTTATCGGCACAGGATCGAGCCACCTTTCGTAGCGCGGGTCGCGTCCGTGCAAGGCGTCGTCGAAGACGCGTTGCAGCTCGCGCGTGATCGGTCCCGGCGGCCCGATTTCGACGTCGTCGATCGACCGCACCGGCGTCAGCTCGGCGGCCGTGCCGGTAAGGAACACCTCGTCCGCCAACAGCAGCTCGGCACGTGCGATGTCGCGCTCGACCAGCTCGTAACCGAGGTCGCGCGCGATTTCGATCACCGAGGCGCGGTTGATCCCCTCGAGGATGCTGGCAGTACGCGGCGGCGTGGCGATCACTCCGTCACGGACGATGAAGACGTTCTCGCCGGTGCCCTCGCACACCATCCCGCGGTGATCGAGGAGGATCGCTTCCTCGTAACCGGCCTTCAGCGACTCGATCTTCGCCAGCACCGAGTTGAGGTACTGGCCGGTCGCTTTGGCGTGCGGGATCAACGACTCGGGGGAGATCCGCCGCCAGCTCGAGATCTTCGCGCGCACCCCGTTGCGCTTGCCGTCCTCGCCGAGGTAGGCGCCCCACTCCCACACGGCGATCGCCACCTCGACCGGGTTGTCGAGCGGGTTGAGCCCCATCGGACCGAAGCCGCGCCAGGCAATCGGCCGGATGTAGCAGGAGCGCAAGCCGTTGCGGGCAATCAGCTCGTGCGTTGCGGCGCGGAGTTCTTCGATCGAGTACGGCAGCTCCATGTAGTAGAAGCGCGCCGAGCGGGCGAGCCGCTCGAGGTGCTCGCGGTGGCGAAAAACGGCCGGGCCGCGCGGCGTCTCGTAGGCGCGAATCCCCTCGAAGACGGCGGTGCCGTAGTGGAGCGCGTGCGTGAGGACGTGAACCTTGGCGTCCTCCCACGGCACGAACTCGCCGTTAAGCCAGATCAGCTCGGCACTCTTCACTCGCGCTGCCTCTCCTTGACGTGGCTAAAGGTGCGCGAGGACGGCCTGCGTGGCCTCCTCGGTGGTCGCGCTCCCGCCCAGGTCACGCGTGCGCAGACCCTCCTCGAGCGCGCGCTCGATCGCCGATTGTAAACGCGCCGCGGCGTCTTCCATAGCCAGGCCGTGGCGCAGCATCAGAACCACCGAGCCGAGCATCGCCAGCGGGTTGGCGATGCCCTGACCGGCGATGTCGGGCGCGGAACCGTGGACCGGCTCAAAGAGGCCCGGCTTGCCGGGATCGCCGAGCGACGCTGACGGCAACATGCCGAGCGACCCGGTGAGCATCGCCGCCTCGTCGGAGAGGATGTCGCCGAACATGTTCTCGGCGAGGACCACGTCGAAGCGGCGCGGGTTCGCGACGAGCTGCATAGCGGCGTTGTCGACGAGCATGTGCTCGAGCTCGACGCCCGGAAACTCCTCGCGCCCGACGCGGGTCACGACCTCGCGCCACAGCCGCGAGGTCTCGAGCACGTTCGCCTTGTCGATGCTTGTGACACGCCGGCGCGCGCTGCGGAAAGCGACGCGAGCGATACGCTCGATCTCGCCGACGGTGTATTCGCACGTGTCGTAGGCGCGGTCGGCGAGCCGCTCGCGGCGCCCGAAGTAGATCCCGCCCGTCAGCTCGCGCACGACGAGGAGGTCGCAGCCGGCTATGACTTCACGTTTGAGCGGGCTGGCGTCGAGCAGCGCGGGCAGCGGGCGCACTGGCCGCAGGTTGGCGTAGAGGCCGAGCTCGCGCCGCAGTGCGAGCAGACCTTGCTCGGGCCGGGGCGCCGCCGGGTCGGTGGTGTCCCACTTGGGACCGCCGACGGCGGCTAGCAGCACCGCGTCGGCGGCCTTGCAGGCGGCGAGCGTCGCGGCCGGCAGCGGCTCGCCGCAGGCGTCGATGGCCGCGCCGCCGATGAGCTGCTCTTCGAGCTCGAACTTGCCTAGCCGCTCGAGCACCGCGCGCGCGCTGGCGGTGATCTCGGGCCCGATGCCGTCACCCGGCAGGAGCACGATCCGTGGCGCGCTCACGGCTGCGCTAGCTCCTTGCGACGCATCGACCACATCTGCGCCGACCGTTCGAGCTCGAGCGCGGCGGGCCACGGCAACGGCGGTGGCCCTAGCTCGCTGCGCAGCGAGCGTGCCGTCCGCCGCGCCAGCTCGGGGTCGCGAGCGGCGCGCTCGGCGAGCTCGAGGGCGGCGGCGTCGACCTCCTCGTCGGGCAGCGCACGCCAAGCGAGCCCGAGCTCGGCAGCGCGGCGCCCGTCGATCCGCTCGCCAAACAGAGCCAGTGCGGCCGCCGCCTCGCGCGCGCCGGTGCGACCGAGTAGGGCGCCGTGGCCGCCACCCGGGTGCAGACCGATTGGCATGAAGCCGGAGACGATAAGCGCGTCTTCGGCGACGATCCGCAGGTCGGTTGCGAGCATCAGATTCAGTCCAGCCCCCACCGCGCCGCCGCGCACGGCAGCGACGGTCGGCGGTTCCAGTTCGCCGACGCGCGCGAACGAGCGGTAGATCGCCCCCATTCCTGCGTACGCCTCGGGGGCGGCGGGATCACGCCCCGCGGCCGCGAGCGTCGCACGGTCGCCTCCCGAACAGAAAAAGCCACCTTCGCCGCGCACCACCACCGCACCGATCGTGTGGTCGGCGTCGATTGACTCGCAAGCGGCGATCAGCGCCTCGGCCATCGCGACCGTCAGCGCGTTGCGACGCGCCGGCGCAGCAAGCGTCACCACCGCCACGCCGTCGGAGCGCCGCTCCAGCTTGATTTCGTCGCTCATCGCCACGGCAACCTACCGCGCTGCGAAGCATCCGGTCGCCCGCCGGCGTCGAGCGGCGACCGGCTCTCGCCCTGGTGCTCCGCGCCGCCCTGGTGCTCCGCGCCGCCCTGGTGCTCGGAGCCGCCGCGGCGACGCGGAGCGCGCCCGGCGCTGTCAGGCGACAGCTGTCGTGACAGGACCGGATCGCTCGCGCTCGCGCTCGTAGCGCTCGATCGCGTCGATCTGCTGCAGCGTCACGGCGATGTCGTCGAGCCCGTTCAGCAAGCGGTGCTTGATCTCGGGATCGATCTCGAACCGCGCCTCGCCACCCGACCAGGAGACGGTCTGTGCCGCGAGATCGATACGAGCGCGCCCGGCAGCCATCACCGCGCGCACCTCGTCCTCCGACAACACCACCGGCAGCAGCCCGATCTTCGTGCAGTTCGAGTAGAAGATGTCGGCGAAACTCGGCGCGACGATCGCCTCGAAGCCGTAGTCCTGAATAGCCCAGGGCGCATGCTCGCGCGACGAGCCGCAACCGAAGTTCGGTCCCGTGGCGAGGATCGGGTTGCGGGGTAGCTCGAAGCCCGGCTCTTGCCGCCAGTCGTAGAAGAGAAACTCGCCGAAACCGGTGCGTTCGATGCGCTTCAGGAACTGCTTGGGGACGATCTGGTCGGTGTCGACGTTGGGACGGTCGAGGACCGTCACCCCGCCCTCGATGACGCTGATCGGCTTCACCTCGGTTGACCCCCGTGGTCGCGAATCTCCATCTTCATCTTCCGGCCCGTTCCGGTGCGGCCGTTGTCAGTTCCAGTTGCGGATGTCGACGAAGCGCCCCTCGATCGCCGCTGCGGCCGCCATCCGCGGGCTGACCAGGTGGGACCGGGCGCCCCGGCCCTGACGGCCCTCGAAGTTGCGGTTCGAGGTCGAGGCGACCCGCTCGCCGGGCCCGGCGACGTCGGGGTTCATGCCGAGGCACATCGAGCAGCCTGCCGTGCGCCATTCGAAACCGGCGTCGCGGAAGATCTTGTCGAGTCCCTCGGCCTCCGCCTGTTCGCGCACCTGCATCGATCCCGGCACCACCATCGCGCGCACGCCCGGCGCGACCTTGCGTCCAGCGACGACTTCGGCCGCTTCGCGCAGGTCGCGCAAGCGCGAGTTCGTGCACGAGCCGATGAAGACGCGGTCGATGGTGATCTCTTGGATCGGTGTGCCGGGCTCGAGACCCATGTACTCGAGGGCTCGCTCTTCGGCCGCGTTGCGCGGCTCGGGCACACGCCCGGTGACATCGACGACCATCGCCGGCGTCGTCCCCCACGTCACCTGCGGAGCGAGCTCGCTGGCGTCGATGACGACCTCGCGGTCGAAAACCGCGTCGGGGTCGCTGCGCAGGGCTCGCCACTCGTCGACCGGCAGCGGATCGGGCGCCGCCGGCCGGCCCTCGAGCCAGGCGAAGGTGGTGTCGTCGGGCGCGATCATCCCGGCGCGACCGCCGCCCTCGATCGTCATGTTGCAGATCGTCATGCGGCCTTCCATCGGCAGCCGCTCGATCACCGGTCCGGCGTACTCGATGACGTGACCGACACCGCCGTCGACGCCGATCCGACCGATCGTGC
This sequence comes from Thermoleophilum album, assembly GCF_028867705.1. Lineage (GTDB taxonomy): Bacteria > Actinomycetota > Thermoleophilia > Solirubrobacterales > Thermoleophilaceae > Thermoleophilum. The sequence goes on along the minus strand of NZ_CP066171.1, from coordinate 967,324 downwards.
CGAGGATCAGGTCCTTGGCGGTGACGCCGTAACCGAGCTCGCCCTCGTAGCGGATGCGCATCGAGCGCGGCTTACGCTGCCGCAGCGTCTGCGTGGCCAACACGTGCTCGACCTCGCTCGTGCCGATCCCGAAAGCGAGCGCGCCGAACGCCCCGTGCGTCGAGGTGTGCGAGTCACCGCAGACGATCGTCATCCCCGGTTGGGTGAGGCCGAGCTCGGGGCCGATCACGTGGACGATGCCTTGCCGGCGCGAGCCGACGGAAAAGACGGGGATGCCAAACTCGCGGCAGTTGCGCTCGAGCGCCTCGACCTGCTTGCGCGAGAGCAGATCACGGATCTCGGCGGCGCTGCGGGCACCGTCGGTGGGCACGTTGTGGTCGGCGGTGGCGAGCGTGCGATCCGGCCGCCGAACCCGGCGACCGGCGAGGCGCAAGCCCTCGAACGCCTGTGGCGAGGTCACCTCATGCACGAGGTGCAGGTCGATGTAGAGCAGACCGTCGGCGACCTCGTGCGCCTCCCAGATCTTGTCGAACATCGTTTTGCCCATCGCTACCTCCCGAGAGCGGCAGTCACGACGGCCAGAAACTCGGCCGCCGCAGGACCGGGGTTTTCGAAGTGGTGAGGGAGATCGGCATCGAAGGTGGCGGCGTCCCCGGCCGCCAGCTCGTGCCGTTCGCCGGCGATCTCAAGCCGCACTCGCCCCTTCTGGACGACAACGGTTTCGCGGCTGCCCGGACCGTGCAACGGCGGATCGTCGGGCCCTCCGGTAGCGGCGCCGGGGTCAAGTCGGTGCAGCGAAACCTCGACGCGCTCGCCGGGCAGCGGGGGCGTCAGCACCTCGTAGGTGTGTCCGTCGCTGCCGCCGCCCCGCCGCCGGCGGGCGGCGGGCACGATCACCACTCCGACGCTCTCGTCGAGACGCAGCACCTGCGACAACGAGAGACCGAGTCCGGCGGCGATGCGCTGAGCGACGGTGAGCGTCGGACTGGTCTCGCCGCGCTCGACTTGGGAGAGCATCGGCGCCGACACCCCGGAGCGCTCGGCCAGTTCCCGCAGCGACAGCCTGCTCGCCTGGCGCAGACTGCGCACACGCGCCCCGAACCCGCCGGCTACCCCTGTAGCGGCGGGTGCTTGCTCAAGCGCCGCTGCGGCGCCGCCGCCCGCTAGAGCGGTGTCGCGCGCCGCCGCGTCGTGTTCAGCTTTCGCTGCGCGCTCAAGCACGGCGCGTATGTTAACACGAACGTCCGTTATCTCGAACAATACGTCTCCTCCCACCTGCCGCTGCCGATCGGATTGCCCGTCGCTGGGGACCCTTCGCCACGCGTCGCGCGGTCAAGAACCGTCGATCTCGCCCCAGGACACGAGCCCGAGACGCAGCGCGCGCAGCGCCAATTCGAGCTGCAAGCGGCCGTCGGGATCGTCGAGGCGCTCACCGAGAAGGGCACGCAGGCGTCCCAGCCGGTAGCGCACTGTCTGCGGATGGACAGCGAGCGCCCGCGCCATCCGCTCGATCCGGCCCTGCACACCCAGCCATGCCTCGAGCGTCTCGACGAGCCGGGCTCGCGTAGCCGGCGGTTGCGCAGCTAGCTCGCCGAGCGCCTGCCGTGCGAGACGCCCGAGCGCGTCGGCATCGGCGGCCAACACCAGTTCGGTCGGGTGGTCGTCGGCGAACAGCGGACCGCCCTCGTCGAGCGCACCCGTGCGCGCGAGCGCCAACAGGCGCCGCGCGCCCTCGTAGCTTCGTGCCGCCTCGAGCAGCCCGACCTCCGGCCCTATCACCGCCGGTGCACCGCGCAGGCCGCGTGCCAGTTCGCGGCGGCTGGCCGGTGCGCCGGGATCGGCGATCACTGCGCAGGTGAACTCTTCGTGCTGGGCGACCAGCGCGCGCTCCCCGAGCCGCCCCGCCACCACCACGGCGCGTTCGTCGGTGAGGGCGATCGCGAGCGTACGCGGCAACGCCCACCCACACTGTTCGGCGGCCGCGCGAACCAGCGTCGGGTCGGGGGCGTCGGCAAGGAGCAGCGTCAGCAGGCGCTGTCGACGCTGCTCGCGCTCGCCGACCGAGTCGGCCTGTTCGAGAGCGTAGCCCTCGATCGACTCTGCCGAGAGCTCGTCGATGTAGGCGAAGATCGCCTCGGCGAGGTCGTAGAGGACGTCGGGCGAGAGGCCCGCTGCCTTGCCGAGCTCGGCGAACCGGCGCCAAGCGACGCGCGCCCCCACCCGGTAGGCGGCGAGCAAGGCGTCGATCCCGCGCCCCGAGCGCATCTCGGCGCGTCCGAGCTGCACGTAGATCTCGTTGCCGCTCGCTGCCGCCGGCTCGTCGCGACCGAGCATCGCGATGAAACGCCGCAACGCCTCTTCCACGCCCAGTCGTAGCGCCTGCCCGAACGGACCCTCGAGCGGTCGCCGATACTCCGGTACGTCGCGGCGTATCGCGGTGATGATCTCGTCGGCCACCGTGGGGAGATGAGGGGCGAGAGCTTCCGCCACCGCCGGGGGCAGCGAACGCCACGGCACACCTACCGACTGCGCCCGCGGCCGCACCGGCCGTGCCGTGCGGCGCGTCACCGGGACGCGCAGCTCGCTTCCCGCTCCCGCTCCGTCGCTAGCGGCCACTTGTTGGAAACCTACAAGTTTTCGTGGCTCCGTTGCGGTCGTTGCCACGAGTTCGCCGTCACTGATTGCGGCTTAGATAGGAAACGGCGCACGGGTCTGCCGGCCGGTTCGGCTCCCCCGCAAGCTACGAACGGCGACCCGGCGAGCGCCAATCGAATCGACGGCCAAGGGATCGCGGAGCAGGGATGAGCAGTCAACCACGAGTGCAGGCGAGCACCATCGACGCCGAGACGAGCGGAGAAAACCAGCGCGTGCCCAACCGCACGCCCGCGGCGGGCACGACAGCGCCCACGCTCGAGCGCGCCGTGGCAGCGCCCCACGACCGTCGCCAGCGCCCGAAACCCGAGCCTGCACGCGAGCACGACGACCTCCCGCTTGGGCACAAGCTGACGATTTTGGCAGCGGTGGTGGTGCCCTTCCTCGGCACGATCGCGGCCGTGGTGTTCTTGTGGAACCGGCTGGTGTTCGCACAGGACATCGCGATGCTCGTCGTCGGCTATCTGCTCACCGCGCTCGGCATCACCGTCGGCTTCCACCGCTACTTCACGCACCGTTCGTTCGAGACCAAGCCCTTCATCCGCTACGCGCTGGCGGTGCTCGGGTCGGCGGCGGTGCAGGGCCCGGTGATCGGCTGGGTCGCCGACCACCGCCGCCACCACGCCCACTCCGACGAAGAAGGCGATCCGCATAGCCCGCACGTCGGTCACGGCCGCGGCCTGCGCGGCGCGCTCAAGGGCCTCTACTGGGCGCACATGGGGTGGCTGTTCGACGGGTCGACGCGCGGTAACCGGCGCCGCTACGCACCGGAACTGTTCGAGGACCGGGGCATCGTCGCGATCGATCGCCTGTTCGTGCCGATCGTCGCCGCAAGCCTCGTGTTGCCGTTGTTGATCGGCTGGGCGATCGGCGGCACGCTGACCGCCGCTCTCACCGGTTTCGTCTGGGGCGGTCTCGTGCGCGTGTTTTTCGTTCACCACGTCACGTGGAGCATCAACTCCGTCTGCCACTTCTTCGGTCGCCGCCGCTTCGCCACCGACGATCGCGCGACCAACGTCTTCTGGCTTGCGCTGCCGTCGCTCGGCGAGTCCTGGCACCACAACCACCACGCTTTCCCGCGCTCGGCCGAGCACGGTCTGCGCTGGTGGGAGATCGACATCTCGGCGCTGGTGATCCGAGCGCTCGAGCGCCTCGGCCTCGCCTGGAACGTCGTGCGGATACCGCCCGAGCGCCAGAAGCAGCGGCTCGAGGTCGTCTCCTGACCTGGGCCCGAGCCGCCGGCCACGGCCAGCGCGAACAGATCAGCCGCGAGCGCGAGCGGCGCGAACGGCATCGCGCAGAACCGCCGCGAGAGCCTCGCTGTCGCAAGGGAACACCGCTGCCCGAGCGGCCGGGTGGGCGGCCGCCGTGCGCGCTAGCGCGACGATGTCGCGCTCGTCGAGGTTCTGCAGCTCCGCGGGCGGACGCGCACCGGCGCCCGCGAGGCGCTCGGCGACCGCTGCCAGCGCTTGCTCGCTGGTGCTTGCCGCGGCCTGGCTTGCGCGCACGCCGGCCCCGCGCAAGAAGGCTTCGAGCCAGGCGCTGACTGCCGGACTTGCTGCACGAGCTGCGTGTCGCGCGCTTGCTACAAGCACCGCCGCATTGGTAGTCGCGTGAGCGCAACCGAGCTCACGCACGAGCGTCTGGCAGAGCGCGTGGTGGAAGGCGATGCCCGCTTCCCCCGACGCCCAGCCCGCCAACAGTGCGCCGAGCGCGAGCGTGCCATGCAGCTCTCGCCGCTCGACCGCGCCATCCTCGCCGAGCAGGCGCAGCCCGGTTGCGAGAAGCTCGCTGCCGGCGAGCGCCGCGGCGCTCGCGACCGGCGATGCGCGTTTGGTGTAGAGCGCCTCGAGCGCGTGGGCGAGCGCGTTCGCGGCGCTCTCGGCAAGCAGCCGCTGCGGCGCTTCGGCGAGTAGGTCGGGATCCCAAACAACGAGCTCCGGCCGGACCATCCCGCGAGCGGCCTGCTCGTGACCGCGCGGCAAACGGTGGAAGCCCGTCATCTCGGCGCCGCTCAGGGTGGTGGGAACGGCGGCACAGCGCGCACCGGTCACCGCGGCTACCGCTTTCGCGCAGTCGATGACGCGTCCACCGCCGATCGCTACCACGTCGTGCCCGCGTAGAGCGGGCAGAAGCTCGGCCGACAGCTCGTCTACGCGCCCCGGCCCGACCGCCACCACCTCCGCTCCCGGGAGCAGAGCCGCGAGCGCCGCTGTGTCGGCCCGGCGCCCGACGAGCACCAGCGGCCGGGCGAAACCGGCACGCTCGACGTGCGTGGCGAGCTCGTGGCGGGCGCCCGGGGCGAAGCGCACCAAGCGGCCGTCATTTCGCCACTCGAACGCGCCGCTCGCCACCAGCGCTCGCGGCGTCAAAGCGCCGGTCACGGCGTCGGGACTTCGCGTGCCGCTTGCTGGAGGTGGTGCTCGGCCTCGGCAGCGGCGGACTCGGCCAGAGCGTTGGAGAGCGCCCGCACGTACGCTTTGCCAGACGCCTCGATGATGTCGGTCGACACGCCGACCCCGCTTGCTACGCGCCCGTCGACCTCGACCTGAACGGTCACCTCGCCAAGCGCATCGCGCCCGCCCGTAATAGCGCCCACGCGATACTCGCGCAGCCGCGCCTCCTTGCCGACGGCAGCGTTGATAGCGCTGAAAAGCGCGTCGACCGGACCGTCTCCGGTGAAGCTCCCCGATCGCACCTCGCCGTCGGGGGTCTGCACCTCGACCCGTGCGAGCGGCGTGCGCCGCGACGACGCCTCGACGTCGAAGGCGACAAGCTCGAACGCTTGCGGCCGGTGCTTGATCTCGTCGGACACGATCGCCTCGAGGTCCAGCGCCGTCACCTGCTTCTTCTTGTCAGCGATCTCCTTGAAGCGCTGGAAAGCCTGGTTGAGGGCGGCGCCGTCGACGCGCAGCCCAAGCTCCTCGAGCGCCTTGCGCAAAGCGTGCCGCCCCGAGTGCTTGCCGAGCACGATCTGGTTCGACTCGAGCCCGATCGTGCGCGCATCCATGATCTCGTAGGTGGTGCGATCCTTGAGCACGCCGTCCTGGTGGATGCCAGCTTCGTGCGCGAAGGCGTTGCGGCCGACGATCGCCTTGTTGGGCTGCACCGGGTAGCCGGTGAGGCGCGAAACCAACCGGCTGGTGCGGGCGATCTCGCGCGTGTTTATTCCCGTCCACAGCCCGAGCGACGGCTCGCGGGTGTGCAACAGCATCACGATCTCTTCGAGCGAGGCGTTACCGGCGCGCTCGCCGATCCCGTTCACCGCGCACTCGACCTGGCGACAGCCGGCCATCAGCCCGGCCAGCGAGTTCGCGACGGCGAGTCCGAGGTCGTTGTGGCAGTGCACCGACACCGTCACCTTCTTGAGATCCGGCACGAGCTCGTAGAGCTTGCGGAACATCTCCGCGTACTCGTGCGGCATCGTGTAGCCGACGGTGTCGGGCACGTTGATCGTGGTAGCGCCCTCTTCGATCGCGATCTGAATCACCTCGGCCATGAACTCGATGTCCGACCGCGACCCGTCCTCGGGCGAGAACTCGACGTCGTCGCAGAGCTCGCGCGCGTAGGCGACCGCGGCGCGCGCCTGGCCCTTTACGTCGTCGCGCGTGGTTTGGAGCTTGCGTTCGATGTGGATGTCGGAGGTTGCGATGAAGGTGTGGATGCGCGGCCGCTCGGCATCCTTGATCGCGTTCCAAGCAGCGTCGATGTCTTGCTTGGCGGTGCGCGCGAGCGCACAGATCACCGGACCCTCGACCTCGCGCGCGATCAGCTGCACAGCTTCGAAGTCGCCCGGAGAGGTGATTGGGAAGCCGGCTTCGATGATGTCGACCCCGAGGCGCGCGAGCTGGTGCGCGATCTCGAGCTTCTCCTGGGGGTTGAGCGAGATCCCCGGCGACTGCTCGCCGTCGCGGAGGGTGGTGTCGAAGATCTTTACGCGGTTTTCCGGTTTGCGCTCGCGCTTGTTGTCGACGTCAGCTGTCATGTCGCTCCCTGCTCCTCTGATCGGACCTACGGCTCCCTTCCTTCACCTCTGGCCGCCGTTCGCGGCCCCAGCGCACGCTCACTCCCCCCGAAGGGGGAGAAGAAGGAGGCGTAGGTCGCGGAGGAACGACATCGAGAAGTAAGGCTAGCAACGCACTGGCCGGCAAAGCAGGCGCGTGTGTCGCCTCGTGTCGCGTTGTCGTCGAAAGGGCCGCGGCGCGCGAGCGCTGTGGTGCGCTCCGTGCGAGCAGAACGCGTGCGCTGTTCCCCACGACCCACTTGACCCCTTCGCGGCTCGCCGACCGTACCGCGGATGATGGAGCTGGCAGGCAAGACGGTCGTCGTCGCGGGCGGCACCGGGGAGATCGGGCGCGAGCTTGTCGCAGCGCTCCGCGAGCGGGGCGCCGACCCGGTCGTCCTTGGACGCGACGCAGCCGCCTTGGAACACATCCGTCGATCGGGGACGCGAGCGTTGCCTTTTGATCTCCGACAGCCCGGAACGCTGCGCAGCGCGCTCGAGAACCTGACCGGCGGCGCCGGTATCGACGGGCTCGTGCTCTGTGCCGGCAGGGTCGCTTTCGCCGAGGTCGGCAAGATCCCACAGCCCGTAGCGCGCGAGCTTTTCGAGGTCAACTTGCTCGGGGCGGTCGCGCTGATCGAGAGCGCCCTGGCGACGATCCGCACACCGGGCTTCGTCTGCGCGATCACTGGTGCCGTGGTGCGCACGCGGCCGGCGCGCATGGCCCACTACGTCGCGGCGAAGGCAGGGCTTTCGGCGTACCTCGATGTCCTTCGGCGCGAGCAGCGTCGGCGCGGGCTGCTGGTCGTGGATGTGCAGCCGCCACACGTCGAGACCGGTTTCGCACGCCGCTCGCTGTACGGCTCGCCACCCGCGCTCCCGACCGGTATCGGCGCTCACGAGGTGGCCGAGCGGGTGCTCGACGCAGTCGCCGACGAGCAGCCCGTGGTGCAGTGGCCGCTGCCGGCTACGGCGCGCGCCGGCAGGCTTGCGTCGTGAGGATCGATCCGCCGGTGAGCTACAGGTCGACCGAGCGCCCCTCGTAGAAGCCCTCGGCTTGTAGCACCTCGTGCAACACCCCCGGCGGCACGGGCTGGTCGGTGGTGACGACCATGACTGCCACATCGTGGCCGCTGCCCTCGCCCTCCTCGGGATGGCGACCGACCGCCGCCGAAACGATGTTGATGCCGTGACGTCCGAAGACCTGCCCGACGTGGCCGAGCATGCCCGGCTGGTCGCGGTAGCGGAACAGCGCCAGATGGCGCTCGAGCTGAACGTTGAAACGCTGCCCCCAGGCTTCGAGCAGGTGCGGGCGGCTGCGCGTACCGAGCACAGTGCCGACGACACGCACCGCGCGGCCGTCGGACCGCACGGTGATGCGGACGAGATCGGTGAAGTCGCGCGCCCGCGCCTCCTTCAGCTCGGACACGCCGATGCCGCGCTCCTCGGCCAAAGCCGGAGCGTTCACGAGGTTGACGTCTTCCTCGGTGCGCCCCCGCAGGATGCCTTCGAGCACGGCGACGGTGAGCAGCCGCGTGTCGCGCTCGGCGATGCGACCGCGCGCCTCGACCTCGACGCGCTCGATCGCCGCACCGCCTGCTAGCTCCACGGCGATCCTGCCGAGGTCGCGACAGAGCGGTACGAACGGTCCCAGCAGCTCGAGATCCTCGGCCGCTACCGCCGGCACGTTGACGGCGGTGGTGACGACCCCGCCCGTCAGCGCGGCGACGACCTGCTCAGCCGTTTGTACGCCCGCGCGGTCCTGCGCCTCGGCTGTCGATGCACCGAGGTGGGGGGTGACGACGACGTTCTCGTACCTGAAGAGACGGTGCTCGGTGAGCGGCTCGTCGGGAAAGACATCGAGGGCAGCGCCGGCGAGCTTGCCCGAGTCGAGCGCCGCGCAGAGCGCGTCGAGGTCGACGAGCTCGCCGCGTGCGCAGTTGACCAGGTAGGCGCCGTCGCGCATCTGCGCAAACGCCTCGGTACCCACCATCCCCTCGGTCTCGGGGGTGCGCGGCAGGTGCAGGCTCACGAAGTCGGCCTGGCGGTACACGTCCTCGGGACGTTCGGCGCGCTCGGCCCCGAGCTCGCGGAAACGTTCGTTCGACACGTACGGGTCGTAGGCGACGACGCGCATCCCGAACGCCCGTGCCCGCGCCGCCACGAGCCGGCCGATGCGGCCGAAACCGAGGATGCCGAGCGTCTTCTCGTACAGCTCGCTGCCCGAAAAGCGGGAACGCTCCCAGCGCCCGCCGACAAGCGACGCGTGCGCCTGGGGGATACGGCGTGCGACCGCGAGCATCAAAGCGACCGTGTGCTCGGCGGCGGCGATCACGTTCGATTGAGGGGCGTTGCAGACGATGATCCCTCGCCGCGTCGCCGCCTCGACGTCGACGTTGTCGACGCCGATGCCGGCGCGGCCGATCACCTGCAGGCGGGTGGCGCGAGCGATCAGGTCGCTGTCGAGGCGCGTCCCCGAACGGATGACGATGCCGTCGAACTCGCCGATCCGCTCGCGCAGAGTGTCGGCGTCCCAATCGGTGCCGACGACGACGTCGAAGTGGCGCGCTAGGAGGTCGATCCCGGACTGGGCGATCTTCTCGGCCACGAGCACACGCGGTCGCGCGCCCGGGTCGTCGCCCGTCGCCGCGTGCGCGTTGCTCGCGGTTTTCGCGCCGGCGTCGCTCACGCCACCCGGCCGGCGGCCACACCGGCCTCGAGGAACACGCGCTGCGCTGCGGCAACACCGCTGCCCAGCTCGAGCTCGTAGCCGAGCTCGCTGAGGGTCATCTCGAGCGCGGCGATCGTCGTGACGATGTCGAACGCGCCAAAGTAGCCGCAGTGTGCGATGCGAGCGATCTTGCCCTTCAGCTTGCCTTGCCCGCCCGCGATCGTGACGCCGTACTTGTCGCGCATCAGCTTCGGTATGCGCGCACCTTCGATCCCTTCAGGCACGCGCATCGCCGTGACCACGTTGGCACCGTCGTCGTCGGGTCCGAACAGCTCGAGGCCAAGAGCCTTGACCGCGGCGCGCGTCGCTCTGCCGAGCAGGCGGTGGCGCTCGAGCACGCGCTCGAGCCCCTCCTCCTCGATCAGCGCGAGCGCCGCGTCGAGTCCGAGGATCAAGCTGACCGCCGGGGTGAAGGGGCTATCGGGGGGATCCTTGCGTTGGCCCTTGACGGTGCGCGTCCAGTCGAAGTAGTAGCGGCCTCCCGGCTGCTCGGCGGCGTGGGCGAGAGCGCGCTCGTTGACGCTCGTAAGCCCCAGGCCGGGCGGGGCCATCAGCGCTTTCTGGGAGCCCGAGACCACCACATCCAGACCCCACTCGTCTTGCTCGCACGGCACCGCACCGAGCCCCGACACAGCGTCGACACAGATCAAGGCGCCGTGGCTGTGGGCGACGTCGGCGAGCGCTCTGACGTCGTTGACGACACCCGTCGACGTCTCGGACAGCGTGGTGAACACGACGCGGGCACCGCCGGCGCGTGCCAGCGTGGCGTCGAGCTCGGCCGGGTCGACCTTGTTGCCCCAGCCGGCGTCGTAATGAACGAGCTCACCACCGAACGCCTGGCAGAGCTCCGCCCACCGCTCACCGAACTTGCCGCAGCTTGCGACCACGCAGCGCTCGCCCGGGCGAACGAGGTTCGCCACGGCCGACTCCATCGCTCCCGAGCCGGACGAGGCAAAGACGAGCACGTCGTTCTCGGTGCGGAAGACGCCGCGCAGACGCTCGAGCACGCGCGCGTACACCTCGATGAAGGCGGGCGCACGGTGGTACAGCATGGGCTGCGCCATCGCCAGCTCCACCTCGGGCGGGAGCGGCGTCGGACCTGCCGTCATCAAGTAACGCTTGACGTAGGGGTTGGGCGCAGCCATCGCTCGGCGAGATTACCTGAGGTCTTCGCTCACCTATCTACGCGGCAAGTCTCAGTCACGCTCAGGCGACTGCTCGGCAATCCAGGGCATCATCGCGCGCAGCTCGCGTCCCACCTGCTCGATCTGGTGACGCTTGCCCTCCTCGCGCAGGCGCTGGAAGTTCTCGCCCCCGGCGCGGTTCTCGGCGATCCATTCGCGCGCGAACTCGCCGGACTGGATCTCGGCGAGGATTTCCTTCATCGCCCGCCGCGACGCCTCGCCGATCACCCGCTTGCCGCGCGTGAGATCGCCGTACTCGGCGGTGTTGGAGATCGAGTGCCGCATCCACGAGATGCCGCCCTCGTACATGAGGTCGACGATCAGCTTCATCTCGTGCAGGCACTCGAAGTACGCGAGCCGCGGGTCGTAGCCAGCTTCGACGAGCGTTTCGAAACCGGCGCGCACGAGTTCGGTGAGGCCGCCACAGAGCACCGCTTGCTCGCCGAATAGGTCGGTTTCGGTCTCTTCGCGGAAGGTGGTCTCGATCACGCCCGCGCGGGTGCAGCCGATCCCCTTCGCGTAGGCGAGCACGAGGTCGCGGGCGTTTCCGGTGGCGTCCTGGTGGACGGCAGCGAGCCCGGGAACGCCCTTGCCCTCCTGGAACTGGCGACGAACGAGGTGCCCTGGTCCTTTGGGAGCGACCATGCCGACGTCAACCTCGCTCGACGGCTCAATCTGGCCGAAGTGGATCGAGAAACCGTGCGCGAAGAGCAACAGGTTGCCGGGGGCGATGCCGTCTTTGATCTCGCGCTCCCAGGCCTCGGCTTGGCGCTCATCCGGGATCAGGATCATCACCACGTCGCCGGCGCTGGCGGCGTCGGCGACGTCGAGAACACGCAGACCCTCGCGCTCGGCTTCGGCGCGCGACGCCGAGCCTGGCCGCAGGCCGACGACAACGTCGACGCCGGAGTCGCGCAAGTTCAGCGCGTGCGCGTGGCCCTGCGACCCGTAGCCGATGATCGCGACGGTCTTACCTTCGAGCTTGCCGAGATCGGCATCCTGGTCGTAGATCATCGTCCGGCACTCTATCCCTCGCGCTCGGCGAAGTCGCGCGCGGTGCGCGCAAGCTCGCCGCGATCGAGCTTGCCGAGCGCGGTGCGCGGCAAGGCGTCGGCGAAGAAAATGCGTTTCGGGACTTTGTAGCGCTCGAGCTGCGCGCGGCAGTGGGCGCGCAGCGCCTCGACCAGGCCGCGAGCGTCGTGGCCATCGCCCACCGCCGCGGCGGGCACGACGACAGCTACCACCGCTTCCCCCCACTCGCGGTCCGGCACACCCGCGACCCCCGCCTCGCGCACCGCGGGGTGCGACTCGAGCGTGCGCTCTACCTCCTCGGGCGAGACGTTCTCGCCGCCGCTGATTATCAGGGTCTTCAGGCGACCGTGCACGCGCAAGCGGCCCCTGCTGTCGAGCTCGCCGAGATCGCCGCTGCGTAGCCAGCCGTCGGCCGCACAGCAGGCCGGCGACACCATCTCTCCACGAATCAGGATCTCTCGGCTGCCAGGGTCGACAGCGAGCTCGACGCCGGGCAGCGGCCGCGCCCACTCTTCGCCCGGACCGGCCACAGCTACAAGTGACGCGGTTTCGGTCATCCCGTAGGTGCGGTAGACGGGGATCCCGGCCGCCGCCGCCCGCTCCAAAAGATCGCGGTCGACCGCGCTGCCGCCGAGGAGAACGCAACGGGGGCTGCGCGCCCAGCGCCCGGGCAGGCGATCGAGCAGCCGCCTCAGCATCGTCGGGACGAGCGAGCAGTGGCTGATCTCGCCCGAGCGCAAGCGCGCCGCGACGCGCTCCGCGTCGAAGCGCTCGTGAAACTCGACGGCAGCGCCGCTCACGGCGGCGCGAAACAGGATCGACAACCCGCCGACATGGAAAAGCGGCAGCACGCAAAGCCAGCGGTCGCCGCTGCCCGCGCGCAGCGCCTGACAGGCGGCACGTGCGCTCGCCAGGTGCTGGCGAGCCCAAAGCGGAACAAGCTTCGGCCGGCCGGTGGTACCCGACGTTCGTAGGATCGTCAGCGGCGGGCCCTCGGGCGCTGCGTCCCAGCTAGCACCGCCGGGCACCGACGTCGGCGCGCCGACGCGCCGCGCCCCATCGAGAGGGCGTGCGGCGAGCTCGAGCGGAGGATCGCCGCCGGGCGCAGCCACAGCCACCTTCTCGATCACGAACCCCGCCCCGGCGCTTCGAGCCGCACGTTGCCGCAGCTCGGCGGGGCTGTCCGGATCGAGCGCGACGATGCTCGCTCCAAGCGCGTGCGCCGCCCAGAGCAGGATCGCGGCCGCGGGACCGGGCCGCAGCGCCGCGGCGACGCGACTGCCGCACCCCACACCGGCATCTGCGAGCTCACCGCTCGCCCGATCGACCAGGGCGGCGAACTCAGCTTGCTCGATCGTTCGCTCGCCGTCCGTAATCTCGGCGAGAGGGGGCAGCGCGAGCGTCGTCGCTCGCGCCTCGGTCGGCCCGTCAGCGGCGGACGCGGAAGTGCGCTGCGCTCGCGGCACGGCGCAAGGATCGCAGCGGCGGCAGCTCGGTATCGTTCTCGGCCGCGATGGCAACCGTCGACCGCGAAGCGCGCGCAGCGTGGGCAGCCGAGCAGGCTAAGCGCTCGATCCTCCCCGGCGCCGACTGGAAACCGGGCGCCAGCTACGAGGACATCCGCTACGAGCTGGCCGACGGGATCGCCAAGATCACGATCGACCGGCCCGAGGTGCGCAACGCGTTCCGGCCCAAGACGGTCGTCGAGATCGCCGACGCTTTCGAGCGGGCGCGCGAGGACCCCGATGTCGGCGTCGTGATCCTCACCGGAGAGGGCCCGTTGGCGTTCTGCTCCGGCGGCGACCAGCGCGTGCGCGCCGATTCGGGGTACGTCGGCCAGGAGGACGAGGCCGGCCGCCGCGGGGTCGGCCGTTTCCACGTCACCGACCTGCATTTGCAGATGCGGCGGCTGCCGAAACCGATCGTCGCGATGGTCGCCGGCTACGCGGTCGGCGGCGGCCATGTTCTGCACCTTCTGTGCGATCTGACGATCGCGGCCGACAACGCCCGCTTCGGGCAGAGCGGCCCGCGCGTCGGCAGTTTCGACGGTGGCTACGGGGCTGGTCTCTTGGCGCGCACGATCGGCCTCAAGCGTGCCAAGGAGATCTGGTTTTTGTGCCGGCAGTACGACGCCGAACAGGCACTGCGCATGGGGCTTGTCAACGCTGTCGTTCCTCTCGAGCAGCTGGAGATCGAGACCGTGCGCTGGTGCCGGGAGATGCTCGAGCTCTCGCCGTTCGCGCTGCGCCTTTTGAAGGCGAGTTTCAACGCTGCCGACGACGGCCTCGCTGGTATCCAGCAGCTCGCGCACGACGCCAACCTGCTCTTCTACATGAGCGAAGAAGCGCAGGAAGGGCGGGACGCCTACCTGGAAGGGCGCCGCCCCGACTTCGGCCGCTTCCCGCGCCGCCCGTGACCGGCGCAGCGGCGCGCGTGCCTACGGGAACGCTGCGGCTGTGGCTGCTGGCGATCCGGCCGCGCACGCTGCCGGCGTCGATCGCTCCCGTGCTGGTGGGTACCGCCCTGGCGGTGCACGACGGCGTCTTCCATCCGCTGCGCTTCGCCGCTGCTCTCGCCGGATCGATCTTGATCCAGATCGGCACCAACCTGGCCAACGACTACTCCGACGCGCGCCGCGGCGCCGATCGCGAGGACCGGCTCGGTCCGGTGCGCGTAACGGCGGGCGGGTTGATGCCACCGCGGCGCGTGCTCGCCGGCGCATGGGTCGCTTTCGCAGCCGCGGTCGGCTGTGGCCTCTATCTCACCGCCGTCGCCGGTATCTGGGTGCTCGTGATCGGTGTCGCTTCGATCATCGCCGGTGTCCTCTACACCGGCGGCCCGCGTCCCTACGGCTACGCGGGGCTCGGCGAGCTGTTCGTCTTTGTCTTTTTCGGACTCGTCGCGGTCGGCGGCTCGTACTACGTGCAGAGCGAGCGACTCGCGACGGCGAGCCTGCTCTTGGCCGTGCCGGTCGGTCTGCTCGCTGCCGCGATCCTCGTCGTCAACAACGTCCGCGACCTCGAGAGCGACCGTCGCGCCGGCAAGATCACGCTCGCGGTTCGCCTCGGCCGCCGCCGCACCCGTCGTCTTTACATCGCCTGCGTGGCCACGGCGCTCGTGCTGCCGGGCGTGTACGTCGCAGCGGGCGAGCTGCCGCCACCCACCCTCGCGAGCCTTCTCGCCGCACCCCTAGCGCCACCCCCGCTGCGTGCCGTCGCGAGCGCGACCGACGGGCCGACGCTCAACCAGGCGCTTGCAGCCACAGGGCGGCTGCTCGCCGTGCACTCGGCGCTGCTCGCGGTCGGTCTGCTGGTGGCGTGAGCGACGATCGGCGATGAGCTTGGTCGAGCGTCGGGTCTGGCGACTGGCGGTACCGCTGCGCGAACCGTTCATCACCGCCACCGGGGTCGTGACGCAACGCGAGCTGTTCCTGCTCACCCTCGAGGAGGACGGCGCGTGCGGGATCGGGGAAGCCGCACCGTTGCCCGAACACGACGGCAGCGACCCGCGGCAAGCGCTCGAAGCGCTCACGACGCAGCGGGGACGCCGCCCACCGGCGGCGCGCGCCTGCGAGGAGATCGCCCGCCTCGACCTCGAGGCGCGCCGCGAGGGGCGCACGCTGTGTCGCCTCGGAAGCGACGCCGTGCCGGTCAACGTCACGCTCGCCGCCGGACCCCCAGCCGAGGTCGCCGAGCACGCACGCCGGGCGGTCGAGGCCGGGTTCTCGACATTCAAGTTGAAGGTCGGTTTGCCCGACGACAGCGAGCGCGTCGCCGCGGTTCGACACGCTGTCGGCTCGTGGCCGGCGCTGCGCGTCGATGCCAACGGCCGCTGGAGCGTCGAGCAGGCGGTGGCTGCGATCCGTGCGCTCGAGCGTTTCGATCTGGAGCTTGTCGAGCAACCGTGTGCGACGCTCGAGGAGCTGCGCGAGGTGCGCTCGCGCGTGTCGGTGGCGATCGCCGCCGACGAGTCGATCTGCGACGCTGCCGACGTCGAGCGGGCAGCCGCGCTCGAAGCCTGCGACGCCGTTTGCATCAAGCTGCAGCGCGCCGGTGGTATCGGGCCGGCGCGGGCGGCGATCGAGCGCGCCCGCGAGCGCGGCCTCGAGCCCTACCTTGCGAGCATGCTCGAAGGACCGTGGGGGATCGCCGCGGCGCTGCAGCTCGCGTCCGAGCAGCAGCTGCGTCTCGCTTGCGGGCTGGCGACACTAAGCCTCTTGGACGGCCCGGTGACGGAACTGCTCGGCGCGCCGGAAGCCGGCGTACTCGCAGTGCCCGACGGGCCGGGGCTGGGCGTCCCCTGCGACCCTGGCACCCTCGCGCGCCTCGGCGCCGAAGTGCTCGCGGTCACCGAGTTGGGGCGCCGGGGTCGGCGGAGCGGGAGGTCACGATGAGCCACGGACCGGCGCCGTGGCCGCCTGCTGGCTGGGCTACCGACAGCGTCTACGGCGGCATCGTCGCGTTCGTCGACGAGCTCGCGCGAAGCGGAGTGGCGCTCGCGGTGGTCGCGCCCGGATCGCGCAACGCGCCGCTCGCACTTGCCCTCGCCGCCCACCCCGATGTGCGGTCGGTGTCGGTGCTCGACGAACGCGCGGCCGGGTTTTTCGCCGTCGGTGCGGCGCGCGCCTGTGCTCGACCCGCTGCGGTCGCGGTCACGTCGGGCACGGCAGTGGCGAACCTGCACCCGGCGATCGCCGAGGCCGACCAAGGCAACGTTCCACTGCTGGCGCTCACCGCCGATCGGCCGCCCGAGCTGCGCGACACCGGCGCCGGCCAGGCGATCGACCAGCTCGGGATCTTCGGGCGGGCGGTGCGTTGGTTCGTCGACGCCGGCAACCACGCAGCGACGCCCGAGGCCCTGGTCTACCACCGCTCGCTGGCGACCCGCGTCCATGCGCGCACGCTGGCCCCTCGCCCCGGGCCGGTGCACGTCAACTTTCCCCTGCGCGAACCGCTCGCTCCGCCGCCACCCGGCAGCGGGAGCGACGATCCCGCCCGCGGCGGTGCGGTTGCGGCCGACGAGACTGCGCTCGCCGGCCGCAGCGGTGGAGCTCCGTGGCATCGAGTCGTGCGGGGGTTGCCGCTGCCCGACGAGGCGGAGCTCGACGCGCTCGCCGCGGAACTCGCGCGCATCGAGCGCGGACTGATCGTGGTCGGCCACCTCGGCGCAGGGACGGTTTCGGCATCGCGCGAGCGCTCGGACGCGAGCGCGTCCGAGGCGCTCGGCTGCGCCCGTATCTTGCGCCTCGCCGCACGGCTCGGATGGCCGCTCCTGGCCGAGCCGACGTCGGGCGCAAGGATCGGCCCGGACGCCGATCCGTCCGTCGTCTGCCACTACGACCTATTCCTCAGCGACCCGGAAATCGTCGCGGCGCTCGAGCCCGAGCTGGTGCTTCGCTTCGGCGAGACGCCGACCTCGAAGACGCTGCGGGCCGCCTTGGCACGCTGGCCACAGCTCGTTTGCGACCCGTGGCTAGCCTGGCACGAACCGACGAGACGCGCCGAACGCGTCGTCCAGGCCGCACCGGACGCGCTCGTCGCGGCGCTGCTCGCGCGCCTCGACGAGCGCGGTGAGCACCGTGAGCGCGCGAGCGCAACCGGCGGCGCGAGCCGTTGGCAAGCGATTTGGACGGCCGCCGAGCGTGCGACGCGCGACGCTCTGGCCGGCTCCGAGCGCGACGCGTTCAGCGAGCCCGCGGTCGCGCGCGCCCTCACCGCCGCGATCGGTGACGGATCGCTCCTGTGGCTGTCGAGCTCGCTGCCGATCCGCGCGGTCGAGACCTTCGTCGGGCCGCGCGCCGCTGACGTCGTGGTGCTCGCCAACCGGGGCGCGAACGGCATCGACGGCGTCGTGTCGGCTGCGGCCGGCGCGGCGCTCGCGAGCGGTCGCAGGCTCTACCTATTGATCGGCGAACTCGCTCTGTTGCACGACCTGGGAGGTCTCCTCGCTGCACGGCGGCTAGGGCTGGAGCCGACGATCGTCTGCGTCAACAACGCCGGCGGCGGCATATTCGAGTTCCTGCCCGTCGCAGCGAGCGCACCGCCGCCGCTCTACGAAGAGTTCATCGCTACCCCGCACGACCTTGACTTCGCGGCGCTCGCGCAGCTCGCCGGCCTCGAGCTGCGCGAGCCGGCGGGCAGCGACGAGCTCTCCAGGGCGCTCGACGAGCCGGGCCTCATCGTCGTGCACTGCGATCGTCGAGTGACGCGCAACGCTTGGAGCGCACTGCGCGAACGCGCTGTAGCCGCCGCGCGCGCGGCGCTCGGGCTCTGAGCGGCCCCGGCTGCCGCATCCGCGCAGCCGCTGCCGCATCCGCGCAGCAACACGCTCAGCCGAAGAGCGGCAGCACCGCCGCGAGCTTGGCCTCGGTTTCGGCGAGCTCGGCGGCAGGGTCCGACTCGGCGACGATCCCACACCCGGCGTAGAGCTCGGCGCTCGTGCCGCGCACCAGCGCACAGCGCAGTGCGACGGCCAGCTCGCCCCCGCCGTCGCGGTCGATCCAGCCGATCCCGCCCGCGTACCACCCGCGGTCGATGCCCTCGAGCGCCGGCACGAGCCGCGCCGCCGCGGCGCGCGGCTCCCCCCCGATCGCGGGGGTCGGATGGAGGCGCTCGGCGAGCTCGAACAGCGTCACCGGCTCGCGCAGCTGCGCGCGTATCGGGGTCGCCAGGTGCTGCACGTTGTGCACGCGCACGAGCTGCGGTTCGGCGGCGACCGTCACCCACACCGCTAGCGGCTCGAGGTTGCGCGCTATCCGTCGCGCGACGATCTCGTGCTCGCGGCGCTGTTTGGGGTCGCGCGCGAGCTGCTCGCCGAGGTGACGGTCGACGGCCGGGTCGGCGCTGCGCCGCGCGGTGCCGGCGAGCGCCACTGTCTGCACCCGCAAACCGTCGCGCCGCACGAGCAGTTCGGGGGTGGCACCGACGAAGCTCGCGTCGGCGGCGCCGACGAGGTACGTGTAGCACGCTGGAAACACCTCGCGCAAAGCGCAGTAGAGCGCGAGTGGATCGATCGCGCTGCGCGTGTCGACCCGCACCGCCCGCGCGAGAACGACCTTCTCGGCCTCGCCCGCGCGCAGCAGCGCCGTGGCGCGGCGCACCGCCTCCTCGAAGTGTTCGGGCGCCAGCACGCTCGTGATCCGTGGCCGCGACAAGGGATCGGGATCGAGCAGCGGCGCCGCCAGCCGCACGTCGAGCAGTCGCGCGACGGCGTCGGCGCGCGCGCCGACCGCCGCTGCATCACTGGCGGCCTGCAGTACGAGCCAAGAACGGCCGCCTTCGCGGACGATCGCTACCTCGGGAAAGACGAAGTCGAGAGCGCCGAACCCGTCCCACTGCGGCGTCGTCGGGCCACTGTCGGCGAAAGCGAACCCGCCCACAGCGACCGGCACCGCCAGCGGCAGCGCCCCGCCGCCGTCGCCGTGGGCGACAGCAGCACCGGCCACCGCCTCGCGCCAGCGCCCCGCGGCCGCGGCGAAACGGCCGGGACCGGCGCTCCGTACGCGCCGTACCACGCCCGTTCCCGCCACAGCGAACCCCGCGCGATCAGGCACCTCGAACGCGAACCACCGCTCGCCCGGCTGCCGCAGGCGGGCGACCGCCAGCGCCGGGTCGAGCGCCGCCGGCAACTCGCGCACCGCACACACGAGGCCGCCGCGCGTGCGCGCCCGCCTCGCCGCATCGCTGTCAAGCAGCGTCAAAAGGTCGCGGGCGAAAGGTCCGTGGTGCGCCTCGCTACGCACCCCGGAGCGATCGCTGTCCGCCACGTTTCCGGCTAGGTCGCGGAGCGGCCGCGCGCCACGGCGATTTCGCCGGTGCGCACCATCTCGATCAGGCCGAAGGGTTTGACCAGCTCTTCGAACGCCTCGATCTTGTCGTCGGTGCCGGTGAGCTCGACGACCAGCGAGCGGCGCGAGATGTCGACGATCCTGCCACGGAAAATCTCGGCGAGCTGCACGACCTGGTCGCGGCTCTCGGCGTCGGCCGCGATCTTGAAGAGGGCGAGCTCTCGGCGCACGCTCTCCTCGGGCGCCAGATCGCGGATCTTGATCACGTTCACGAGCTTGTGCAGCTGCTTGGTGACCTGATCGATCGGGTGCTGAGCACCGTCGACGGTGAGCGTGATCCGCGACAGCGTCTGGTCCTGCGTGGGACCGACAGCGAGCGAGTCGATGTTGAAACCGCGGCGCGCGAACAGGCCGGCGATGCGCGCCAGCACACCGGGTTTGTTCTCTACCAACAGCGACAGCGTGTGGCGGCGACCGGTGCGCAGTCCGCCCGTCGCCTCGAGGCGGTCGAGGTCGAGGATCTCGCTGGTCGCCGGCTCGCCCACGCTCGTCCCTCGCCTACCCCACCATCTCGCGCGCCGGTGCGCCGGCGGGGATCATCGGGAAGCAGTTCTCCTCGCGCGTGACATGGATGTCGAGCACCACCGGGCCGTCGTGGGCGATCGCCTCGCGCATCGCGTCGGCCAGCTCGTTCTTGTCGGTGCAGCGCATCCCCTTGCAACCGAACGCCTCGGCGAGCTTCACCCAGTCGGGGCTTGGTCCCATCTCGACCGCACAGTAGCGGCGGTTCCAGAAGAGCTCTTGCCACTGCCGGACCATCCCGAGGTAGCCGTTGTTCATGATGAACACCTTCACCGGGATGTTCTCGGTGACGCAGGTGGCGAGCTCTTGCACCGTCATGATCAACGAGCCGTCGCCGGCGACGCAGATCACCGTCTCGTCGGGGCGCGCCACCTTGGCGCCCATCGCCGACGGCAGCCCGAACCCCATCGTCCCGAGACCGCCGGAGTTGATCCACTGACGCGGCCGCTTGAACTTGTAGTACTGGGCGGTCCACATCTGGTGCTGACCGACGTCGGAGGTGATGATCGCGTCGCCGCCGGTCACTTCGTAGAGCGTCTCGATCATGCGCTGCGGCTTGATCTCGCCATCGGGCGTCTCGTCGTAGCGCAGCGGGTACTTCTTCTGCCAGCCACGGATCCGTTCCCACCAGGCGTCGAGACGCTTGGGGTCGGCGCCGAGCGCGCGGTACTCAGCGGTGAGTTTCGGCAGCACCTTCTTGGCGTCGCCGACGATCGGGATGTGGGCGGGAACGTTCTTTGAGATCTCGGCCGGATCGATGTCGATGTGCACGAACTTGGCACGCGGCGCGAACTCCGAGAGTTTGCCCGTCACGCGGTCGTCGAAACGGGCGCCGACGGCGACGATCAGGTCGGCCTCGTCCATCGCGTAGTTGGCGGTGCGCGTGCCGTGCATGCCGAGCATGCCGAGGAACTGCGGGTGGTCGCCGGGCAGCGCCCCCAGCCCCATCAGCGTCAGCGTTACCGGGAAGTTGTCGGAGGTGCAGAACTGGCGGAACTCCTCGGCCGCGTTGGCGTTGATGATCCCGCCGCCGCCGTAGATCACCGGCCGTCTGGCGTGCGCGAGCGCTTTGGCAGCGAGCCGGATCTGCTTGGCGTTCCCCTCTGTCGTCGGCTGGTAGCCGGGCAGCGAGATCTTGTCGAGATCGATCGGCTCGTAGGGGATGTCGGCGCGCGACAGATCTTGCGGGATGTCGACGAGCACGGGACCTGGCCGCCCTGTGCGGGCGATGTGGAAAGCCTCGTGGATCGTGCGCGGGATTTCGCGCGGATCCTGGATCAGGAAGGAGTGCTTGACGATCGGCATCGTGATGCCGGTCACGTCGGCTTCCTGGAAGCCGTCGGTGCCGATCAGCTCGGTGCGCACCTGCCCGGTGATGAACACGCACGGCACCGAGTCCATGTGCGCGTCCGCAATCGCCGTGACAAGGTTGGTGGCGCCGGGACCGGACGTCGCAAGCGCCACCCCGACCTTGCCGGAAGCCTTCGCGTAACCCTCGGCCGCGTGACCCGCGCCCTGCTCGTGGCGGCACTGGATGTGGCGGATGCCGGCGTCGTAGAGCGCGTCGTAGGTGGGCAGGTTCGCGCCGCCAGGAATGCCGAAGAGGTGCTCGACCCCCTCGGCCTTGAGACACTCGATGATCGCGTCGACAGCTCGCATTGCCGCTCGCCCGCCCGCACTCGCCGCCGGCGGCGTGCGCGAGTCTACCAGCGCGGAGCGGCTTCGCTGCGCCGCTCAGCCGCGGGCGTCGCCGCTCTCGTCAGAGGCGAATTCGGGCGGCGGGAGGTCGAGACCGCAGCGCATGCACACCTGATCGTGGATCGCCAGCGAGGCGCCGCAGCCCGGGCACGGGCGGCGTGGCAGCGCCCGCTCGTTGCGGTAGAGAACGGCGGCGAGCGTGCCAAGCAATGGGACCGCCGCTCCGACCAGGAACCAGATCCAGAACGAGCTCCCCTTGATGCGCCCGATCACACCCGCCGACAGTCCGCAGAAGAACGCGATCACGACGTAGGCGCCGCCTTCCACCCCCTTACCTCCAGACGAGAAGCAGGTAGGCGAGCGCGGCGACGACGAGCGCTCCGAGCGCCAGCCACAAGAGTGTCGCGACGAGGCCGACCGCCACCTTGAAGGCGACCCACCCGCCGACGACGACGAGCGCTACCAGCGCCCCGCGCCGAACGAGCGCCCTGCCAGCCGAACCGCCCATCGTGGCGCTAAGCAAAGCACGAACGCCACCCCTCGCGACCACAGCGGTCGCGGGCGACACGGCGCGCGGCGAGCGCTCAGAGCAGTGCCGGCGGTTGAACAGGCAGATAGCGGTCGAGGGCCGGGCAGGGAACCGAGCTCAGGATCCAGCTCGGCCAGTGGAGGCGAAAACCAAGCAGGCGCAGCCGCCGCAAAAGCCACCACGCGGGCGTGGTGCACTGGATCGCCAGCTCGGGAGCGTCGCAGGCGCTCGCCACCCGGTCGAGCGCCGCCAGCACGACGGGTACGAGGTCCTCGGGACGACGTGCGACCGCCGGCCCGACGTCGCCGTCGGCGCTCACCCAGCAGACAGCGTCGGGGCGACCGTCGCCCGCGACAACACCCAGCGCTACCCGATCGCGGGCGAACCACTCGTGCAGCCAAGGCCGTGCGTAACCGAGCGCGCTCTCCTCTAGCGCCGCCCAGGTGTCGAGCGCCGTGCCGGCCTCGAGCACGTGAACGGGCGCTGGATCCTCGTCGACGACCTCGGCGGCGCGCCGTTCGCGGTAAAGCGCCGAGGGGATGCGCAAGTGCCAGCGCCCGGCCACAGGCATCACGCCGAAAGACAGGTAGAGGTTGAGGTCGGCCGCGGTTCCCGGCACGAACGCCAGCCGGCCGAGGTCGGGCGTCGGCGTTCCCGGCCACAGCTCGGCGAGCAGCGCCTGGCCGAGCCCGCGTCGTGCGTACTCGGGCGCCACCACCACCTCGAGCGCCTCGTCCATCGTCTCGAAACGCGTCGTGCGCGCCACTGCGATCAGCTCGCCCGCGCGCTCGCAAACGACGAAGCGGGCGCCGGGCTGTGCTTGTAGGAAAGCCTGCAGCGCACTCTCGCGCTCCCAGTCCCGCCCGCCGGGAGCGCCGTACCACGGCTCGATCCCGCGCGCGCGCAGCTCGCGGTCGACGACCGCGCGCGCGAAGTCGCGCGCCCGCCGCAGTTCGCTGCCGCGCGCTGTGCGCAACTCGCAGCCAGCGAGGTCGATCTTGTCCCGCTGCGAGAGCTCGTCGCTCACAGGCCCAGCTTCTCGCGCACGAGCCGCTGGACCTCGGCACCGTCGGCGCGGCCGCGAGTGGCGCGCATCACCGCGCCCACGATCGCTCCCACCGCTTGCACCTTGCCGGCGCGGATCTTGGCAACGGCGTCGGCGTTTTCGCGAATTGCCTCGTCGACGATGCTGTCGAGCTCGTCGCTAGCCGCCATCTCGAGGCCGAGCTCTTCGACGATCTTGTGAGGATCGCCGCCAGTGGCAACGAGCCGGTCGAGCACGTCCTTGCCGGCCGCCGCCGAGATCCGCCGCTGCTGGACAAGCGACACGAGCTGGGCGAAGGCCTCGGCGGTGAGCGGCGAAGCCGCTGGGTCGCCGTCACCGACTCGCGCCGCGAGTTCGTTGACCGTCCAGTTTGCGAGGGCGCGTGCGTCGACACCGTCGCCGGCGGCAAGCGCTAACTCGAAAAAGTCGCCGAGCTCGAACCGGAAAGCGAGCAGGCGGGCAGTGTCGGCGGCGAGACCGAGCTCGCGCTGGAAGCGTTCGGCGCGCTCGGCCGGCAGTTCCGGCAGCGCCTGGCGTGCGCGGGCGATCATGTCCTCGGTCGGCACCAGGGGCACCAGGTCGGGCTCGGGGAAGTAGCGGTAGTCGTGCGCCTCCTCTTTCGAACGCAGCGGCGCGAGGGTGCCGCTGCGGGGATCGAAGTGGAGCGTCTCTTGCACCACCGGCTCGCCGGCTGAGAGAAGCGCTCGCTGGCGCTCGATCTCGGCAGCGAGCCCGCGCTCGAGGAAGCGGAACGAGTTCATGTTCTTGAGCTCGGTCTTGGTGCCGAGCTCGCTGCTGCCGGCCGGGCGCACCGAGACGTTGGCGTCGATCCGCAGCGACCCCTCCTCCATGTTCACGTCCGAGACGCCGAGGCGCCGCAGTGTCGCCTGTAGCAGACGCCCGAACTCGGCCGCTTGCTCGGGCGAGCGCAGGTCGGGCTCGGTGACGATCTCGACGAGCGGCGTGCCGCCCCGGTTGAAATCGACGATCGACGCTTCCGCGCCGTGGATCCGCCCCGAGCTCGAAGCGTGCACGAGCTTTGCGGCGTCCTCCTCGAGGTGCACACGGTGGATGCGGACGTCGCCGAGGCGGCCGTTGCGTCCGAGCGGCTCGTCGTACTGGCTGATCTGGTAGCCCTTGGGAAGGTCGGGATAGAAGTAGTTCTTGCGGTGGAAGAGCCCGCGCGGCGCGATCTCGCACCCGAAGGCGAGGGCGATCATCAGCGCGAAGTGCACCGCCTCGCTGTTGGGCACCGGCAGCGCTCCGGGGAGCCCAAGGCACACCGGGCAGGTGCGGGTGTTCGGCTCCTCGCCGAAGGAGAGCGGGCAGGAACAGAACATCTTGGTGCGCGTCGCCAGCTGGACGTGGATCTCGAGCCCGATGACCGGCTCGAACTCCACCCGTTCTCCCACCGCCGCACTCATGCGGGTTTCACCTCCACCTCCCGCGGCACGCCCTCGAACGCGAGCGCTTGCTCGAGGGCGTGCGCCACCTCCAGCACGCGGTTCTCCGAGAACGGCGGCCCGGCGATCTGCAACCCGACGGGCAGCCCGTCGGAGAGCCCCGCCGGAATCGAGATCGCCGGGATGCCGGCGAGCGACATCGGCACCGTGCAGACGTCGGAGAGGTACATGGCGAGCGGATCGGAAACCCGCTCGCCGAGGCGGAACGCGACCGTCGGCGAGGTGGGCGAGACGACGAGATCGACGCGCGCGAAGGCGGCGCGGAAGTCCTCGACGATCTTCGTGCGCACGCGCTGGGCGGTGGCGTAGTAGGCGTCGTAGTAGCCGGACGAAAGCGCGTAGGTGCCGAGCATGATCCGCCGTTTCACCTCGGCGCCGAAGCCCGCGGCGCGGGTGTTCTCGTACATGGCGGTGAGGTCGTCGCCGTCGACGCGCAACCCGTAGCGGACGCCGTCGTAGCGGGCGAGGTTGGCGCTGGCCTCGGCCGGCGCCAGCACGTAGTAGGCGGAGATCGCGTAGGGAGCGTGCGGTAGGTGCACCTCTTCGACGCTCGCTCCGAGCTCCTCGGCGAGCGCTAGCGCCCGCTCGACGCATCCGCGCACGCCGCTCTCGATCCCCTCCCCCATCAGCTCCGCGACCACCCCGAGCCGCACACCGTCGAGGCGCTCGGCCTGCGGTACGAGCACGTCCTCGGGCAGACCGACCGATGTGGCGTCGGCAGGATCGCGACCCACCATGTGCCGCAACAGCAGCGCGCAATCGCGCACGTTGCGAGCGATCGGCCCCGCCTGATCGAGCGACGAGGCGAAGGCGATCATCCCGTGGCGCGAACACGCCCCGTAGGTCGGTTTGAGCCCCACGACGCCGCAGAGAGCGGCCGGCTGGCGGATCGATCCGCCGGTGTCGGTGCCGATCGCCCACGGCGCCAGACCGCCGGCGACGGCTGCCGCCGACCCGCCTGACGATCCGCCCGGAACCCGTTCGCGATCCCACGGGTTGCGCACCGGTCCGAAGGCCGAGTTTTCGTTCGACGAGCCCATCGCGAACTCGTCCATGTTGGTCTTGCAGAGCAGCGGCGCACCGGCCGCTTCGAGTAGTTCGACGACAGTGGCGGTGTAAGGCGGCACGTACCCCTCGAGGATCCGCGAGGCGGCGGTCGTCGGGACGCCATCGACACAGAAGATGTCCTTGACGGCGACGGGAACGCCGGCCAGCGGCGCTGCGCTGTCGACCGGCCGTCCGCTCTCGGCCACCCACAGGTAAGCGCCGAGAGGATCGCTGGCAGCGCGCTCGCGGTAGGTGTCGAAGACCTCGCGGGACGAGAGCTCGCCGCGGCGTATCGCGGCGATCAGCGCGTGGGCGTCGAGCGCGAGCAGCTCCTGCATCAGGACGTCCCAGGGCTCGGAACGCGGAAACCGCCCTCGGCGGCGTCGGGCGCCTGTGCGAGCACGCGGTCGCGGTCAAGACACTGGCCGGGCTCGTCCGGCCGCAGAACGTTGACGAGCTCGACGACGTGGCTGGTGGGCTCCACGCCCGCGAGATCGAGCTGCTGGATGCGCTCGACGTGCTCGAGAATCGTGCCGAGCTCGCGCGTGAAGCGCTCCACCTCCTCGTCGTTCAGCCGCAGACGGGCGAGGCGAGCGACGTGCAGAACCTGGTCGCGCTCTATCACGGCCCGCGATTCTACGTGCGTCTAGGTCTCGCGGCCGGTACCGGGCGAGGGGGGCGACGCTGTCGGCGATGGGGCGGGGATCCGTTCGACGTGCGGGTAGACGGCGGCGCTCGCGCGCGCACCGGTGTGGTCGCGGGGGTCCTCCGGCAACCCCAGACGCTCGTCGGCGAGCCCGCGGCCCAGGCCGACAAGCTCGATCCAGACGAGAGCGGCGGTGGCGAAATCGCCGCCTTCGGCGCTGCCGAGGTGGGTCAGAAGGTGCACGGTCGCAAACAGCGCTGCGATCAAGGTCACGGTGCCGGCACAAGCGGTGCCGGCCACGGGCAGCGGCGTGGTCGACGAAAGAGCGGTCGCAAGCCATGCGAACAGCGCCGCCGCCGCTGCGGCAAGCAGGAGGAGGTCGCGCACGCCGAGCTCGGCGAGCGCGCTGCTCTCGCCCTGCGCCGGCAGCGCGACGAGCGCCCAGACCAGGGCAACCGCGGCCCCCAGAGCAAGCCACTCGCCGCTGCGCAAGCGATCCAGGCGCACGGTTGGGCAGCCTACCCGCGGGCGGCGGGTACAGTCGGGCGGGACGATCGCAGGGAGGAGCGGTGCTACACAGCAAGGTAAGCCGGATCGCTGCGACGGTCGCGGTGGTGGCGCTGGGCGCCTTGTGCGAGCCGTCGGTGTTCGCGCAGGCAGCTGAAGCGTCGGCGCCGGCAGCGCGCCGAGCGGCCGCCGGCGACCCTGGGCCGCGCGATCCGGGCCGCTGGCTTTTGACCGGCTGGAGCGGTTTCCCGACCGACTACTGGCAGGGCGCGACGAGCGACGGGCGGTCGCTGTTTTTCACCGGTTTCTTCTCGGGGTTGTGGCGCACCACCCGGCAGGGGTTGCGCGTCGATGGCCGTCCCCAAGCAATCCCCGCCGACGTCGCTGCCGCCTACGGCTTCAACCACATCGGCGATCCGTCCTTCGACCGCGCCGGGGGCGGTCGCCTCCTGCTGCCACTCGAGTGCTACGTGCCCGGCCGCGGCAACACCTGTGGCCAGGGCGCTATCGCTGTCGCCGATCCCGACGATCTGTCGTGGCGCTACCTGGTACTGCTCGATCGCAGCGAGATCGCGAAAGCGATGTGGGTGGAGGTCGATCCGAGCGGCAAGTACGCCTGGACGTCGAGCGGTCGCGACCTCCTCGCCTACCGTACGAGCGCGATCGCTCGTTCCCACGCCGCGCCGCGCGGGGCTCCTCTGCGGGCTGCGCGCTGGCTGGTGGGCGCGGTGCCGCCGAGCGGTGTCACGGGCGGCGCGTTCGTCGGCAGCCGCCTGTTCCTCGCCGGCCAAGACGCGGGCTTCGCGATCTGGTCGATCGACACCACGAGCGGTGAGCGCCGGCTCGAGGTGGCGCTAGACGCTGTCGCCGGCGAGTCCGAGGGGCTCGTCACGACACGTGTGTTCGGCGGCGAGCTCAACTGGTTGATCGCTCCCCTCGCCACCCGTCCGACGTTCGGGCGCTGGGTGGCGATGTTGCACCTCGTGCGTGCGCGTGGACGACCGGGGCTGAAGGTCAGCGCGCGTCTCGTCAGCCAGCGGGGCGCGTTCGGCGGCGTGGGCCGGCAGGCCAAGGTGGTGGTGCGGGTCACTCGGCGCGGCCGGGCCGTCGCGGGGGCTGCTGTGACCTTTGCGGGCGCACGCGCTCGCAGCGATCGCCGCGGGCGCGCGCAACTCGTCGTGACAACAGCCGTCCCTGGCCGTTACGCCGCTCTGGCGAGGCATGGCGCGTTGCGCGGGATGTCGCAACGCATCGCGATCGGGCCGCCGGCACCGGCCACAGTGGCGCGGGCGCTCCCATAGCGCGTCGACGCTTGCCCGCCGCGCGCGGCGCTGGAGCCCGGCCTACCGACCTGACGAGGTGGCGCTAGCTCGCCTGCCCCGACCGTTCGGCGGTCTGCGCATCGGCGCTGTCACCGCCCGCTGGAACGGCGATACCCAGCCGCGGATCCTGCGCGGTGGCGACCACACGGGGGTCGGTCAGCCGCACCGCCTCGGCGACGTGACCGCGACGTACCGCGAGACGCTCGGACAGCGGCTGCAAGATCCCGCGCAGCGCGAGCATCGCCCCCACCCACCGAGGCGCCCACACGCGCGCCCTGCGCTCACGCACCGCGCGCTCGATCGTCGCCGCGGCCGCGTCGACCGGCAGCGGGCGCCGCAGGAAGTCGGGCATCGCTCGCTCGGCGACCTTGGTCGACGGATGCTCGAAACTGCGGCGGACGAGGTCGGTGTCGATGAAGCCGAAGTAGGCGCAGCCGACGCGCGTCCCGGTGGGAGCGAGCTCCTGGCGCAGACAGTTGGTGAACGCCTCGACACCTGCCTTCGACGCCGCGTACGCGCTCATCAGCGGGGCGTGAGCGGCCGCGGCCAGCGACGCCACCACGAGGACGTACCCGCGCCGCTCGACTACGTGCGGTAGCGCCGCTTTGACCGTGCGCACCGCACCGAACAGGTTGACCTCGAGTTCCCGCTCGAGCTGCTCGAGCGGCGCTGTTTGCACGGCGCCGATGAGGTGGATGCCGGCGTTCGCGACGACGACGTCCAAGCCGCCGAAGCGCTCGACCGTGGTTGCGACCGCGCGCTGAACCGCGTCGCTATCGGTGACGTCGGCCTCGAACCAAGCGGCGCGATCGCTGCCCAGCCGCTCGGCTAGCGCTCGCAACCGCGCCGGCTCCAGCCCTACGAGCGATAGCTTCGCGCCGCGCGCAGACAGCCGCTCGGCAGCCGCCGCCCCGATGCCGCGCGCTGCGCCTGTGATGAGTACAACCTTGCCTTCGACGTTCCAGTCGGCCACCCAGCCCCCTCCTCGGATGGTTACACGGAACAGTGTTACATAGTCGGGCTGGCTGTGTCCTCGCGCTCGGGACGCCAGGAGGTCCGCGGCGAGCGTGGTCAGGGGGCGGCTTTCGCGGTCGCAGCCTCTGCGGCGCGCAAGGTGTTGTCGAGAAGCATCGCCACCGTCATCGGCCCGACGCCGCCAGGGACAGGTGTGACGAGACGGGCGCGCGCGGCAACCGCGTCGAAGTCGACGTCACCGACGAGCCCCTCGGGCAGGCGGTGGATACCTACGTCGATCACCACCGCCCCGGGTTTGACGTAGTCGGCGCCGATCAGGCGCGGCACACCGGCGGCGACACAGAGCACATCGGCCCGTGCCGTGACGCGCGCTAGCTCGCGCGTGCGCGAGTGGCAGACGGTTACCGTCGCATTGCGCTCGAGCAGAAGCTGCGCGAGCGGCCGGCCGACAAGCTCCGAGCGACCGACGACGACAGCCTCCGCTCCGGTCAGGTCCACGCCGTAGGCGTCGAGCAGCTCGATCACCCCGCGCGGGGTGCACGGCCGCAGACCGGGGCGCCCCGTCACTAGCCGCCCTTGCGAGACGGTCGTGAGACCGTCCACGTCCTTGGCGGGATCGATGCGATCGATCAGTGCGGCAGCGTCAAGACCGTCGGGCAGCGGCAACTGCAACAGCACGCCGTGCACACGCGCGTCGGCGTTGAGCGCGTCGAGCGTGGCCGCCACCCGTTCCTCGCCAGCATCAGCCGGCAGGCGGTGGTCGAACGCGGCGATGCCCACCTCGGCACAAGCCTCTTGCTTGCGCCGCACATAGATCGCCGACGCCGGGTCGTCGCCGACGAGCACGGTCGCGAGCCCCGGCCGCGGCAGGCCGGCGCGGACGCGCTCGGCAACCGCCGCGCGCACCCGCTCGCGCACACGCGCGGCGACGCTACGTCCGTCGATCGCTGCTGCCTTCACGGCGCGGCAGGCTACAGCCGCCGCAGCTGTGCGTACTCGACCATCAGCCGCCGCTCGCTGCCGTCGGCCGCGAAGCGCACGAGCACCGTTCCATCGCCGCCGACGCCGATCACGACACCGCGACCGAACTTGGCGTGCTCGACGTCGTCGCCGACCGCGAAGCTGCGTGCCGGCTGGGTCTCGCGCGCCCCGTCCGCGCGCGGAGTGAACGAGGCGCTGGAAGCGATCTCTCCGCTGCCCGCGCCTCCCCCACCGCTGGCGCGCGTGGACGCTGCGAACGCCGGCGCACCGCCACCCACGGCGGTCGTCCACCGGCAGCAGTCGGCAGGCAGCTCGGCGAGGAAACGGCTCGGCAACGACCAGTCGCGCTGACCGAACAGCTGGCGGCTGCGCGCGTATGTCAGGTAGAGAAGGCGCCTGGCGCGCGTGATCGCGACGTAGCACAGCCGCCTCTCCTCGTCGACCTCGCCTCCGTCGATCGACCGTTGGTGGGGGAAGACACCCTCCTCGAGGCCGACGACGAAAACCGTGTCGAACTCGAGCCCTTTGGCGTTGTGCACGGTCATCAACGTCAGCTGCGATTCGCCGGGCGCGAGCTGGTCCTGCTCGGAGAACAACGCCACCTGCTCCAGGAACGCCTCGGCGGTGGGGTTCGCGCTCGTGCGTTCGAAGTCGCGCGCCGAGGAAACGAGCTCCTCGAGGTTCTCGATCCGCGCGTCGGCCTCGAACGTGCCCTCGTTGCGCAGCTCCTCGAGATAGCCCGACCGCTCGAGCGTTTCGGCCAGCAGATCGCCGACCCCGGCCCCGCTGTCGGCGAGCTCGCGCAGCTCCTCGATCAGCGTGGCGAAGCGCTCGAGCCCGCGGCGCGCACGTCCCGTCAAACCGGGCACCGACCCGGCGTCGAGCGCCACTTCGAGGACCGGGCGGCCGAGCGTCTGGGCGTGCGTCAGCACGCGCGCCTGCGAGCGCTCGCCGACACCGCGCGCCGGCACGTTCACGACGCGCCGGAACGCGACTTCGTCTGCCGGGTTGACGAGCAGGCTCAAATAGGCGAGCGCGTCCTTCACCTCGGCACGGTCGTAGAAGCGCATCCCGCCGAGCACGCGGTAGGCGATCGCGCGCTCGCGCAAAACGTGCTCGAGCGCGCGTGCGTGCGCGTGGGTTCGGTAGAAGACAGCGATCTCGCCGAGCGAGGCGCCCTCTTCCACGAGCCGCTCGACCTCGGCGGCGACGAAACGCGCCTCCTCGTGCTCGTCGCTGCACTCGACGACCCGCACCGGCTCGCCGCCACCGATCTCGCTGCGCAAGCGCTTGGGCTTGCGCTCGGGGTTGTTGGCGATGACGGCGTTGGCGGCCTCGAGGATCGTCGTCGTCGAGCGGTAGTTGCGCTCGAGCCTGATCACGCGCGCGTCGGGAAAGTCGCGCTCGAAGTCGAGGATGTTGCGCACGTCGGCGCCGCGGAAGCGGTATATCGACTGGTCGTCGTCACCGACCACGCAGACGTTGCGTCGCTCGCCCGCGAGCAAACGCAGCCAGCGGTACTGGGCGCGGTTGGTGTCCTGGTACTCGTCGACGAGGATCCAGCGAAACTGGTCGCGGTAGCGGTCGAGCACCGCCGGGGCTCGCTCGAACAGCTCGACGCAGCGCACCAAGAGGTCGTCGAAGTCGAGCGCGTTCGCCTGGTGCAGGCGCCGCTGGTAACGCTCGAACACGGCGAGCGGCTCCTCGCCACCGAAGCGCTCGGGTTCGGCGCGCAGCTCGGCGAGCGTAACGAGCTTGCTCTTGGCGTCCGAGATCCGCTGGCGCAAGCCACGCGGCGGGTAGCGGCGCGGGTCGAGCGCGAGCTCCTCGACGCACGCCCGCACCAGCCGCAGCGAGTCCTGCTCGTCGTAGATCGCGAACGATCGCGTGAAGCCGAGCTTGTCGGCGTGGGCGCGCAACATCCGCGTGCAGGCGGCGTGGAAGGTCATCACCCACATCGCGCGGGCGCTGTCGGGTCCGACCAGCTGGGCGACGCGCTCGCGCATCTCGCCGGCCGCCTTGTTGGTGAAGGTGATCGCGAGGATCTCGTGCGGACGCGCCAAGCCGCGTGCGAGGAGATACGCGATGCGGTGGACGAGGACGCGCGTCTTGCCGGATCCCGCGCCTGCGAGGACGAGCAGCGGCCCCCCGCCGTGCTCGACCGCCTCGCGCTGTTCGGGGTTCAAGCGCTCGAGGAGCGCAGGCGCGTCGGCGGTGGTCGGTTCGGCGGCGGTTGGCACAGCCGGAGAATAGATCTCGGCGCGGCGGCGGCCACCGCTCCGGCGCGGTACGGTTGCGCACCGTGCGCGCGCGAACGTTCCCGCTCTACGTCGGCGGCTTCCTCGGTCCCTTCGGCGGCGCGATCGTCGCCGTGATGGTGCCCGAGCTGCGGGCGGCGTTCGGCGCTTCGACCGCCGCGGTGGCGGCAGCGATTCCCGCCTACCTCGTTCCGTTCGCGGCGATCCAGCTCGTCTCGGGCACGATCGGCGAGCGGGTCGGCCGGCGCGAGGTCGTGCGTGCCGCCTATCTCGCCTACGCGGCGGCGTCGCTCGCCGCTGCCTTCGCGCCCACGCTAGGCGCTTTCCTCGCCGCCCGCGCCGGACAGGGGATTGCCAACGCCTTCCTGACGCCGCTCGTGCTCGCCGCGCTCGCCGACCACACACCGCCGCAGCGGCTCGGACGGGCGATGGGCACGTTCGGGGCCACGCAAACGCTGGCCGTCACCCTCTCGCCGCTGTGCGGCGGTCTCGCCGCGGCGGTCGACTGGCGGCTCGCTTTCCTCGCCCCGGCTGCGGTCGGCGCCGCCCTGGCCGTGGCAGCACCGCTGCCCGTGGCGCAGCGGCGTGCGGGATCGCCACCGCGCCTGCGAACGCTTTGCGATCGTCGCATCGCACTGCTCGCGGGTGCAGCTTTCGCTGCCTACATGAGCGTCACGGGCATGTCGTTCCTCGTCGCGCTGCGCGCCGGCGACGCTTTCGGTCTCGGCTCCGAGGACCGCGGCCTGTTGCTCGCTGCGTTCGGTGCCGCCGGTGTGCTCGCCGGCCGACCGGGCGGGATCCTCGTCGATCGCGTCGGTCGCGTGCCGGTAGCCGCGGCCGCGGCGACGCTCGCGGCGGCAGCGGTGGCGCTGCTCGGCGTCGCCGACTCGACGGCGGCGTTCGCTGCTCTCTGGTTTGCGGCCGGCGTCTTCTCGGCGCTGATGTGGGCCGCGCTCAACACCCTCGTCGTCGAGTCCGCTCCCGGCAACCGTGCCGGTGCCGCCTCGCTCGTTTCGGCCTTCAAGTTCGCCGGCCAGGCGGCGGCGCCGCTGGCGTGGCTACCGCTCTACCACCACGCTCCCGCCTCGGCCTTCGCCGCCGCGGCGCTGGTGGCACTCGCCACCGCGACGTTCGTGACGCCGCTGCGCCACGGCGGACGTGTGCGCGAGGTAGCGGGCGTGCGCGGAAGCTAGGCAGGTGGCGGCGCTCGATCGGCACGCTCGCGCGCGCGGCTCGGCGCAAGAGGAGGCCCCCGGTCTGCCGCCGCCTGGCGACGCGCCGCTCCCCGGCGACGATCTGCCCGAGCTGGTGCGCCGCTACTGCCGCGGGATAGTCGCGGCAGCTCGTTACGTGACGATCGACGAAAGCGGGCTCGAGCGCGCCGCTGAGCGCTGGGCGCAGGAAGGGCTCGCCAGCGATCCGCCTGCGCTCGACAGCGACGACCACTTTCTCGACGGCGGCCGCAGCGAGGTGTGCGCGTACCTCCTGACGCTCGACGCGATCAACTTCGGCTCCGGTTGGTTTCCGACGCTACGAAAGCGCCCTGGGCGTTCCGGGTACCGCACGATTGCTTCGGCGCTCGCCGACCACTTCCGCGCCCATGGCCCCTGGTCGAACGCCGAGCTGCGCGCGATCTCTGCCGAGACCGTGGCGCATGTGCTGGGACAGGATCCAGAGCACCCGCTGATGGCACTTTTCGCGCGGGCGCTGCGGGATCTCGGTGCGTTCCTCGGGGAGCGTGAGCCGCTCGCGGTGGTCGCGAGTGCCGACGGGTCAGCCAAACGGCTGGCGGCGACGCTGGCGCGCGCGATGCCGTTCTTCGACGACCGCGGTTTCTGGAAGCGCGCCCAGATCACGGCCAACGACCTCGCTCTCGCCAGTGTCGCGACGTTCGGAGATCTCGACGATCTGACGATCTTCGCCGATAACCTCGTGCCGCACGTGCTCCGTGTCGACGGGGTGCTTCGCTACGACCCCGCGCTCGCCGCACGGATCGACCGTGGCGAGCCGATTCCGGCCAACTCCCCGCCCGAGCGGGAGATCCGCGCCGCGGCCGTCTGTGCCTGCGAGCGACTGGCCGCGCTCGTGGGGCGCCCGCCCCGCGAGATCGATGTGTGGCTGTGGAACCGCGGGCAGGACCGCCGCTACAAGGCGCGGCCGCGCCACCGCACGCGTACCGTTTTCTACTAACCGCTTCAGCGATCGCGTGCAGCGAGCGTGACCGCTCGGGGGAGTGCGCGGCGACCCTGGCCGCTTCAGGGACGCACCTGGAAGCGCACGTCGCTGCGGTACAGGCGGCCGTCCGGCGAGCGTGCCGACACCGTGAGACGGTAGGCGCCCGGCGGCAAGCGCGACGGCAGCTGGAGGTCGAAACGGCCGCTGGCCGCGAGCGGTTCGCGGCTGAAGCTAGGACGCACGTAGCGGCGCGTGCGGCAGGAGGCGCGCGCGAAGACGAGCGCGCCGCGCGTGTCGGCGCCGAGCGCCTCGCAGCGCGCGCCGACCCGCCTGACGAGCGTCAGCGAGACGCGCCGCGCGTAGGCGACACGACCGGCCAGCCGGCGCACCGTGCGCCGCTCAGAGCCGTCGCGGGGGAGCACCCACACGAGCCGCGACGACACGGCAGAGTGGGTGCGGCATGCGAGAGTGCCGGTGTCGAGCACACGCCCATCGATCGCGACGAACGCATAAGCGAGCTCGCCGACACCGAGCCGCAAGCGCAGCGCGCCGGCAACACCGCCAAACGCGGCGGCTACGCGCGGGTCGGTGCGATCGGGAGCGCTCGGCGCGCGTCCGCCGGTGCCGACGACGAACTGCGTGATCCCGCGCGTCGGCCACAGCCGCTGGTAGTTGTGCGCGTGGCCGCTGAGCCACGCTACGGCACGCCCGGCGCTCGCCGCGAAGAGCGGCTCGAGACGCGGCGTGTTGTACTGCGGTCCGGCCGAAAAGCGCGGGTAGTGCGTGAAGACCACCGTGCAGCTGCCGGGGTAGCGGGCGAGGTCGTTGCGCAGCCACGTCTCTTGGGGTGAGCCGCGCGCCGTGGCTTCCATGCTGCTGAGGCTCACGAAGTGCCAGCCGGCGAGATCGAACGAGTACCAGTGGCCGCCATCGGGCTGGCGGACACGGGGCCCCCAGTAGAGGTCGTAGCCCTGGCTGCGCTCCAACCACTCGTGGTTGCCGGGAGTCGGATAGGTCACCGCCTTGAAGCGCCCGAAGGCGGTGTCGTAGTTGCGTTGGAACTCGCTGGCCGTGCCGCGCTCGTAGACGTCGCCGAGGTAGAGGAAGGCGTTCGGCGGCTCGCTTCCGACGAGCGCAGCGACGGCGTCGTCGGTGCTTTCGGGGATCGCACCGTCGCCGACTGCCCAGACCGTCGCGAGCGGCTGGGCGTGCGCGCCCGACGGCAGCGCGGCAAACGTCAGGCAGAGCGCGCAGGCGACCGTCGCCACTTTTCTCGCAGCTGCCACGCCGATGCTCACGCCGATAGATAACGCGGCGCGCGGTCGCTAGCTGCGGTCGGCCGCGGCACCCGCGGCGTGCAGCGGCGAGCTGCGCGCCGTCCGTGCGCTGCGTGCCGCAGCGAGTTGCGCTGCGGTCAGCCGCCGGCGGAGCTCGGCCCGCGCCGACGCTCGAAGCGCCGCACCTCGCCGGCCGGGCGCCGCCCGGTCAGCTCTTCGACCAGACGCTCGAGGGTGTCGATCCGCTCGGCGAGGTGGGTGATCGCATCGGCGACAGGGTCGGGCAGGTGCGCCCAGTCGGCGTCAGGGCCGGTCGGGCGCTTGCCGTCGACGCGCACCGGATGACCGGGGTTGCCGACGACCGTCGAGTTAGCCGGCACGTCGTGGATAACCACGCTGTTGGCCCCCACCTTCGCTCCCTCGCCGATCTCGACCGGCCCGAGCACCTTCGCTCCCGAGCCGATGATCACGCGGTCGCGCACGGTGGGGTGGCGCTTGCCGCGCGCGAAACCGGTGCCGCCGAGCGTGACGCCCTGGTAGAGAGTGACGTCATCGCCGACCTCGGCCGTCTCGCCGATCACGACCCCGACACCGTGATCGATGAAGAGACGCTTGCCGAGCCGCGCCGCCGGGTGGATCTCGACCCCCGTCGCGAGCCGTACCACGTGCATGATCGCGTGCGGCACAAGCGGCACACGGGCTCGCCACAGGGCGTGCGCCACGCGGTGTGCCAGCACCGCTTGGACCCCGCCGTATGTCAGCAGGATCGTGAGGCTGCCGAGCTCTCGAGCGGCCGGGTCCCGCTCGCGTGCCGCCGCGATAGCGTCTCCGACAGCCCGCCGCAAGCGTGCCACAGGCCCAAGGGGTTTCGCGCCCTTGCGCATCATTCGACGAAGAACGGCGTCGTCACGTAGCGCTCGCCGGCGTCGGGCAGGATCACCGCGATCGTCCGGCCCTGCCATTCGCGCCTGCGCCCGACCTGCAGCGCGGCCCACAGCGCCGCCCCGGCCGAGATGCCCACCGACACGCCCTCGCGCCGGGCACAGGCACGGGCTGTGGCGAGCGCGTCCTCGTCGGCGACCGTGACGACCTCGTCGATCA
The DNA here is from genome assembly GCF_028867705.1 of Thermoleophilum album. Lineage (GTDB taxonomy): Bacteria > Actinomycetota > Thermoleophilia > Solirubrobacterales > Thermoleophilaceae > Thermoleophilum. Next base: position 930,330 of record NZ_CP066171.1, on the reverse strand, counting down.
CCTCGCGGTTCAGGACGGGTGGCACGAACCCGGCACCGATTCCCTGGATGCGGTGTGGACCGGGTCGGCGCCCCGACAGCACCGCTGAAGTGCGCGGCTCCACCGCGACGACGTGCAGCGCCGGATTGCGCTCTTTCAGCCGCTCGCCGCAACCAGTGATCGTGCCACCAGTTCCAACCCCGCAGACGAGCACATCGATGCGCCCCTCGAGATCTCGCCAAAGCTCCTCGGCGGTGCCGCGCCGGTGCGCCTCGGGGTTGGCGGGGTTCGAGAACTGGTCGGGCATGAAGAACTCGTCGCCCGACTCGGCAAGCCGGCGCGCTTCCTCGACTGCCTCGTCCATGCCACCCATCGACTCGGTTTCGATCACCTCGGCGCCGTAAAGGCGCAGCAGGCGCTCGCGTTCGCGGCTCATCCCCTGCGGCATCGTCAACACCAAGCGGTAGCCGCGGGCGGCGCACACGAAGGCGAGCGCGATGCCGGTGTTGCCAGACGTCGGCTCGACGATCGTCGTGCGGCCCGGTTCGATCCGGCCTTCGGCCTCGGCCGCGGCGAGCATCGCCCAGCCGATGCGGTCCTTCACCGAGCCCGCCGGGTTGTACGCCTCGAGCTTGCCGACGATCTCCGCGCCGCACTCGGGGTCGAGCCGGCGCAGCCTGACCATTGGCGTGTTGCCGATCAGCTGCGCGAGGTTGTCGACGACCGCTGCGGGCGGCCGGCCTGTCGAGCGTTCGCGCAGCATCGCGGCGTTGGCGCTGGCCGCGCTAGATCCAGTACATGGTGGCGCCCGCCTGCTGCGCCTCGCGCTCGACCACGTCGCGCAACGTGTGTCCTGCCAGGACGTCCTTGACGGCGCGCACCACGTCCTCCCAGAGCGGCCCGTGTTCGGACGCGCCCTGACCGATCTCGCCCTCGAGCAGCTCGACGACCTCGAGGATGTTGATCTCCTCTGGGGGGCGCGCCAGCTGATAGCCACCTTTCACACCCCGCTGGCTCTGCAGAATTCCGCCCCGCCTGAGAATCGAAAACAGACTCTCGAGGAACTGGACGGGAATGTCGCGCGCCCGGGCGATCTCGGCGATCGGCACGGGTCCCTCTTCAGCACGCAGAGCGAGCTCACATAGCGCTCGAACCGCGTAGGGTGACTTTGTCGTGATCACTAACACCGCTAGTCACTCTACGAGATCGGTCCGGCGCACGGACCAACACAGCTCCGCGCCGACCGCACCGGGGCACGCTCCCAGCAAGGGCCCGGCGCGCTTCGCGCGCGTCCGTGCCCGCACGGCTGTCGGGTTGTGGCTTCCGCCGCTAGCACTGATGGCGTTGATCTTCTTCTTTTCCGACCAGCCGCACCTGCACACGAACCTCGGCTTGATCGACTTCGTCGGCCGCAAGATCGTGCACTTTCTTGAGTACGCCGTGCTTGCGTGGCTGTGGTGCCGCGCTTTTACGGGCAGCGGTGCGCTGGCGCTACGGACATCGGCTGTCGTGGCGGTCCTACTGGCGTCGGCATATGCCGCAAGCGACGAGTACCACCAGACGTTCGTTCCCGGACGCGCCGGCACGGTTCGCGACTGGCTTATCGACACCGCCGGCGCGCTTGTCGGCGCGGCTGTGTGGCTTCGCCGACGAGCCGAAGCGGGGCGCGCTGCGGCGCGTGTTAGTGCCCGATGACCGATGGGGATGCGGTTCCGCCTGGAAACGCGGGCGCGAGCAGCCCTGCGCCCGCTGCCAGCAACGCGAGCGTGAGCCGCACGAGCGGCGCCAGCGCAGCCACAAGCGCTAGACCCACCGAGCGCCGGTGTGCGCAGCTTGGTCTGATCGCTGCCCCCGGGCTCCCCCACCAGCTGGCGGTCGAGCTTGCCGAGCCGCTACGCACGCTGCTGGCCGAGCGCTACCCGCACTTCGATTGGCAAGTGCCGGTGCTGCCCGACGCCCTCGTCGCCCCACCAGCGACCGCGTCCGACCTCGTCGCCGAGGCCCGCCGGCGGTTGCTGGAAGGTGACTGGGAACTCGCCGTCGTGCTCACCGACCTGCCACTGCGGATCGGAGGCCGACCCGTCGTCTGGCACGCGAGCCCCACCCACGGCGTCGCGGTCGTGTCGGTGCCGGCGATCGGCCCGATGGGCTTGCGGCGCGGTGTCGAGCGCGCACTCAACGCGCTCGTCGATGCGCTGCTTGGCGAGCGCGTCGGTGCGGCGACCCGCGACGGCGCGCACAAGCGTCGCGAACAGCGCCGGGCACGGCGCATGCGCCGTTGGCTCGACGAGCTGGTCGAGCTCCACACCGAGGGACCGCATCCCGACACCGGTTGGGTGTCGCTGGCTTCACCGGGCCGCTTCCGTCTGCTGCTCGGCATGGTGCGCGCCAACCGTCCCTGGCGGCTGGCGCTGCGGCTCTATCGCGCGGTCGTCGCTTCGCTAGCTGCGATCGCGTTCAGCTTGGTCACCCCCGACATCTGGGCGATCGCAGATCGACTGTCGACGCCACGGCTGCTAGCCCTCTCGCTCCTTTCGGTCACCGTCACGTCGACGACGCTGGTCGTCGCCCACGGGCTGTGGGAGCGCGCACCGAGCCGCCACGCCCGTGACGAGGCGGCGCTCTTCAACGCCGCCACCGCCCTCACCGTGGCGGTGGGCACGATCGTCCTCTATGGGACGCTTTTTGTGCTAGCGCTCGCAGGAGCGCTGTTGCTGTTACCCGAGTCGCTATTGGCAAGTCAGGCTGGCGGAGATGCGCAGTTCAGCGACTACCTGCGCCTTGCTTGGCTGCTCGGGTCGCTGGCGACGCTCGGTGGCGCGCTCGGTGCCGGGCTCGAGTCGAGCGACGCGGTGCGTGAGGCGGCGTACGCCTACCGCGGCGAGGAGGAGCGCTCGCTGCCCGGCTAGCGCCCGAGCGAGCGACCGCGTGCGCTACATGCGCGCCGGTTGCACCGAGCGCCAGGCGAGGGAGGCGCCGTCCCTTACAGCCAGCCGCGCTCGGTGGCGATCAGCACCGCCTGTGCGCGATCGACGGCACCGAGCTTGGCGTAGGTGTTGTGCAGATGAGTGCGCACCGTACTCGTCGACAGCCCGAGCTCGGCGGCGATCTGCTTGTACACCTTGCCCTCAGCGAGGCGCCGGAGCACCTCGAGCTCGCGCGCACTGAGCGGGCAGGGCTCGACCGCGCGCCGCTCGGCCGTCCCGCCATGTGGCAGCTCGTACAGAACCGCCCGGAGCTGTTTGGTGCTGAGCCCGCACAGCTTCGCCGCCTCGAGCAGTTTGCCGGGAGTGATCGCCTGCCCGTGGGCGTAGTGGGCGAGCATGTCCGCGAGCCGCACCAGCGCCGCCTCGCCCGAGACGTCGTCGGCGTGGTGGCGCTCGATCGCCGACGCCAACCGAGTCGGCAGCGCCCAGCGGCGAGCCAGCACGCCGCCGACCACGCCGTGGTCGACGCCGAGCTCGCGCCGTTCGCGGTGGACACGCTCCTCGGGGGTGCGCGCACCGCGATGGATCTGGTCGGGATAGGCCGGATAGGCGTGCATCAGCACGAGCTTGCCGATGTCGTGCAGCAGCGCGGCACAGAGCAGCTCGTCGCGCTCGGGATACTCGAGCTCGCGGGCGAGGCGATCGGCCGCGACCTGGGTGGCGATGGCGTGCAAACGGAACCGCTCGGGGGCCGCCTCCCAGCCTGGTGTGCGCTCGAAGAAGTCGAAGGTGCGCGTGCGCGAGGCGAGCGCAGCGACGCCGTCGCGGGTGAGGATCTCGAGCGCCGCCGGCACGCTCGCGATGCGGCCGCGCTTCTTGCCCGCCATGCGGTTGGCGATGCGCAGCACGGTGATTACGAGCGCCACGTCGGACTCGATCGCACGGATCACCTCGCCCGTAGAGGCGTGCTCGTCGCGTACGACCTCGAGCACCCGGTCGCGCGACGCCGCCAACGCAGGGAAGCTCTCGAGCGCCTCGAAAGCTTTGATCAGCCGCCGGCCGTGTCCCTCGTTGTGGCCGCGCACCACCGGGTCGACCCTCGGCGGGCGACGCTCGGCGGGAGACACTGCAAGCTGCGACGACACTGGTGAGCGAGTGCTTCGGTGGCGGCTCGACGGTCCGCGCGGGCCCGTCGCCGGACCTATCGGCAGCTACGGCGTAGCGCTTGAGCCCGCGAGCGCCCGGGGCAGTTCAACGGACGCTCGCGGCCGCCAGCCGCCCAAGCACGGCATCGATGCGCGCCAGCGTCTCGTCGCGCCCGAGCGCGGCGAGCGACTCGAAGATTCCCGGCGACACCTTCGACCCGGTTACCGCCACGCGCAGCGGCTGGAACACCGCCGCCCCCTTCACGCCGAGCTCCTCGACGAGCGCGCGCAACGCTCTCTGGATCGCTTCGACCGAGAAGTCGTCGAGAGCGGCGAGCCGTTCGCGCGCTCGCTCGAGACGCTCGCGGGCACCGCTCTCGGCCAACCACGCCACGAGCTCGGGGGCGGGCTCGCGCCGCTCGAGCACGAACCCGGCCAATGGCCAGAAGTCGGCGAGCGTCTGCAGCTTCTCTTGCGCAGCCTCGGCCGCCCGCCTCAGCTTCTCGCGGTCGACCTTGTCTCGCGCGACGATCGCCTCGTGGTCGAGGTAGTCGACGAGCCGTTCGACGAGCTCGTCGAGCGGGAGCTTGCGCAGGTAGTGACCGTTCATCCAGCGCAGCTTCTTCTCGTCGAAGACCGCTGGCGAGCGCGACACGCGCGCGAGCGAGAAGTGCTCGATCAGCGTCTCGGTGTCGATGAAGGTGGTGCGATCATCGAGCCCCCAGCCGAGCAGCGCAAGGTAGTTGCGCACCGCCTCTGGTAGGTAGCCGCGCGCGCGCAGCTCCTCGACCGACGTCGCGCCGTGCCGTTTCGACAGCTTTTTGCCGTCGGGACCGTGCAACAGCGGGAGGTGGGCGTAGGCCGGTGGCTCGTACCCGAGAGCGCGGATCACCATCAGCTGGCGAGGCGTGTTCGAGAGGTGATCGTCGCCGCGCACGACGTGGCTTATCGCCATGTCGAGGTCGTCGACGGCTACTGCCAGGTTGTAGAGCGGACTGCCGTCGGAGCGGCGGATAACGAAGTCCTTAATCGCGTCGTGAGGAAAACGGATCGGGCCGCGGATCAGATCCTCGACGACCGTTTCGCCGGGCGGTACGCGGAAGCGCACCGCACCTTCGTCCTCGTAGGCGTGCCCGTCACGTAACAGCTGTTCGATCGCTTCGTTGTGGCGGTCGGCGCGCTCGGCTTGGGAGAACGGACCCTCGTCCCAGTCGAGCTCGAGCCAGCGCAGCGCTTCCAGGATGCGCTCACGGTTCTCGCGCGTGGAGCGCTCGCGGTCGGTGTCCTCGATGCGCAGCACGAAGGCGCCACCCGACCCTCGCGCGAGCAGCCAGTTGTAGAGTGCCGTGCGCGCCCCGCCGACGTGGAGCTCGCCGGTCGGCGACGGCGCGAAGCGGACGCGCATGGGAGCTCGCTTTAAGGACACGGCCGGATGCTAATCGGGGCGCACGTCTCGACGGCGGGCGGTCTCGCCAAAGCTTGGGAGCGCGGTCGCGAGCTCGGCTGCGATGCGATCCAGGTCTTCAACCAGTCGCCACGCCAGTGGCGGCCGACGGCCTGGAAGGAGGACGACATCGCCCGCTTCCGCGAGCTCGTCGCCGAGGGGCCGGTGCGGGCGACGGTGATTCACGCCGTCTATCTGCTCAACTGCGCCGCCGCCGACCGCGAGCTGTGGCGCAAGTCGGTCGACTCGCTGATCCACTCGCTGCGCATGGGTGACCAGATCGACGCCGTCGGTGTGGTGCTGCACCCTGGGTCGGCGCGCGGCGAGCCGCGCCCCGAGGCGCTCCGACGCGTCGGCGAAGCGATCCGCGCAGCGCTAGCCGAGTCCGAGCGTTGCCCCCTGTTGCTCGAGGACACCGCGGGTGCAGGCGACACGATCGGCCGCGACTTCGACGAGCTCGCCCGGCTTCTCGAGCTCGGCGGCGGTGACGGTCGCCTTGGCGTCTGTCTCGACTCCTGTCATCTGCTCGCTAGCGGCTCCGACATCCGTGACAGCGAGCGGCTGGCGCGCGTCGTCGACGAGTTCGACCGCACGGTCGGTCTCGACCGCTTGCGCTGCTTGCACGTCAACGACTCGCGCGAACCGCTCGGTTCCAACCGCGACCGGCACGCGCCGCTCGGCCAGGGCGAGCTCGGGAGCGAGGGATGCGCAGCGTTTCTCTCCGAACCGCGTTTCGACGGTCTGCCGGCGATCTTCGAAGGGCCGGGCGTCGACGGCAAAGCGCCGGTCGCCCGCGACGTCGCATTGATGCGCGAACTGCGCGAGAAGGGGCTGGCCGCGCGCGGGTCCGCTTCCTAGCGCGCGGCTTCAGCGGTCGAGACGGTCGCGCAGGTCGAAGCGTTCGTCGGCGAGCGGCACAGGGTCACGCCAGAAGTCGGGGTTGGTGCACTCGAACGCGGGTCCGCTGCCGTAGTAGGCGCGCTCGACGCCGGTGCGACAGAACGGCAGCGGGTGCGAGGCAAGGCGCATGCCCCCGAACCCTTGGCTCGTGCGCTCCGCCTCTTCGAAGAGCTCGACGTCGATCTCGCCGCGGAAAACCTTGTGCAGGCAGCCCATGTAGCGGCGCCCGCTCGCCTCTTCCTCGTAGACGTAGAGGTAGGGGCACTGCGCCTCGACGCAACCCGCCGGGTAGACGAGGCGGTCGCAGAACGCGCAGCACTGGCGGCACTCGCGCAGCGCTTCGATCCGCGACGTCGCTTGCACGCAGCGAGTCTACCCCCGCTCCGCGGGCCGCGACGAGAACGACTCAGGCGCGGACTATCGCCAGACCCTCGAGCGTCGCGAGCTCGGCACAACAACTGCTGTTGCCGGACACACGCCACTTGTCGCCGAGCACGAGCACGCGCCCGCCGACGCGCACGCGCACCTCGCGGTCGCCCGGATGGTGCGAGAGGATCTCGCGCAGCTCCTCGATCGCGCTGCGCGGCACGTCGCGCAGCTCGAGCTCGAGCGCGTCAGCGCCGCGTGGCCGTGCGCCGTTCCTGCCCGCGCTGCCGTTGCGACGTCCGCTCGCGCTGGCGCTGCCGTTCGCGCCGTTTCTGCCACGAGCGCTGTCGCCCCCGGGCGCGTTCGCTGGCCCGCTCGCGGCCCCCTCCCCGACGGCATCGTCGGCGAGCTCGCGCCGGGCTCGCTCGACCTCTTCGGGCGAGGGCTCAAAAGCGCTGATCTCCTGCGCGATCAACTTCGTCTCGCCGGCCTCTTTGTGGTCGACGCGCCCGCGCACCAGCAGCACGCGGTCGGGCTCGATCAGCTCGCCGTGCTGCTGATAGCAAGAGCCCATCACGAGCACCTCGACCTGGCCTTCGAGATCGTCGATCGTGCAGAAGACCATCGGTTCGCCGCTCTTGGTGCGGATGCGCTTGCGCTCGGTGACCATCCCGACGACGGTGACGACCTCGCCGTCGCGGCGCGACGCAAGCTCGGCAAGCGAGCAGTCGCTAGCTAGCCGCAGCGCGGGACGCAGCTCCTTCAGGGGGTGGCTCGACAAAAACAAGCCGAGCGTTTCCTTCTCCCACTGGTTGATCTGATCCTGCGCGTCGGCGAGCGCCGGCACCGGCGGGTCGTCGCTTGCGGCGGGCGCATCCCCGCCGGCGTCGCCGAGATCGAAGATCGACGCCTGACCCAGCTGCGCGTCCTGCTGGTGCTTCTGGCCGGCGGCCTGGGCTTGCGCGAGCACCGAGAGCATGCCGCTGCGCGTGGCACCGGTCGAGTCCAGCGCCCCACACTTAATGAGGGCCTCGATCGCTTTTTTGTTCACCGCGCGGTGATCGACACGGCGACAGAAGTCCCAGATCGAGCGGAACGGTCCGCCCTGTTCGCGCGCGCGGATGATCGCGTCGACCGCCTGCGACCCGACGTTCTTAACAGCGTCGAGTCCGAAACGGATCTTTCCCGGCCGGTCGTTCCCGGGCTCGTGGATGACGCGGAAGTCGTGGCCCGACTCGTTGACATCGGGGGGCAGAACCTCGATGCCCATCTCGTCGCACTGGGCGACGAAGAACGGCACCTTGTCCTTGGTCTGCATCACTGACGAGATCAGCGCCGCCATGTACTCAGCCGGGTAGTTGGCCTTGAGCCAAGCCGTGCGGTAGGAGATCAGCGCGTAGCAGGCGGCGTGCGAGCGGTTGAAGGAGTAGTCGGCCGCAGCCTCGTTGGCCGCCCACAGCTCCTGGATCACGCGCTCGTCGGTGCCCGTCTTGCGTGCGCCCTCGACGAAGCGGTCCTTGAGCTGCGCCATCTTGTCGCGCAGCTTCTTGCCGATCGCCTTGCGCAGATCGTCGGCCTCGGCGCCCGAGAACCCGGCGATCTCCTTGGCGATCTGCATCGACTGCTCCTGGTAGAGGATCACGCCGTAGGTCGACTCGGTGATCGGGCGCAGGCGCTCGTCGAGGTACTCGACCGCCTCGGGGTTGCGTTTGTTGCGCGCGTAGGTGTCGATGTGCCGCATCGCGCCCGGGCGGTAGAGCGCGACGAGCGCGACGAGGTCGTTGAACTCGGTGGGACGCACCTTGCGCAACGCTTCGCGCATCCCTTCCGACTCGAACTGGAAGACGCCGATCGAGTCGCCGCGCGCGAGCATCTCGTAGGTCTTGCGATCGTCGAGCGGCAGCTTCGCCATGTCCGGCCGCTGGCCGGTGGACTCCTCGATGATGTCGAGCGCCGACTCGATCACGTCGAGGTTGCGCAGCCCGAGGAAGTCCATCTTCAAAAGGCCGATCTCCTCGAGCGGCTTCATCGAGTACTGCGTCACGACGCGGTACCGGCGCTCGCCGCCGCGCGTGTCCTCGGCGAGCTGGAGCGGGACGATCTCGGTGAGCGGACGGTCGGCGATCACCACCGCGGCGGCGTGGATCGAGTTGTTGCGCACGATCCCCTCGAGGCCGCGCGCGGTGTCGATGATGCGGCGGGCGTCGGGCTCGGTCTCGTACGCGCGGCGCAGATCGGGCTCCTCGGCTAGGTACTCGTCGAAACTTTTGGTGCGGCCCATCACCGGCTCGGGGATCAGCTTCGCCAAGCGGTCGCCGGTGGCGTAGTCGTAACCGAGCACGCGCGCCGCGTCGCGTGTGGCGGCGCGCGGCAGCATGCGGCCGAAGGTGATGATCTGGGCGACGCGGTCGCGCCCGTACTTCTGCGCGACGTACTCGATCACGCGCTCCCGCCCCTTCACCGAGAAGTCGATGTCGATATCGGGCATCGACACCCGCTCGGGGTTGAGGAAGCGCTCGAACAGGAGGTCGTAGGCGAGCGGATCGACGTCGGTGATCTCGAGGCAGTACGAGACGATCGAGCCGGCTGCGGACCCGCGGCCGGGACCGACCGCGATGCCGTTTTGTTTGGCGAAACGGACGAAGTCCCAGACGATTAGGAAGTAGGCGCTGAAGCCCATGCGCTCGATCACGTCGAGCTCGTACTCGAGGCGCTCCCGAGCCTCGGCGGGCGGCGGGTCGCCGTAGCGCTTGCGCAACCCGGCTGCAGCTAGCTCGCGCAGGTACTCCGCTTCGCTGCGCCCGTCGGGGGTCGGAAAACGCGGCAAAAGCAGGCGGCCGAGCTCGATATCGACGTTGCAGCGCTCGGCGATCTCGAGCGTGGCGGCGACCGCCTCGGGGAGATCGCGGAAGGCGGCCTGCATCTCTTGTGAGTCCTTGAGATAGAACTCGTTCGTCTCGAAGCGCAGCTTGGGGTTGGCGAGCGTGCTTTTCGTCTGCACGCACAGCAACGCCTGGTGGTTGTCGTAATCCTCGCGGCGCAGGTAGTGGACGTCGGCGGTCGCCACTAGCGGCCGCCCGACCTCGCGCGCGATGCGCACGATCCCCTCGTTGGCCTTCTCCTGCGCGTCGAGCCCGTTGCGCTGGATCTCGAAGTAGACGTTGTCGCTGCCGAAGATCTGGAGCAGATCGTCGACGTGGGCGCGCGCTGCCGCCACGTCGTCGGCGACGAGGCGGCGGCAGAAGCGCGACTGCAAACAACCGGTGAGGACGATCACGCCGGCGGCGTGGCGCTCGAGCAGGTCGAGGTCGACGTTCGCCTTGCCGCGCTTGTAACCCTCGAGAAAGCCGGCCGACGACAGCTTGACGAGGTTGCGGAACCCCTCGTCGGTGGCGGCGAGCAGCGTCAGGTGGTTGCGCTCATAGCGCAGCGCTTCGCTTTTGATGTCGTCGACGAGATACGCCTCGAGACCGAGGATCGGCTTGATCCCGTGCTTGTGGCACGCCTGGTAGTGCTCGACGGCACCGTTGAGCACCCCGTGGTCGGTGAGACCGAGCGCCGGCTGCTCGAACGCTGCTGCGCGCTCCGCCATCTGCTCGATGCGACAGGCCCCGTCGAGCAGCGAGTACTCGGAGTGGACGTGCAGATGCGCGAACGACGGCTGCGCCACGGCGAGCCACTATAGGACTGCGAGCGGACCGCAAATGTGCGACGATCGGCGCCATGATGCGCCAGGGGCCGATTCCTTTGTTCCTGCACGGGCTGCTCGAGTACGTGGGCGGAATCGCCTTTCTCGCGGCGCCCGTCGTGCTCGACTATGGGTCGGGCGCGGCGACAGCGATCTCGCTCGCGTTCGGCGTCGCGATGATCGTCGTCGCCGCGAGCTCCGACGGCCCCACCGGCCTCGTCAGCCAGCTGCCGCGCCCGGCGCACCTGGTTATCGACCTGTTGCTGGCGGTAGCGGCGATCGCGATGCCGTTCCTCGCCGGGTTCGCGGACGAGCGCGAACCGACGGCTTTCTTCATGGTGGCTGGCGTGATCTACCTACTCGTGACGATCGGCACGCGTTTCTCGCGCCCGCAAGCGACGCTCGCAGCGCGCGGCAGTTCGCACCACGATGGCGAGGCGGACGATCGGGGCTCAGCGAGCGCGGCGGCTGGCGGCAGCGACGACGACACCGCTGGCGAGCGTCACCGCTCCGAATAAGAGAAGCGCACGCCGGTGGCGTGCGACCCAGCGGCGCGCCAGGCGCCGACCGACCTGCCACGTCACCCAGCCGAGCAGCGCGTAGGCGTCGCGGTGCAGGCGGCTCATCGCTCGCTCCCGCCGCCGCGCTGGCCGCGCTCTGCGCGCAAGCGGTGGGCCATCCGCGACTGCAAGGTGAACAGCTCAATGAAACCGGGGGCAGCGTGCTGCGAGAACAAACCTCCCGACTCGCCGAACGTTGCCAAGGCCGGGTCGTAGAGGGCGTTCTCGGACTTGCGCGCCACGGCGCGCACCGACCCCTTGTAAAGGCGCACGGTGACGGACCCCGTAACTTGCTCGTTGACCGAGTCCATGTAGGCGTTGAGGTCGGCGAGCAGCGGCTCGTACCACAGTCCGGCGTAAACGAGCCACGACCACTGCTCTTCGAGCACAGGCTTGAGCCGGTTCTGGAGACCAGTGCAGACGAGCTTCTCGAGCTCGCGGTGGGCGCACAGCAGGATCGCGGCCGCTGGCACCTCGTAGAGGTCGCGCACCTTAAGGCCGACGACGCGGTCCTCGATGTGGTCGACGATGCCGACACCGTGGCGCGCACCGATCGCCGTGGCCCGCTCGAGCAGCTCCACCAGACCCAGCCGCTCGCCGTCGATCGCCACCGGGCAGCCGCGCTCGAACTCGATCGTCACGTCCTCGGGCTCGTCCGGCGCCTGGCGGGGGTCGGTGACGAGCGTGATCGCGTCGTCAGGGGTGGGCTCGGCAAGGTCCTCGATCTTGCCGCCCTCGGAGGAGCGTCCCCAGAGGTTGTCGTCGATCGAGTAGGGCGGCGCTTCGGTGCCGCCCTTGATCGGGATGCCGCGCTCGCGCGCGTAGCGGATCTCCTCCTCGCGCCCCATCTGCCAGCCGCGCACCGGCGCCACGATCTTCATGTCGGGAGCGAGCGCGAGGATCGTCGACTCGATCCGCACCTGATCGTTGCCCTTGCCAGTGCAGCCGTGCGCGATCGCGTCACAGCCGAAGCGTTGCGCCTGTTCGACGGCGATGCTGGCGATGAGCGGACGACCGAGCGCGGTGAAGAGCGGATAGCCGCCGCCGTAGAGGGCGTTGGCCTTGATCGCCGGCAGCACGTACTCGTAGGCGAACCGTTCGCGCGCATCGACGAGCACCGCGTCGACCGCTCCGAGCTGCAGCGCCTTGCCGCGAACCACCTCGAAGTCCTCGCCGGGCTGCCCAAGGTCGACGGTGAGAGCGACGACCTCGGCGCCGTACTCCTCCTGGATCCACTTGAGCATCACGCTGGTGTCGAGGCCGCCCGAGTAGAGCAACAGGACGCGACCGACCTCGCCGGGCGCGGCCTCGTAGCTCGCTAGGCGGGCGGCCGGCGCGTGCGCGTCGCGGGCGTTGGCGTTGCCAGGGTCGACGGACATCAGGGTCGGCAACCTAACAGCCGAGGAGGCTCGCGATGCGGGCGAGCGCGCTGTCGATCTCTTCGTCTTCGATTACGAGGGGCGGCACCAGGCGCACCGTGTCGGGCCCGGTGGCGTTGAGCACGAGCCGTGCCTCGTGCAGCGCGCGCTCGACGAAAGCCGGTGCGTCGTCGAGCGCGAAGGCCAGCATCAGCCCCCGTCCGCGCACGTGGAGACCGAGCTCGGCGAGGCCGCGGCGCAAGCGCTCGCCGCGCGCCCGCACCCGGGCGAGGAAGGCGTGGTCGTCGACGACGTCGAGCACGGCGTTGGCGACCGCGCACGCCAGCGCGTTGCCTCCGAACGTCGAGCCGTGGTCGCCGGGCCTGAGCGTCTCGCGCAGCGCCGGCGTGACGACGCAAGCGCCGATCGGAAAGCCGCCGCCGAGCCCCTTGGCAAGACAGACCACGTCGGGTGTCACCGCCACGTCCTCGTGCTGGTACGCGAAGAGCGACCCGGTGCGACCGATCCCGCACTGCACCTCGTCGAAGACGAGCAGCGCGCCGCTTCGGTCGCAGGCGGCGCGCGCCGCGGCGAGCAGCTCGCGTGTGAGCGGGTGGACGCCCCCCTCTCCCTGGATCGGCTCGACCAGCACGGCAGCGCAGCGCTCGTCGACGCTCGCCGCCAACCGCTCGGGGTCGTCGCGCGGAACGACGCGGACGCCCGGCACGAGCGGCGCGAACGGTTCCTGCTTCGACGGTTGCGGCGTCGCCGACAGCGCGCCGAACGTACGCCCGTGGAAGCCACCTTCCAGCACCACGAACTCGCCCCGCGGCCGGTGGCGGCGCGCGAGTTTGAGGGCGCACTCGATCGCCTCGGCACCCGAGTTGGTGAAAAAGACGCCGCCCCCGAGCGAGCGCGTAACTAGCCGCTCGGCGAGCTCGACCATCGGCTGGTTGTAGAAGAAGTTCGACACGTGCCACAGCGACCGCGCCTGCCGCTCGAGGGCAGCGACGATGGCCGGGTGGCAGTGCCCGAGCTGGACGGTTGCGATGCCGGCGAGCAGATCGATGTACTCGTTGCCGTCGCTGTCCCACAGCCGCGCGCCGCTGCCACGGACGAACGTGACGTCGAAGCGACGGTAGGTCGGAAGGAGCGCCGCGGCCGGCGAGGAGATACCGCTCACGGCGACGCCCTTACCCGTTAGCGCCGGCTGCAGAGTCTTCGCCGGCGGTGATCTTGGTGCCGATACCGGTGTCGGTGAAGAGCTCGAGCAACAGCGAGTGGGGCACGCGGCCGTCGATGATGTGGGCGCTCTCGACGCCCGCCTCGATCGCGCGCACGCACGCCTCCAGTTTCGGGCGCATGCCACCGCCGACCTCGCCGAGGTGGGCGCGAACGTCAGCTACGGTCGCTTCCGAGATCTTGGTCTGCGGATCGTCAGGGTCGCGACGCCAGCCCTCGACGTCGGTGAGAAACACCAGTTTGTAAGCGCCGAGCGCGGCCGCCACCGCCCCGGCCGCAGCGTCGGCGTTTACGTTGTATGAGCGCCCCTCGCTGTCCGACCCGACCGACGCGACGACCGGGATGAAGTTCTCGGCGATGTCGGCCAGCACCTCGGTGTCGACGCTCTCGATCTCGCCGACAAAGCCGATGTCGGTGCCGCCCGGTCCGAGCTGCTTGCGCACGCGGAAGAGCAGACCGTCGTCGCCGCAAAGACCGACGGCCGGCTGGCCGTGCCGGTTGATGCGCAGCACGATGTCCTTGTTCTGTTTGCCGACCAACACCATCTTGGCCACCTCGACGGTCTGCTCGTCGGAGACGCGCAGACCGTCGACGAAGCGCACCTCGAGCCCGAGCCGCTCCATGTAGCGCGTGATTTCGGGCCCGCCGCCGTGTACCACGACCGGGTTCATCCCGACGTACTTGAGAAGCACGACGTCGCGCGCGAACTCCTCGCGCAGATCGGCGTCGGTCATCGCCGCCCCGCCGTACTTGATCACGACCGTGCGCCCGTGGAACTGGCGGATGTAGGGGAGCGCCTCGAGCAGGGTGGCGACGTCGCGCCCCCCCGGAGCGTGTTGAGCTGCCGTCTTCTCCCCTTTCACGTCGTGTACTCGGCGTTGATGCGCACGTACTCGTGACCCAGGTCGCTGAAGAAAAGCTCGGTCTCGCCGCCGCTCCCTGGCACGCGCACCTCGATCTCGACCTCGGGGCGCGCGAACGCCGACTCTAACTCGCCGAGCAGCCGCCCCTCCAGCGGCAACGCAACGCCCGCGCTGACCGTCGCGACACCCTCGATGTCGATGTCGACGACGCCCGGAGCCCCGTGGCGGGCGAGCTCCTGGCCGGCCGCCTGCAGTATCCGGCCGACGTTCGGGTCGCCGCCCGCGAGCGCTGTTTTCACCAGCGCCGAGCCGGCGATCGCGCGCGCCACCGGCTCGACAAGCTCCGGCGCACCGCGCACGACGAGCCGCGCGACCCGCGTCGTCCCCTCCCCGTCGGCGACGATCTCGAGCGCCAGTTGCCGGAAGAGCGCGTCGAGCGCCTCGCCAAGGCGCACCTCCGCTTCGCTCTCAAACGCGACGTCGACGGCGCTCGCGCCGCTGGCGATCACGAAGACGCTGTCGCTGGTCGACAGTTGGCCGTCGACCGAGATGCGGTCGAAGGAGCGGCGCACGCACACGGTGGTCAGCAGGTCGAGCGCCTCGGGAGCGACGCGCGCGTCGGTCTCGCAGAAGCAGAGCATCGTCGCGAAGTCGGGCGCGATCATCCCCGCGCCCTTCGCCTGCGCGGCCAGGCGGACGGTGCCGCCGGGCAGGTCGACTTCGAGACAGGCGCGCTTCGGCCAGCGGTCGGTGGTGACGATCGACCGCGAAAAGGAGTCGCTGTCGGCTGCGAGCTGGCTAGCGGCGTGCGCGATGCCCGCGAGCAGCCGGTCGCGCGGCAGCGGCCGGCCGATCACGCCGGTCGCGGCACAGGCGACGCGATCGGCGGGGACAGCGAGCGCCGTGGCGGCCGCCCGGCGCGCGGCGCGCGCCGTTTCGAGCCCCTCGTCGCCGAGCGCCACGTTGGCGTTGCCGGAGTTGACGACGACCGCTCGCAGCCGCTCGAGGTCGGCTTCGCGGGAGGCGGTGATCGGCGCACCCACGACGGCGTTGCGACAAAAGCGCGCCGCCGAAACGGCGCTGTCGCTGTCGCACACAAGCAGCCCGACGTCGAGCTCTCCTCCGCCCTTGATGCCGGCCGCCACGCCCGCCGCCCGAAAGCCGCACGGCAGCGCGGTCGCGGCAGCTTCGCGCACGTGCGGCGGGCGCGCCACCCAGCGCGATCGGAAAAAGCCAGCTTGCGTGTGGCCGGTGGGCGCCTGGGTTTCGCTCCTGTCGTCGCGACCGGCGGCCACCGCTAGCGCAACCCCGCCTCCTCGGGAAGGTCGAGCATTAGGTTCAGGCACTGCACCGCCTGGCCTGCCGCGCCTTTCCAGAGGTTGTCGATGGCCCCGAAGGCGACGACGCGGCCGTGCCGATCGACGGTGGCGTAGACACGACAGCGGTTGGTTTCGCGCACGTCGCGCGTGCCTGGAGCGGTGGCCGCCAGGTCGATGAACGGCTCGCTGCCGTAGGCGCGCTCGTAAGCGGCGACTACCTCGTCGCGGTCGAGCGGGCGCGCGAGCTCGGCGTAACAGGTGGCGATCAGACCTTGGTCGACGGGCACGAGGTGCGGCACGAACGTCACCGCTACCTGCGGTCCGAGCTGCTGCTCGAGTTCGGCGCTGTGGCGGTGACCCTCGACCTTGTAGGGCTTCACGTTCTCGGCGACCGAAACGAAGTGCGTCGCCGCGGTCGGTTCGCGGCCAGCGCCCGAGACGCCAGATTTCGCGTCGACGAAGACGCTGCGCACAGCGTCGCGCAGCGGCCAGAGCGCAAGCAGGGCGGCTGTCGGGTAGCACCCGGGGGCCGCGACAAGGCGCGCGCCGCGGATCCGGTCGCGGTAAACCTCGGGAAGCCCGTACACCGCATCGGCGAGAAGCTCGGGGTGCGGATGCTCGCCGTACCACTGCCTGTAGCGGTCGAGCTCGAGCCGAAAGTCGGCGGACAGGTCGACGACTTTCAGGCCGCGCGCCAAGAGCTCGGCCACCACCGGCGCCGAGGCGGCGTGCGGCAGCGCCACCAGTGCCGCCTCGGCCACCGCGGCGACACGGTCGGGGTCGAACTCAACCAGCTCGGCGGTCACGCCGTAGCGCGGGTAGAGCTCGTCGAGACGGCTGCCGGCGTCGCTGCGTGCGCAGGCGATCGCCAGCTCGAGGTGCGGATGGCGTGCGACTAGGTAGGCACAGAGGGCGCCAGCGAAACCGGCGGCGCCGACGACCGCGCAGGGGGTCTGCTTAGCCACGGATCGACGCTCCCAGCGCGGCGAGTTCGGCGATCGCGCGCTCGCGTACCTCGGCCGCGTCGCTCTCGGTGAGGGTGCGGTCGTGTGCGCGCAGCACGATCCGCATCGCCACCGAGCGGTGGCCGGCGGGGATCTGCGCGCCGCGGAAGACGTCGAAGATCGACACCTGCTCGATGAGCTCGCCGCCGGCGCGCCGTACCGCCGCGACAAGCTCGGCGGCGGGTAGGTCGTCGCGGGCGACGACCGCGAGATCCTCGACCACGGCCGGGAACGCCGGCAGCGGCGCGAACGTCGCGCGGCGTTGGGCGGCGTGCTCGGCGAGCCGACCGAGATCGAGCTCAAACGCAGCGACGGTCGGTTCGCGGCCCACAGCCTGGGCGAGGTCGAGACGGCGGACTACGGTCGGGTGCAACTCGCCGAGAAAGCCGATCTCCTCCCCCTCGACCACGACCGCGGCGCTGCGACCGGGGTGCAGGAACGGCCGCGCGGTGGGACGAAAGTCGGCGTCCGCACGTGCACACGCGAGCACGCCCTCGACCAGGGCCTTGACGGCGAAGAAGTCGCCGGCCACGGCACCGCTGCGCCAGCCGCGCGCGCGCAGCTCGCTGGCGACGGCGGCGACATGCAGGCGCTCGCTGGCGGCTTCGCGGCCGCGCGGCGGCCCGGCGACCGTGCGCAGCGGACCAGTGAAGGTGCGGGCGATCTCGAACAGCGCGGTGTCGGGACGCCCGCGCGCGGCGTTGCGCCGCAGGGAGTCGACGAGCCCGGGGAGCAGCAGCGGCCGCAGCAGCGCCTGTTCCTCGCTGAGCGGGTTTTCGAGCGCCAGCGCTGTGTCGGCGAGGCCGAGCGCCTCGAGCAGCTCGGGCGAGGTGAAGCTGAAGTTGATCGCTTCGAAGAGCCCGCGGTCGCGCAGGAAGTCCTCGACCCGGCGGCGCAACCGCTGGGCGTCGCTGAGGCGGCCGACCGCGTTGCGCCGCGCCGGCAGCGTCGTCGGCAGCTTGTCGAGCCCGTGCACCCGGGCGACCTCTTCGACGAGGTCGACTTCGCGCTGAACGTCGCCGTCGCGCCACCACGGAACGGTGACGACGAGCTCGCCGTCGCTACGCGGCGAGCTCTCGAAGCCGAGGCGGGCGAGCAGCTCGCGCGAGCGCTCCTGCGGCACCTCGAGCCCCAAAAGGTCACGGATCCTGCTGGGACGCAGCCGCAGCGTTCGCCGCTCGGCCGGCCGCGGGTAGACGTCGATAGTTCCGGGTCGTAGGCGCGCTCCGGCGAGCTCGACGAGCAGGCGCGAGGCGGCCGCTAGCGCCACGGCCGCGAGCTCGGGATGGAGCTGCTTTTCAAAGCGACCGCTGGCTTCGGTGCGCAAACCGAGCTGCGCCTCGCTGCGCAGAATGTCGGAGCCGACCCACGTCGCCGACTCGAGCAGCACGCGGGTCGTCTCGGCGCGCACCTCGGTGCGCTCCCCGCCCATCACGCCGGCGATCGCGGCCGGACCTTCGCCGTCGCAGACGAGCGTCGTCCCTGGCGGCAGCTCGCGCTCGTTGCCGTCGAGGGTGGTGATGCGCTCGCCACCGCGTGCCGGGCGCACCTCAATCCGCGCCTGCGCGAGCCGCGCGAGATCGAAGGCGTGCAGCGGCTGCCCGAGCAGCAGCATCACGTAGTTCGTGACATCGACGACGTTGTTGATCGGCCGCATCCCGCAGGCCAAAAGCCGCTGGCGAAGCCAAAGCGGCGACGGGCCGACTGTCACGTTCTCGAAGACGCGGGCCGCGAAGCGTAGGCAGGCGGCGTCTTCGCTCACGGTCACGCTCGCTACCGCGCTCGCCTCTTCGAGCTCGCGGTCGGCGACCGCCTCCCAGCGCAGCGGCGAGTCGTCGAGCGGCGCGCCCCAGAGCGCGTGAACCTCGCGCGCCACACCGAGCACACCAAGACAGTCGGGACGGTTCGGCGAGACCTCTAGTTCCAGCACCTCGTCGCTCAACGGCACCACTTCGCGCAGCGGCCGCCCGGGGGCGAGACCGTCGTCGGCCCCGCCGGCGGCGAGCTCGACGATCCCGCTGTGGTCGTCGCCGAGACCGAGCTCGTCCTCGGCGAGGATCATGCCTTCGGAGCGAACGCCGCGCAGCTCGGCGGCGCGCAGCTCGCGCCCGTCGGCGAGCACCGCACCGGGCAGTGCCACCGGCACGAGCAGCCCTGCTCGCACGTTCGGCGCTCCGCACACGATCGTGCGCCGCTCGCCGCCGACGTCGACACGGCAGACGCGCAGGCGGTCGGCGTTGGGGTGAGCGGCGACCTCCTCGACCCGCCCGACGACGTACCCGTCGTCGCGCGGCAGGCCGAAACGTTCGACGCGCGCGACCTCGAGACCGGCGAGGGAGAGCCGCTCTGCGAGCTCGCCGCTCCCGACCCCGGGGTCGCAGAGGGAGCGCAGCCAAGAGAGCGGAACTCTCACGCCCCCACCTCCTGCGCCTCCGCGGCGCTCGACGGCACCGCTTGCGACACGCCACGCGAACCTGTTGGCGACATACCTCTCGAGCCTGTTTGCGACACGCCTCTCATACGCCGAACTGCTCGAGGAAGCGAACGTCGTTTTCGAACAGAAGACGCAGGTCGGGCACCCCGTAGCGGAGCATCGCTATGCGGTCGATGCCGAGCCCGAACGCGAAGCCCTGGATTCGCTCGGGGTCGTAGCCGTTGTCGCGAACGAAGGCGAAGACGTTTGGGTCGACCATGCCCGCACCGAGGATCTCGATCCAGCCCGACCCCTTGCAGATGCGGCAGGCGCTGCCGTCGCGCGGGCAGGCGAAACACGAGACGTCTACCTCGACGCTCGGCTCGGTGAACGGGAAGTAGCCGGCGCGCAGGCGAATCTCGCGTTCGGGCCCGAACACGGCGCGCGCGAACTCGAGGAGCACGCCCTGCAGGTCGGCGAGGGTGATGTCCTCGTCGACAGCGAGCCCCTCGAGCTGGTGGAACATCGGCGTGTGGGTCGCATCCGAGTCGCGGCGGTAGACGCGCCCGGGCACGACCACGTAAAGCGGCGGCGGTTGCGCTTCCATCGCGCGCACCTGCATGGGCGAGGTGTGGGTGCGCAGGACGACCTCGCCGTCGAGGTAGAAGGTGTCCATCGTGGTGCGCGCCGGGTGCCCGGGCGGGATGTTGAGGGCGGTGAAGTTGTAGTAGTCGTACTCGACCTCGGGCCCTTCGAGGACTTGGAAGCCGAGCCCGACGAAGGTGTCTTCGAGCAGGCGCTTGGTTTCGGTGACGATGTGCAGCCGCCCGGGCAGGGTGGACGGGTCGCCCGGCAGCGTGACGTCGACGCGGTCCTGGGCGAGCCGCTGCTCGAGCTCGCGGCGCTCGAGCTCGTCGCGCCTGCGAGCGAAGAGCTCCTCGAGCTCGACGCGCGCCGCGTTCGCGCGCTTGCCCACCTCGGCGCGCCGTTCGGCGGGAAGCGAGCCGATCGAGCGCAGCACCGTCGCGAGCTGCGAGCGCCGCCCGAGAAAGCGAACGCGTAGCTCGTCGAGCTCGGCGAGGCTTTCGGCGCTCGCGACGGCGCCGCGCGCCTCGGCGACGAGCGCGTCGAAGTCGGTGTCCTCAAGCGTGCCGCTCACGCGTCGCCATCCTATTTGCCTCGTACAGCGCGACGGTCGCGGCCATCGCCACGTTCAGCGAGTCGCCGCACACCGGGATCCTCGCCACCTCGTCCGCCCGCGCCCGCAGCGCCGGCGTCACACCGGTTCGCTCGGCACCCACGCAGAGCGTCAGCGGCGGTGTCAGATCGCACTCCCAGAGCGGCGTTGAGCCGTGCGCGTCGAGCACCACCAACCGTCCCGCCGGCGGTTCGGCAGCGAGCGCCGGCGGCCGGTGGAACAGCGCGCCCATCGAGGCGCGCACCGCCTTGGGGGCGAACGGATCGGCGCTGCCCGGCGCGAGCACGACCTGGGCGTCGCCGAGCGCGTACGCTGAGCGCAGACAGCTACCGACATTGCCGGGGTCGCGCACGCCATCGAGAAACAGTCGCAGCGGTCGTGCGTCGGGTGCGGCCCAGCGGCGCCGGAAGATCGCCAGCACGCGCGTGCCGGAAGCGAGCTCGCTCACCGCGGCGAGGAGCTCGGGCGCGACGTCGCGCCCGGCGTGCAGCTCGTGGACGAGCTCCCAGCGCGCCTGTTTGCCGGCCTCGACAAGGTCTTCGCCCTCAGCGACGAACATGTCGAGGCGCTCGCGCCAGCGGCGCTGGCGCAGCTTGCGAACGAGCTTCAACGTGGGGTTTTGCGGCGACGTGATCACCTTTTCCGGCCCTGGAAACGCGACGGGGCGCCCTCGCCAGGCGCCCCGGGAAAAAGACCGCTGGTCGACGCAGCCGGCGTCAGCTTGCGGCTGCCTCCCGGGCCGCCTCGGCGATACGTCGGAACGCGTCGCGGTCGTGCACTGCGATGTCGGCAAGCACCTTGCGATCGAGCTCGATGCCGGCGCGCTTCAGCCCGTGCATGAAAACGCTGTAGCTCATGCCGTGCTCGCGCGCGGCAGCGTTGATACGCACGATCCACAGCCGCCGGAAATCGCGCTTGCGGTTGCGACGGTCGCGGTACGCGTAACGGTCGGCCTTGAGCAGCGCCTCCTTGGCGCGGCGATAGCTGCTCTTCGCCTGGCCGCGATAGCCCTTGGCGCGCTCGAGCGTCGCGCGCCGCTTCTTCCTGCCGTGGAGGGAACGCTTGATACGCACCGCTTTGCCCCTAGACGCCGAGCAGACGCTTGACCGTGCGCCGGTCCTGGTCGGCGATGACGAGATCTTTGCCGAGGCGGCGCTTGCGCCGCGGACGCTTCTTGCCGAGGTTGTGGCTGGTCATCGCGTGGCGACCGATCAGCTTGCCGCTACCGGTCTTGCGGAAGCGCTTCTTGGCGCCGGAGTGCGTCTTGGCTTTCAGCTTCGCCATCGCGACCGCCCATTCAAGCAGACTTCGCGCGATCCTTGCGTTTTTGCGGCGCGAGCAGCATCGTCATGTTGCGCCCGTCCTGCGCCGGCTGTTGCTCGACGACCCCGAGATCGGCTACGTCCTCGGCGAGTTTGCGCAGCAGCGCCTCGCCGCGCTCAGGGTGGGTCTGCTCGCGGCCGCGAAACATGATCGTCACCTTGACGCGGTCGTCGCGCTCGAGAAAGCGGCGCACGTGCCCCATCTTCGTTTCGTAGTCGCGCGGCGCGATCTTCGGTCGCAGCTTGATCTCGCGCACGTGGACTTGCTTTTGGTGGCGGCGGGCCGCCTTGCGCTTCTGCTCCTGCTCGTAGCGGTACTTCGAGTAGTCGAGCACCCGCACCACCGGAGGCCGCGCCTGGGGTGCGACCTCGACGAGATCGAGCGAGCGCTCGCGCGCGTAGCGCAAAGCGTCCTCGGTCGGCACGATGCCGACCTGCTTGCCGTTTTCGTCGACGAGCCGGACTTGCGGCACCCGGATGCGCTCGTTGATGCGCGTCTCGTCGCGCTCGGGCGGACGCCGATCGAACTTCTTCGGGACCGGCACTAGGCGATCGGGGAGCGGTTACTGGTCGGAAACACTCGCACTAGAGGCTCGCGAGGGGCACGGCGACGCGCCGCCGGCGGCGACGGTTGGTTCGAGGTGTCGTGCCCTGCATCAACGGGCGCGAGTATAACCGCGCGCAGCGCCGGTGGTACGCCCGTCGCGCGCATTCCGGTCGCGGGCCGCACCGGCGCAGCTAGTCGCGCGCACGACGGGCGTAGGCGTCGGCGCGCTCGCGAACGAACGCAGCGAGCTCGACCGAGCCGGCGTCGCCACGACCGCGGCGTCTGACCGCCACTGTGCGCTGGCGCTCCTCCTCGTCGCCGACGACGAGCATGTAGGGCACCTTCGCGAGCTCGGCGTCGCGGATCTTGCGCCGCACCGACTCGCTGCGCTCGTCGACTTCGACACGCAGGCTGGCGCCCGCCAGCTGCGCGGCGACCTCGCGCGCGTAGGGAACGTGACGGTCGGCGATCGGCAGCACCGCGACCTGCAGCGGCGCTAGCCAGAACGGAAAGTGGCCGCCGTAGTGCTCGATCAGGATGCCGATGAAGCGCTCGAACGACCCCATCAGCGCGCGGTGAATCATCACCGGCCGGTGTTCGGCGTTGTCTTCGCCGACGTAGGTGAGGTCGAAGCGTTCCGGCATCTGGTAGTCGAGCTGGATCGTGCCGAGCTGCCAGCTGCGACCGAGAGCGTCGGTCATGTGCAGATCGATCTTCGGGCCGTAGAACGTGCCCTCGCCAGGATCGACCTTGTAGTCGAGCCCCTGCGCCTCGAGCGCCGAACGTAACGCCGCCTCTGCCTGATCCCACAGCTCGTCGCTACCGATCCGCTGCTCGGGACGGGTCGATAGGTGGGCGCGCGGCTCGAAGCCAAACAGCTCGTAGAGATCGAACGCGAACGCCAGACAGCCCAGCACCTCGTCGCGAACTTGCTCGTGACGACAGAAGATGTGGGCGTCGTCCTGGGTTATGTGCCGCACGCGCAACAGCCCGTGCAGCGTCCCGCCCGGCTCGTGACGGTGCACAAGCCCCTGCTCGGCCAACCGCAGCGGCAGGTCGCGGTAGGAGCGGCGCTCGCGGCGGTAGATCTGGATGTGCGCCGGGCAGTTCATCGGCTTGAGCCCCATCGCCCGACCCTCGACCTCGGTGAAGTACATGTTCTCGCGGAACTTGTCCCAGTGGCCGGAGCGCTTCCACAGCTCGACGTCGTAGAGGATCGGGGTGCGCACCTCGAGGTAGCCGCGGCGCTGGTTCTCCTCGCGCCAGAGACGGGTCAGCTCGTTCCAGAGCGCGGTGCCCCGCGGTAGCCAGAAAGTCGATCCGGGCGACAGCTCCGAGAGCATGAATAGACCCAGCTCGCGTCCGAGCCGGCGGTGGTCGCGCGCCTTCGCGAGTTCGATCAGTTCGAGGTGGCGGTCGAGGTCGCGCTTGCGGAAGAAGGCAGTGCCGTAGATGCGTGTGAGCTGTTGGCGGCCCGCGTCGCCGCGCCAGTAGGCACCGGCGACGGCGGTCAGCTTGAACGCACCGATTCGCCCCGTCGACGGCCCGTGCGGTCCGCGGCAGAGGTCGAGGAACGGGCCGTTGCGATAGAGCGACACCGTTTCGACCCCCTGGTCGCGCACCAGATCGTCGATCAGCTCGACCTTGTACGGCTGCCCTTCGCGCTCGAACAGCGCCCGGGCTTCCGCGGCTGGCAGCTCGATGCGCTCGAACCTCTCATCGGCCTCGATGTGCGCGCGCATCCGCTCCTCGATCGCCGGCAGATCCTCGACCGACACCGAGACACCGGCCGGAAACTCGAAGTCGTAGTAGAAGCCGTCGTCGATCGGAGGCCCGATCGCGACCTTCGTCCCGGGCCACAGCTCGAGCACCGCTTCGGCGAGAACGTGAGCGGCGTCGTGGCGGATCAGCCACAACGGCCCGATGCCGTCCTCGCGGCTGCGCTCGGTGAGGATTTCGATGCGGTCGCCATCCGCGAGCGGTTGGGCTAGGTCCTGCACGAACCGCCGGCCCGCGCGTTCGACACGGACAGCAAGTGCAGCGCGCGCAAGGCCGGCCCCGATCGCTCGCGCTGCGTCGGCGCCAGTCGCGCCGTCGGCGAGCTCGAGCGCCGCGCCGTCGGGCAGGTAGACCGTCATCCCTCGTTAACCGTCACGCCTCGATTTCCACGATGCTGCCCGGGACGATCTCGTCACGCCGCTCCTGACCGAGCCGCACCCACGCCTTGTAGCCGCCGTCGTAGTCGCGAGCGAGAACGACGAGCTCGGCTTCCTCGCCGGCTACGCGGCAGCGCCGTCCGTCGGGCCGATCCTTCCCTAGCCACACGCGCACGAACGGGTTGTGTTCGCGCTCCTCGGCGACGGTCGTGGGGTCGCTGTGGCCAGGGTAGAGACGAGTGTCTGGAGGAAGGACGAGCAACACCTCGAGGATCGAGCGGCGCAGGTCGTCGTAGCCGCTCGCGCCCGGCGCGCGCACCCCGCCCACCGAGCCGCGAAACAGCGTGTCGCCGCAGAACGCCGCCCCGTCGACGACGAACGCGAGCATGCCGTCGGTGTGGCCAGGAATGTG